>CAYZAI010000068.1:2707-16037 GCA_964476305.1 uncultured Myxococcales bacterium
CGGATGCCGACACGGACGCGGACACGGATGCCGACACGGACGCGGACACGGATGCCGACACGGACGCGGACACGGATGCGGACACGGATGCGGACACGGATCTTGGCGAGATCTGGGGCTACGCCCTGATCGAGGGCGTCACGGCCCAGGCCGGGATCGAGGTGAACGCCCAGAGCCCGCTGTGGGAGGTCTACGGCCCGGCCTATACCGACGCGGAGGGCTACTACCTCATCCCCGATGTGCCGCCGGACACCTACCTGGTGGAGGCCCACACGAACGACTACATGTATTCCGGCGAGGCTTACTCCGTGGTGGTGGCCGCGGGCGCATCCGTCCAGGCCGATATCGACCTCGAGGAAATCATGGCGGATGCGCCGTACATCTACCTCTACCCCGAGCAGGCGATGCAGGTCGCGGTGACCATCGACCCCTCAGCCGGCGAGCTGATCGCCTCGGCGCCCGAGTACGGCGACGGCTGGAGTGTCTGGGCCGAGCCCGATGGCCTGCTCGATGGCTCGTACCGCTTCCTGTTCTACGAGCACACCGTGCCCTGGGTGTTCCAGGACGACACGGGCTGGGCGGTCCCGGCCACCGGCATCTTCGCCTGGTTCGAGGAGGCGCTTTCCGAAATGGGACTCACGGCCGACGAGATCAGCGACTTCCTGGACTACTGGACCGTGCACCTGCCTTACGCGCCGTGCTACCGCGTCTGCCCGCAGCCAGAGACGCTGGTCGATGACGTGATCGGGCTCGACATCGAGCCCGCGCCGGACAGCCTGCTTCGGCTTTGGCTGTTGGTGCAGGGCGCCGACGACTGCGACGAGCCGGTTGCACCGGATTTCTCGTCGTTCGAGCGCACAGGCTTCACTGCGGTGGAGTGGGGCGTGGTCCTCGAGGGTTTCGCCGGCTGAGCGGGTCGGGTTGACGGAGGGCCCAGAAAGCAAGATCTTCGAAACTGTTTGATCGGGGGGAGGAAGATCGAGGGGGCTTTTGGAAGAGATCTTCCGGGCCACGCTGCTGGTAGTGGACGACGAGAGCGCCGTGTGCCGGGCCCTGCGACGGATGCTGCGCGGCAAGGTCGATCGCATCGTCACCGCCGAGACCCCGGAGGACGCCGAGACCGTGCTGTCCTCGACCTCCGTTACCCACCTCATCTGCGATCACTACCTCGGCCCGGGCCAGCCCCTGGGTGCGGATCTCGCCGCAGCCTGGCGCGGGCGCTACCCGTCACTGCGGCGCGTCGTGATCCTCACCGGCAAGGACGTGGAAGATGTCGAACCGTCGCAGGACATCGACCACGTCCTGCCCAAGACCACCGAGCCGCTCCAGCTCGCCGCGCTGCTCGGATTGGCTCTCCCTGATCGAGGTTGAACCGATCAGGGATCGAGGACCGGCTCGACCTGTTCCGCCGCGATGGGCACGGCCACGGCCCGGCCGAGAAGATCGATCTCCACGACCAGGCGGTCGCGGTGCCCGGGCGCTCGGGCCAGCACGCCCACGGCCCCGGCGAACGGTCCGTCCACGACCCGCACCCGGCGCCCTGCACGGACCAGCGGGTGGGTCCGAAGCTCGTCACCACCGGCTCCCACCAGGATTTTCAGGCTGTCGACGATCGGATCGGGGATCGGCGTCGGTTCGTTGCCGAACCCGACGATGCGGACCGTGCCCGGCGCTCGCAGGACCTCTATGCGATCGGGCCCGCGGAGATCGATGCGCGCGAAGAGATAGCCGCGGAACAGCGGCTGCTCGAGCACGACGCGGCGATCCTTGCGGCGGGAGAGCACTCGGTAGGTGGGCAGGAAGACCTCGACTTCCCGTTCCTCCAGCAGTGTGGCACTGGCCCGCTCCCTGTTCGATCGCAGGTGCACCGCGTACCAGCGCGGAGTCTGAATCCCGGTCACGGGAGCGCCGCGCGGTCCGTGTCCGCCTGAGCCAGGGTCAAGCTTCCGCGAGCAGCGTCCTTGCGCCGTGTCCAGGCGCGGACCGCAAACGATGTCAGCGCGCCGAAGGATCGTTCGAGTCTGGCCTCGAGGGTGAGGGTCTCGCCGGGCAGCACCGGCGCGGTCCATTTCATCTCGGCGCGGGCCAGGTAGAACAGCCGGCCGCCGGGGTCCTCTCCCCGGGCCATCGCCGAGAGCGCCAGAAGCAGGCCCGCGGTCTGGGCCAGGGCCTCGGTGATCAGTACGCCGGGCATGATCGGCCGCCCCGGGAAATGCCCCGCGAAATGGGGCTCGGCCGGGTCGAGGGTGCGCTCGGCGACGAGACGCAGGTCCGGCTCGAGCTCGGTGACCCGGTCCACGAAGAGGAACGGCTCCCGGTGGGGGAGCATGCGCCGGATCTCCTCGGGTCCCACGTCGATCCTGCTCATCTCACCTCCTCGAGAGTCGAACTCGCCGGTCGAGTGTCGTCCAACCGGCCTCATCCGTCCAGAGTGACGAGCGATGCCGCGATATCGGCTCGCGCTCGCCGGGCCAGATCCGCGGGGCGATCGCGGGGATCGGCGGCCAGCGGGTCCAGCAACCGCACGATCCAGCTCGCACACCGCCAGGACAGGAACCCCGGCGCGCCCGGCGACAAAGCGAGCGTGTCCGACTGCAGCACCACCGGTACGACCGGGACTCGTGCTTCGACGGCCAGGCGGAAGAAGACTTCCGAAAAGGCCCGGGTCCCCCGGCCCCTGCCTCGCGTACCCTCCGGGAAGACGAAGAGACTGAGACCGTGCGCCAGAACCCTCCTTGCGTTCCCGACGCCCTCGAGCGCACCGGCCGCGGAGGTGCGGTCGAAAGGGATGCACCCCGACCAACGGATCACGCTGCCGAGCACCGGGATGCGCAGGTACGAGGCATTCACCGGCAGGCGCACGCCCGGGAAGAGCGCCAGGGCCAGCAGACCGTCGAACCAGGAGCGGTGGTTGGCCACGAACACGCACGGCGCCAGCGCCCGGACCCGTGCCGCGGCAGGCCGCTCTGCCACCCGGTGGAGGCGGATCGCGCCGAGGAAGTGCACGAAGAACAGCCGCAGGCACCAGCTTCCAAAGGCGGCGAGCAGGTGGTGATCCCGCCGCCGATCAAATAGGGAGATGGCCCAGAGCACCGGCAGAGCCGGGAGCAGCAGCAGGTTGAGGAAGATCCAGCCAAGGCCGCTCGCCGTGCCCACGACGAGCCTGCGAATCAGCGAGGGGCTCGGCGAAAGGGGAACCGGGGTTGCTTCCCGGGGCATGGAGCGGGAACCGGGAGCGGGGGGAGGCTACTCCTCCTCTTCCGTCTCCGTCTCCGTGTCACCGCCCTGGGCGGCGGTAATGATGGTGTCGATATCGATGTTGATGCCGAAGTTGATCACGGTCTCGCGATTGAAGAACGGCGTGCGATACTGACCGTTCGGCGCGAGTTGGTTGGTGGCGGTCACGGCGCCCACGCTGAGCGACAGCATGTCGAGCGGCGCGGGCAGGCCATAGCTCAGGTTGTAGGAGAAGGCCTGGGTGAAGATGCCACGCTCGTTGAACCCCGTGTCACGAGGCCCGGTGCACCCCAGGGGATCGGTGCAGGCGCCATCGTCCGAGGTGTCGAATTCGGTCGGAGCGTACTTGTAGATGTAGTTATGCGTGTAGCCGAAGGCGAACGACAGGGTCGAGACCAGCCCCAGCCGCAGGTTGAGGCCGTTCGAGACCTTCCACGTGGGGTTGATCGAATAGCCGTCGTAGGCCAGGGCCTGATAGGTGCTGGACTTGGCGCGTTCCGTGTCCGGAATCGGCGACTCGTCGAGGGGGTTTTCGGCGGCTCTCGGTGTCGTGGATTCGAAGAAGTACTTCGTGAAGCTCGGCTTCCAGCCCAGGCTCAGGCCTTCCAGCACCTTGGGGAACACGAAGGTCGCCTGGGTGCCGACCTTCAGTGCCGTGTACATCGTCGTGTAGCGCGACATCCGCGACGTGGGGAGTACGAGACCCAGATCCAGCCCGGTCCGGAACTTCACCTCTTCGTTGATCTTGAAGGTGTGGGAGTATCCGGCGTTGACCGGGATATCGTTGAAAAAAGCCTCGTTCTTCTTGTTCGAGAAGTCGCTGTTTGTGAGTTCGACCTGGAATCCGATGTCCGTGGACAACTTGAAGTCGTCCGAGACGTTCCAGACCGGAGACAGACCGAATCCCATCGTGTAGTTTGGGTTCCAGGTATAGTCGTAGTTCTTGTCGAGGGAGCGGGCCGTGAAGTCGTTGTTCCAATAGACCGACGTCCCGGCGAAGGTGCGGCGGAAAGGCTTGGCCTTCTCGCCGTCCCCCTCCTCGCCGTCCCCCTCCTCGCCGTCTTCCGCCCCCTCCGCCTGTGCGACTTCTGCCGCGTTGTCGGCCGGTGCTACCGGAGCCGCGGGCTGGGCCTCGGCGGTCGAAGCAGCGGGTTCCGCGGTCGGCGCCGTCTCCTCGGCGGGGGGGTCGTCTTCGACGCCGGCGTCCTGGGCAGCCGCCGTGCCGCCCCAGAAAGTCATGGCCGCGATGGAGAGAACAACAAACAGTCGCTTTTCCACAGTTCGCGTTCCTTTCCCGTTTTCGTCCCGGATACCGTTCACGGGCATGTCACTGCCGCGCGGGCACGGTTGGTGCATTCAAACGGCTTTGTCGTTTCGTGTCAACCGGCATCTCCGGCGATCCCATTGGGTGCTCGATGCACCAGCGTTCTCGTTTTTGCAAGTATCCTGCCAGTATGCCGGAGCGGAGGGGTCCGGCAGGGCCGCCGGGCCAAGCTTTGCGCGGAGGGGGACTCGAACCCCCATGAGGAAACCCTCACTAGGCCCTCAACCTAGCGCGTCTACCAAGTTCCGCCATCCGCGCGTCAAAGAACCGGTCTGCCTCCCGCCTTCCGGGATGACAGCGTTTAACGGAGCCGCCGAGTCCCTGTCAAGCTGTTTGGCGGCCGGTTTGCCGGCCTGCGAGCCGCTGGACTCAAGACACAGCGCGGGTCGATGCGGGCGCTGGCGCTGGCGCTTGCCCGGGGCAGGCGTCACTGGTACAGTCCGCTTCGTCCACGCGTCGAAGCGGTTCCGCCGGCGGCGGAGGCGCGTGTCCGGAGTTCCAGCGGAAGTGTCACCCATCACGCGTACCACGATTTCGTTCGGCATCGGCGTGGCCGTCCTTGCTCTGGGGGTCGCGCTGACCCTGGTTTTCGGTGTGCTGGCGCCGGCCGGGGGGGGTGCTTCCGCGACAGCGCTGGCCTTCGGCCTGCTGGCGGTGGCCCTCATCGCCGGCCTGATCGCGGTCCGGGCCCTTGGGCGCCCGTTGGCGCGAGACTTGCGGCAACTCGCCCGAGCCGTCGAAGACCGGAATGCCGACCTGCGCTCGCTCGTCGCGGAGTCCCGGTTGCTGGCCCGCAGCATCGTGGAGCTTACTGCCGGCGCGGGGGGCTCCCTCGCGGCGGTCGAGAGCGGGACCTCGCTGCAGGCCGGAACCGCAGCCCGCACCTTCGACGCCATCGGACAGCAGCGCGAGGATCTGGCCGGCGCGTCGCGGTCGATGGCCGGCCTCGCAGACCGCGTCGTGTCCAGCGCAGCGGCGATCTCCCGTATGGATCAGACCATCGCCCGCGCCGCTGAGCTCATCGGCGGACTCAGCGCGAGCATCGAGCAGGCGAGCGCCGCCACCCGGGATGGGGACGCGGGAGCGCGCCGGCTCGTGCGCGAGCTCGCAGGGCTCGCGGACGGAATCGACGAGACGCGGAGCGCGCTCGGGACGATGCGCTCCGACGCCGAAGCTGTGCATGGCGATGCCAGCGAGGTGGCGCGGACCATGGCCCGGCTGGAGCAGGAGGCGGAGCGCATCGGCGAGGCGATCGAGTCCGTGATGATGGGCTCGCGGGCCACCCGTGCCTCCAATGACCGCATCCTGGCCGTGACCAACCGACTTGCCTCCCGCCTTGGTGGCATCGATGACGTCATCGGCGTGATCCGCGGGCTCGCGGAGCGGACCAAGCTTCTGTCCATCAACGCCTCGATTATCGCTTCCGAGGCCGGCGAGCACGGTCGCGCGTTCGCGGTGGTGGCGGGAGAGGTCAAGGACCTGGCGACTTCCACCGCCGGCGCCATCGCCGAGATTTCATCCGCTCTGGGGGCGTTGCAGGAGGGTTTCACCGAGACGGTGGAATCGATCCAGCTGGGGCAGGCGGACGTCGAGCAGGGGGTCAGTCAGGCCCGCAACGCGGTGGAGCTGCTGCAGACGATCCCGGCACAGATCCACAGCGCGGCAGGCAGGATCAACGACATCGCCTCGCGTACGGAGCAGCAGGTGACCCAGGGCGAGGCTATCACCACCACGGTCGTGCGCATCGTCAAGGCCCTTTCCGAGGTGGACGAGATGTTGGCCGGCCAGGCCCTGCGCAACGGTCACCTGCTCGAGCTGTTCACCGCTATCGCGGAGACCGCGGACCAGGTGCTGCTCTCGGCCCGCGAGCACGCGACTTCCTCCCGCGAGGTGACGCAGGGCGTTTCGGAGATCAGCGGCGATTTTCGCCGGCTGGCCGAGCGCGTGCGGGACAACGCGGCGACCATGAGCAAGGTCGTGGACCTCTCCGAGGACGTGCTGCGGGGAACGGACGCCAACCGACGAAGGGTCGAGGATCTCTCCCGGGTCATCAGCGAGATCCAGAAGCGGGCCAGGCTGGTGGAGGGGAACCTCCCGGCGGGCGGGCGGGAAGCGGACGACACCGGCAGGTTCTGAAGGATCGGAAGGGGCCGTACCCCGCCTCACTCCCCGGCGACGGGGGGCTCGGTCAGGCGCAGCTCGATTTCGTCGTGCCCGCCCCAGTCGTCGGTGGACAGGGAGGCAGCGACGCGGATCACCGGGGTCAACCTGCCGGCGAGGCCGGCCATGCGCGGAGCGAAGGCCCCGATGGACCCGGATGGGGTCTTGAGCTCGAGCTTGAGGTGGTCGCCCCCGACCACGCGGCTCCCGATCACCGGAAGATCCCTCACCTCGAAGACCGGCTCGGGGTTCTCATGGCCGAAGGGCCCGAGCCTGGCGATCCCCTCGAGCAGATCCGGGGTCAGATCACGGGCGCCCAGTACCGCGTCGCAGGCGGTCGGTTTTCTCGCGAATGTGGACGCATGTCGCCTGGCGTGCTCGCGAAGCGCCTCGGCGAAGGCCGGGAAACGCGCCCGCTCCACGGTGAAGCCCGCGGCCTCCCGGTGTCCCCCATAGCGGACCAGGAGCCCGGTCACCGCGGATAGCGCGGCGTGCAGGTCGAGCTGGCCCTGGGCCCGTGCCGAGCCGATGCCGCGATCACCATCGAAACCCACGACGAATACCGGCTTGCCGCACGTCTCCGCGAGCCTTGCAGCCACGATGCCCAGGACCCCGCGGTGCCAGCCGTCGCCGGACACCACGATCGCGGGATCTGCACCCAGGTTCCGGTGCTCGATGGCGTCCCGTGCCTCCGCGGCAACGCGATCCTCGATGATGCGGCGCTCGCGGGTCAACCGGTCCAGCTCCTGGGCCGTTTCGGCAGCCTCCCGTTCCTGCCCGGCGACCAACAGGTCGTAAGCCAGGCGGGCGTTCGCCAGGCGGCCGGCCGCGTTCAGCCGTGGGGCAAGCTGGTAGGCCACGTGGTCGGCACGCACACGGTGCGGGCGTACCCGGCCGAGGCGCATCAGCGCCCGCAGGCCTGGTCGCCCGGTCTCGGCCAGCGCTCTCAAACCGTGGGAAGCGAGGATCCTGTTGTTGCCCCTGAGTGGCACGACATCGGCGATGGTGCCTAGCGCCACGAGATCAAGCAGGCGGCGCAGACCCACCGAGCTCGACCCCAGAAAGCCGCGCTCCTCCAGGCGGCGACGCACCGCGGCAACGAAATAGAAGGCGAGTCCCACCGCGGCGAGCGTCTTGTCCTGAAAGCCGCAGTCCGGCCGGTGGGGATTCACGAACGCGGCAGCGGGTGGGAACCCGCCCTCGATACGGTGGTGGTCGACCACGACGGCGTCCATCCCCAACTCGGCGGCCCGGCTCAGCGACTCGTGGTCGGTAGTGCCGCAATCGAGCACGACCAGCGCGGTACAGCCGAGGGCGGCGAAGCGCTCCACGGGTTCGATGCCGAGGCCGTAGCCCGTGTCGAAGCGGTTGGCGATCTCTCCGTGGACGATCCCGCCGACCTCCTCGAGGAATACGGTGACCAGCGCCGCGCTGGCGACCCCGTCCACGTCGTAGTCCCCGAAGACCCCGATGCGCTCGCCGCCGGTCACGGCGTCGGCGATCCGCATCGAGGCGCGCTGCAGATCGGCGAGCCCATCGGGCGGAGAGAGATCGGCGAGGCGCGGAGAAAGGAAGGACCGCGCCTCATCCGTGCGATGGAATCCGCGATTGACGAGGCAACGCGACACGATCCGGTGAAGCTCGAGCTCGGCGGCGAGGCGATCGACCGTGGCGGGATCGGGGATGGCGACCGTCCATGTCGGCCGGCCCAGCACTACGCCTTCTTCTTACCCATTCGCTTGTCGATCCAGACCACGATCGGTGAGGCAATGAAAATCGAGGAATAGGTGCCGACCAGGACGCCCACCAACAGGGCGAAGGAGAAATCGCGGATGGTTGTTTTCCAACCGACGATCAGCAGCACGACGACCACCAGCAGCGTGGTCAGCGAAGTCAGCAGGGTGCGGCTCAAGGTCTCGTTGACGCTCTGGTTGACCACCGAGACGAGGGACCGCTCCCGTACCCGGCCGAGATTCTCGCGGATGCGATCGAAAACGACGATCGTGTCGTTGAGCGAATATCCGACGATGGTCAGCAGCGCCGCGACGGTGGCCAGGGTCACTTCCACCCGCGCCAGCGTGAAGATGCCCATGGTGATGATCACGTCGTGGATCAGCGCCACCACCGCACCCGGGGCGAACCTGAGGTCGAAGCGCACGGCGATATAGAGCATGATGAACAGCAGCGCGTAGGCGATTGACGAGATGCCAGCCACCCGCAGCTGCTGGCCGACCTTCGGGCCGACCCACTCCGAACGCATCTTGCTGGCGCCGGCGCCCCAGGGCTCTTCGTGCAGGCTGTCCATCACCCGATCGGACACGCCCTTCAGGTTGACCTCGTAGACCTGCGTATTCTGGAACGGCCAGGTGCAGGTCACGCTCTCGCAGCGCTTCGAACTCTCTTCGACCACCGGCTTGTCCGCGGAACCGGATGGAGCCTGGATCTGCTGCTCGGCGGATCCGAGCACGAGCCCGGCGCTCGCGACGACGCCCTCGAGATCGCGGATATCGATCTGCTTCGCCAGGCGCATCGTCAGTTTGTCGCCGCCCTGGGACAGCTCGAAGCGGCCGATCTCGTTGTCGCCGAGGGCCTTGGCGATGGCCGTCCGGGCAGCCTGGCCCTGCTCGTCGCTGACCGGTGAGACCGCCTGGAGCCGGATCAGGTACTCTGACTCGTGGGCGCCGAACGAAACGACCTCGGCCCCCTGGAATCCCAGCTGGTCCATGGATTGGCGGATCTGGCCCGGATCGACGGGTTTCGCGAAATTGATCTGGATCTCGGTTCCACCCATGAAGTCGATGCCGAACTTCGGTCCGATGGTGAACATCGCGACCAGGCTAGCGACGACGAGCACCGTCGAGGCGACGACGAAGGTCCTGCGCTGGCCCATGAAGTCGAAGTTCGTGTTGCTCTTGATGATCTGTATCATGGTCTAGATGCTCATCGTCTCGGCCCGGCGGCGGGTCATGAAGTCGAAGACCAGGCGACTGACGAAAATCGCCGAGAACATGCTGGTCACGATGCCGATCAGCAGTGTCACGGCGAAGCCCTTGATCGCGCCGGTGCCGTATTGGAGCATCACCACGCCCGCGATGAAGGTGGTGACCTGGGCGTCGAAGACCGTCCAGAACGCGCGCTTGTACCCCGAGTCCACCGCGGCCCTCGGGGACTTGCCGCCCCGAAGCTCTTCGCGGATGCGCTCGTAGATGATGACGTTGGCGTCCACGGCCATGCCGATGGTGAGGATGATCCCGGCGATGCCTGGCAGCGTAAGCGTGGCGCCGGCTCCGCCGAGGATGCCCACCAGGAACACCCCGTTGCATAGAAGGGCCATGTCCGCGGCCACGCCCGCGCCCCGGTAGTAGAAGAGCATGAAGACCAACACGATGGCCCCGGCGACGATCAGGGCCCAGAACCCCATGTCGATGGCGTCCTGCCCCAGCTGGGGACCGATGGTGGTCTCGGTCACGGGCTTGACCGGCGCGGGCAGGGCGCCGGCGCGCAGCACCACCACCAGATCCTGGGCCTCGCTGAAGAGTTCCTGGTAGCCCTTGTAGCCGCCGAGGGTGATCCGCGCCTGGCCGCCCGGGATCTTCTCCTGGATCGTCGGCGCGGAGTTGACCTTGTCGTCGAGCTGGATCGCCATCCGCCGCTTGACGTTTGCTCCGGTCAGATCCCCGAACACCTTGGCGCCCTCGAGGCTGAAGCTCAGCGAAACGTAGGGTTGACCGGTGTTGTCGTCGTTCAGCACCATCGCATTCTCGACGCGATCGCCGGTAATCCCGGCCGTGCGGTGCAGGTAGAACGTGCGCCAGGTCACGTCCGCCGTGGGGTTGCCGGCGTCGTCGAGGACTCGGTCCTCCTGGAAGCCGATGGCGCGGTCGCCCGGCACCTCGACGTCGGCCAGGAACTCCTTGAGGGTCTGGCGGCCGCTCTTTCCCTTGGGCTGATCCTTGGCCTGGAGATACCAGGATTCCACAACTCCGTCCTCGCCGGCGGAGACCCGCTCGCGCTTGATCTCGATCGGGCCGCCCTCCTGGAGCTTGTCGGCGAGGCCCGCGACGAAGTCCTTGCTGCCCACCTCATCGACGATCTTGAACTCGAGTCGGGCGGTCTGCCCGATGATGCGCTTGATGCGTGCCACCTGCAGGTCGTCGACGCCCGGGATCTCGACGATGATGTCGATGCCCCGGGGCACCACCGAGGTGTTGACCAGGCCCAACTCGTCGATACGGTTGCCGATGGTCTCGATGGCCTGCTTGACCGCCAGCTGCTCGGTGTCATTGACGATATCGTCGCGCAGACCGAGGTGGATCGTGGAGAGTTCCTCCATGTCGACCATGGCGACCCTCCGGTAGTCCTTGAGCACCTCCTGGACCTCTTCGGACATGCGCTCGGCCTCGCTCGGGAACACGAGGTCGAACTTGGCCGCCGACTCGCGAGAGCGGATGATTTCGACGCCCTTGATCTCGTGCTTTTCGGCCAGGTTCTCGACGATGCCCGTCGCCACCTGCTCGCGCTTGTCCTCGACCGCCGCCTCGACCTGGACCTCGTAAACCAGCCGCAGGCCCCCTTGGAGATCGAGGCCGAGGTTGATGCCCGGGAAGACCTCGCGCAGCTTGGCCGGCAGGGGGTCCGCGTCGGCCCCGGCTGGCCTGTCGATCGCCGTCGTCAATGACGCCACTGCCGCGGCCGCGACCAGGATCAAGGTCAGCACGACCTTCCACAACCACTTGCGTTCCACTACTTCTTCTCTCCCGTCTCGGCCGTGAAGGGGCCGGCCACCTGGGCACGGGCCACCCGAACCCGCACCTTCTCCGAGACCTCCAGCGTCACCGTCTTGCCGGTGACGGCCGTGACCTTGCCGATCAGCCCGCCCGTGGTGACGATCTCATCACCCTTCTTGATGGCCTCGAGCATCTTCTGGTGTTCCTTGGCCTTCTTCTGTTGCGGGCGAATCAGCAGAAAGTAGAAGATGGCGAACATGGCCAGCATCATGATGATGCCCTGGTACCCGCCCATGGCGCCGCAGCCGCCCATCGGGGGCGGAGCGCCCTGGGATTCCGAGGCGCCTTCCGTGCCTCCCGCCGCCGGGGCGGGAGCGGACTCGGAACCGGCGCCGGCCGGCTGGGCCCAGGCCAGGGTCGAGATGGGGATGCTGTTCATGGGCTCCTGCTCCTTCCCTCGCTTCCTTTCGCCCGCGGTTCTTCGTGGATCGGGTGTCTGGAAACGGGGCCGTGCGCCGGTCTCCCCCGGCGAAAAAGCCGCCCACTACTATCAAAAGCGCGATCGAGGGTCAAGCTGCCCATCCGGCAGCCCATCCGGGGCCCCGCGCGGCCGGGGGGAATCGGCAACCGCAGTCATCCGGGAGTAGCGTCTTGATGTGCCCGTCGGTTGTCTGGTAGAAGGTCCATGTCATCTTCAGCGAGTCGATAACGGCCCGGCACCGACGGAGGGCATGTCCGTGGCGCGCATCCTGGTGGCTGACGATCAGAAGAACATGCGCATCACCCTGGCGATCATGCTGCGGGGGGCCGGCCACGACGTGTCCGAGGCCAAGGACGGCAGTGATGCATGCGAGGCCATCGACGACGAGGCCTACGATCTGGTGATCACCGACCTTCGGATGGGCAAGGTGGACGGCATCGCCGTGCTCAGGCACACCAGGGAGAACTCGCCGCTGACCGACGTGATCGTGATGACGGCCTACGGCACAATCGAGAACGCGGTGGAGGCGATGCGGCTCGGGGCCCTCGACTACATCCAGAAACCGTTCCAGGAGCCCGAGTTGCTCCTCAAGGTCGACAAGGCCCTCGAGCGGCGCTGGCTGTCCGGAGAGGTCTCGCTGCTGACACAGGAGTTCAAGGAGCGTTACAAGTTCGAGAACATCGTGGGTCGCTCCCGGTCCATCCGCGAGGTGCTGACGCGGATCATCAAGGTCGCCCCCACCGACACGACGGTGCTGATCACCGGGGACAGCGGCACGGGCAAGGAGCTGATCGCCAAGGCGATCCACGCCAACTCGAAGCGCTCCCAGCGGCCGTTCGTGCCGGTCAATTGTGCGGCGATCAGCGAGACCCTGCTGGAAAGCGAGCTTTTCGGCCACACTCGCGGGGCCTTCACCGGCGCGGTCAGCACCCGCAAGGGCCTGTTCGAGGAGGCTGCCGGCGGCACGTTCTTCTTCGACGAGATCGCCGAGACCTCCCCCTCGCTCCAGGCCAAGCTGCTGCGGGCGATCCAGGAGCGGGAGATCCGCCGGGTCGGCGACAACAGGCCGATTTCCGTCGACGTGCGCGTGATCGCCGCCACCAACCAGGATCTGCAGCAGCGGATTCGCGACAAGCTGTTCCGAGAGGACCTCTACTACCGGCTCAACGTCGCCCGCTTCCGACTGCCGCCGCTGAGCGATCGCCCGGAGGACATTCCGTCCCTCGTCGAGCACTTCCTCAAGAAGTACTCCAAGAAAATGAGCCGGTCGGTGCGGATCAACCCCGCCGCCCTGGAGCACCTGGTCAGCCGCCCCTTCCCGGGCAAAGTCCGTGAGCTCGAGAACCTGCTGGAGCAGGCTGTGGCCCTGACCCTTGACGGCGAGATAAAGATCTCGGACCT
>CAYZAI010000069.1:0-13228 GCA_964476305.1 uncultured Myxococcales bacterium
GAGGACCTTCGAGGTTCCCGAACAGTACCCTCCACAAAGTGTAGAGGACCTTCGAGGTTCCCGAACAGTACCCTCCACAAAGTGTAGAGGACCTTCGACGTCCGGATCAGTACCCTCCACAAAGTGTAGAGGACCTTCGAGGTTCCCGATCGGTACTCTCCACAAAGTGTAGAGGACCTTCGAGGTTCCCGAACAGTACCCTCCCCGAAGTGTAGAGGACCTTCGAGGTTCCCGATCGGTACTCTCCACGAAGTGTAGAGGACCTTCGAGGTCCGGGTCAGTACCCTCCCCGAAGTGTAGAGGAGCTTCGCACGCGGCGGGCAGGCCCGACCTTCCCCCGGCGGCGCTCATCCGCCGCGCGGCGAAGCGGCGCGGCCACGATGGGGGAAGGCAATCGGGCGCCATCGGCAACATCGTGGCCGCGGGTTTCACACCCGCGGGAGAGAACCGGCGGCGCCAGCCCTCCGGGCTTGTGCCCCTAAGGGGTACTTGCGCGCAGCGCATCGCCCTTCACTCCACGTACCCCAGCTTCCGCAGGGCCTCGATCATCTCGGGCGTGGGGGCGATCTTGCGGCGGCCCGTGGCCTGCACCTGCTCGACGAAGGCCGAGAACCGGGCGCGCAGCGGGTCGTCCGCGGCCAGGGGCAGGGGATTCTGCTCTTTCGGATCGGCCTTCAGGTGGAAGACGCGGTATTCGCCGTTCTTCCAGAAGAGCTTGCGCTCGCCGTCCCACCAGGCCGCGGTGGTCGCCATCAGCCGCTCGCCGAACAGCCGGCTGAGCATCCCGTCCGGGTAGCCCGCGGCGCGAACCGGCCGGGGCCGGGCGGGCAGGGCGCCGTCCAGCACCAGGTCGTGGGCCACGAGCGCGGAGATCGGGGCGGCGAGCTTCGGCGGCGCCACGGCCTTCCCGCCCCGGCGCTCGCGGAAGACGAGCGGCACGCGGGTGTCCTCCTGGTAGACGAAGATGCCGTGGGACAGCAGGTCGTGCTCGCCCAAGTACTCGCCGTGGTCGCTGACGATCACCAGCCGGTGGTCCGCCCCGAGCGCCCCGCGCGCCTCCAGCACCTCGAGCACGCGGCCCAGGGTCCGGTCCGCGCGCCAGGCGGCCCAGTCGTACGCGTCGCCGATCAGCTCGAGGAAGAGCCGGCGCTCGTCCGGGGAGAGCTGATCGCGGAAGAAGCGGGGGTAGGGGTTCTTCGGGTCGCGCGGCCGGTTGTCGAGGGCGATGCGCGGCGGCACCCATCCGATCCCGGCGGGGACCGCCTCCCAGGGGTGGTGCGCGTCGCAGACGTTGACGAACAGGAACAGGGGGCGGTCCGGGGCCGCGCGCTCGGACTCGTCGAGGGCCTCGCCCAGGGCCGAGACGAGCCGCTCGCCGTAGGTGTCGCCGAACTGCCGCGACTCGCGGACGGCGTCGAAACCCCTCGCCAGCCCCGTGCCCGACCACGCCGAGACCACCGGGTTGCCCGAGACCAGCGCCGTGCGGTAGCCGCGTTCCTTCATGCGCTCGGCCAGGGTGGGCAGGTCGCCGGGCAGCGGGCGCACGTGATCGCCCCACAGGGACACGGTCTCGGCGCCCTCGGGGTCGAGGACGCCGTCGGCCCCGTGCACGGGCACCTCCTCGCCGGTGAAGAACGAGGCGTGGCTCGGCAGGGTCCACGTGCCGGGCGAGATCGCGCCGCAGGTGGCGGCGGTGCCGGGCTCCGCGAAGAGCCGCTCCAGCACCGGGGACGTGGGCCTCACGTGGCCGCAGGCCGAGAGCCGGTCCGCGCGCCACATGTCGACGACGACGAAGACGACCGACGGCCGGGCCGGGTCCCCGGTCCCCTCGCCGGCGGAGGCGGAGAGGAACTGCCACGCCAGGCCCGCGGCCACGAGCAGCGCCAGGACGGTGAAGGCACAGGCGATGCCCGCGCGCCTCACGACCGCGCCTCCCTTGCCACGATCCGCGACAGCAGAAGGGCCGACACGTAGAGCGCGACCCCGACCCCGATCGTGGCCGTGATGCCCGCGTGCATCGAGACCAGCACCGCGGTCACCGAGCCCAGCACCGACGTGGCGCTGTTCACGCTCCACAGCCAGGGGATGCGCCCGCCGGCCCGGGCCGCCACCGCGGCCAGGCCCGTGGGGTAGGGCATGCCCAGCAGGATCCCGGTCGGGGCGAGCAGCGCCGTCGACAGGGCGATGCGGGCCGGGGCCGGGAACCCCGCCGCGGCCCGAAGCAGCGCGTCGCCGAGGCCGGCGAGCCAGCAGAGCGCGAGCAGCGCGACCAGGGCGCCGATGCCCAGCGCCAGGTTGCGCCGCCGGCGGGCCGGACCCAGCCGGCCCAGCAGCCGGCTGCCCGCGGCGCCGCCGACGAGGAGCACGAAGAGCACGACGGCCAGGGTCCAGGTCGGCCGCCCGAGGAACAGGGTGAACTTCTGGATCAGCGCGATCTCGACGCACATGAAGCCCAGGCCCAGGCAGGCGACGTAGGCCAGGTCCGCCGCGGCCGGTCCGGAGCCCGCGGCCAGGACGCGCCGCGAGAGCAGCACCGGGAGCAGCAGGAACAGGAGGACCATGCCCGTGGCCACGAGCGCGACCTTGGCCAGGATGAAGAGCCCGCCGCCGAAGAGGTAGCCGGGTCGGGCCATCCCCACCAGGGCGGCGAGATCGGAGAAGCGGTTCTGGTAGAAGAAGAAGGGGCGGTCGTCCGTGGCCGGCGTGATGTCGAGGGGCAGCCCATCGAGCAGCGCCGCGAGCTCGGCGTCCGTTCTCGAGGCGAGGACCCGCGGGATCCAGGCCTCGGCGCCCGCGCCCGGACCCGGGGTGTCCGCGCCGGGGACGTACGAGACGGTGAAGCGCAGGCGGGCCGCGGCGCCCCGGATGGAGGCGATCTCGCCGGCGGTGAAGGGCGTCCTCTTGATGATGACGTTGTGCAGCCGGCAGCCGGGCCGGCCGATCCACGCCGTCTCCAGCGCGGCCACCTGTCGGGAGGGGTCGCCCCCCGCGTCGCGCACGGCGCGCCAGGCCAGGGCGCCGAGCGCCGCGCCGCCGGCGAGGCCGGGCAGGGCGGGCGACGAGACCGAGAGCAGGCCGCCTTGCGTCAGCTGCTCCAGGTAGTCGGCGAAGGCCTCCTCGGTGTGGAGGCTGTTCTCGGTCAGGGAGTAGGCGCCGGCCGCGGTGGCGGCCGAGGTGTCGACCATGCTGAGGTGGATCACGTCGAAGCGGTCCTTCGAGCGGCGGACGAACCCCCGGCCGTCGTCCACGACCACGCGGACGTCGTCCCGATCGTAGAGATCCCCGGTCCACTCCCGGTAGCGATCCCGCATCACGCCGTCGACGATCAGCGGGTTGATCTCGACGCCGGTCACGTGCCGGGCGCCCGCGGCCAGCGCGGCCAGCACGTCCCGGCCGCCGCCCGCGCCGATGACACAGACCCGGCCGGGGGGTGAGCCGGGCCGGACGTGGTGCACGAACGCCGACAGGTCCCACAGCGCGTGGCGGGCCGAGCGCGGATCGCCGTCCCAGCGGACGAGCGGCGTCATGGCGTTCATGTCGATGACCAGGGTCTTCTGCTCGGGCAGCGCGCCGGCGAAGGCCGGGCTCATGCCCCAGCCGCGGAACCGCGCGCCGCCGATCACGGTCACCATCGAGAACGAGTTCCAGCCGTTGTACTCGATCTCCAGCCTGTCGAGGGCGATGCCCTTGGCCTTTCGCACCTCGAACATCCCGTGGAGCGGGCCGGTGGCCGCGAGCGCGGCGAGGGCGAGGGCGGTGGCCGCGAGGATCGCCACGCGTCCGGGGGCCGGCCGCGATCCGGGCGGGGCGGAGACCGCGAACAGGATCCCCGCGGCCGCGGCCAGGGCTCCGGCGGCCACGAGGGTGAGCGGCGCTCCCAGCAGGAACAGGGCCGGGATCACGGTGAGGCACCCCAGCCCGGCGCCGGCCAGATCCCAGGAGTACAGGGAGTGGATCACCCGCGACCAGCGCGTCATCGCCAGGCTGATCACGAAGCCGCCGGCGAAGAACGGCGCCGCCGCCGCGACGAAGGTGATCGCCAGATCGAGGGTCGCCCCGGAGGCGAGCCTCGGCTCGGCGCTGGTGGCCATGTCCGGCGTGAAGCGCAGCAACACGAAGGCCGAGGCGGCGGTGGTCACGCCCAGGGCCAGGCAGCCGCGGGAGAGGTGGACAGAGGCCCGCTCGGCGGGCAGGCGGTGCTGGACCAGGTGCACCAGCAGGGCCGCGGCGCCCGTGCCGAACAGGGCCACGGAGATCGCGAGGAACGCGAAGTGGTACCAGATCGTGACCGAGAACAGCCGTGTGAGGGAGAGCTCGGTCGTGAGCAGGCCCAGGCTGACCAGGGCCACGCCGAGGCCGATCGGGCGGGGTGCGACGCCCGCGGTCACCGGGTACCCGCCACCGCTTCCTGGACGGCCTTCCTGAACGGCGTGTACCCGGTCTGGATCGCGAACAGGTCGAAGCCCATGCCCTTCCACTTGGCCTGCTGCTCTGCGGTCAGGGTCCCCTGGAAGGTGTCCAGGGCCTCGGCGCGGATGTCCATCATGTGGGTGAAGTAGCTGTCCTCGCTGCCCGCCGGGCCGTGGTTGAAGAGCTGGTCGGCCATCGCCTCGTTCTTCTTCTCGGGGGCCACGGGCGCGGTCAGGGCCTCCTTGACGCCCTCCGACAGGCTGCGGCCGTCGGCCCCGGTCTCCTGCATCAGCTTCCACACGTCGTCCTTGGAGCGGTCGATGATGTCCGCCACGCGCGCCCGCTGGCGGTCGGACAGGCCCAGGTACTCTGCCACACGGTCGAGATCGGGGCGCCGGGTGTTCAGCGTGGTGCCCTGGCCGAGGGTCTCGCCGACCTTCTGCTCGACATAATCCTCGAGGCCCAGATCCTCGAGGTCGCCCGCCTCGATGGAGTCCAGCCGCTTGGTGTTGGCCGTGGTGCGCAGCAACAGGGTATCCAGGCGCTTGCCCAGCGCCTCGTTCGCGCGCCTCAAGTCATCGAGGCGGCCGGCGATATCGTCTTCGTCCCCCGCCCCGGTGCTCTCGCGGGCGAGCACCTCGTTCACGCGCCCGTCGAGCCGGTCGATTCGCCGGCGGACCTCCCCCAGGCGCGAGTACTGGACCACGGCCAGGCCGATGGCGCCGGCGAGGGCCAGCAGCAGCACGAGGGCGGCGAACTTCTGTAAGGCTGGAGCGTTCATCGGGGGCATTCTAGCGGATTCACTCGATGTAGCCCAGGCCCTTCAGCTTCTCGCGCAGGGCGTCGCTCATCGGCGAGCGGACGGGTGCGGTGCCATGCGTCCAGCTTCCGACGTGGGAGGGGATCTCGCGCAGGGGGTGGGCGGCCAGGAACGCGGGGTCCACGGCCTCTGTGAGGACCCGGCCCGGCATGTCCCGGCCCACGGGCACGCCCATCAGCGCCATCACCGTGGGCGCGATGTCGAAGATGTTCGGCTGCGCGGGGAGGATGGCCCCGGCCCGGACGTCGCGGCCGGACAGCAGGAACACCCCGTCCGGCGCGTGGTCGTGGGTGCCCGAGCAGATGCGGTCGAAGTGATTGGCGCTTCGGGGATCGTACTTCGGGTTCGCCTCGTGGCCGTGGTCGGAAACGACCAGCACCAGCGAGCGATCGAGGGGGTAGCGCTCGAGCAGCACGCCGAGCACTTCGTCCATGTAGACGTAGTACTCGTCGATGACCCTGCCGTAGCGCCGGACATCGTCCGGAGCGACATCGGCGAAGCGATCGGGCTCCCGGAACTTCCAGAAGTGGTGCTCGGCGGCGTCCAGACCGTTCAGGTAGAGGGCGTTGAACGCCGGGGGCTCGTTCCCGACGGCGGACCGCCACGCCGCCACCAGCGACCGGTCGATGGCCAGGGCGAACTGGAAGATCGAGAAGATGTCCTCCTTATCCACTGTCTCCCGGGCGGCAAGCGCGACGAGGCGCTTCGCGGGGATGTCCATGAAACGCGCGAGGAGCTCCGGATCCGGCTTCGCGGTCATCGAGAGATCCGCGCGGAGCTGCTCGGCGAGCTTCGGCGGCCAGGTGGCCTTGGGGTCGGCCGCGCCGCTCCCGCCCAGGCCCGGCACGTCGAGGGCCTCGGCGTAGTTGGCCCGGCGCAGGTCGAAGGCCTGGTCCGAGATCACGAATCCCTCGACCTCCTCCGCCGGGTAGGTCGCCCACCAGCCCGTGATGCCGACCCGGTGCCCGGCCCTCGACAGGATGTTCCACAGGGCCGGGACGCGGCGCAGGTTGCTCGTCACCAGCAGCTCCTCGCCGGATTGCGGATCCTTCGCGGTGAAGCCGTTGATCCCGTGCTTGCGGGGGGCGAAGCCCGTGGCGAGGGTGGTCCAGATCAGCGGCGAGAGGGTGGGCTCGAACGTCTTGAGCGGCGCGCGGATCCCGTGCTCGATCAGCTTCGCGAAGTTGGGCAGGCGGCCCGCGGCCAGCAGCGGGTCCAGCACGCGCCAGTCGGCGCCGTCGATGCCGAGCAGCAGCAGCGAGCGGGTCACGGGCGCAGGCGGGGCGGCCTCGGCCGGGACCGTGGTCGCGGGCGGCGCCTCCTCTTTGACGGGCTGTCCCTTGTCGGAACACGAGGCGGCGACAGTCGTCACGAGGATCGCAATCAGGGGGAGCACTGCGCGTTCGGATAGAGTGGACATGGACCGAGATCTAGCAGGCACCAGGCCGCAGCGCAATCACGACGGTTTGTCACGGCAGGTCGTACTCCACGCCGGTCGATTCCTCCGAGAAGGCCCAAAGGGCACGGGCGGCGTCGGCGTCGAGGGCCTTTTCGTGCGGCGCGACCTTGCGCGGGGATCCCCGCAATTGGAAGAGGCCGGAGGGTCCGATGAAGTCGCCGCCCTTCACATCGGGAGACGCCGCGGCGAAGAGGGTCGGCAGGCTGCCCGCGGCCGCGTTCTGTCCGAAGAGCCGCGCGGCGATTCCCATGAACCCGGCCTTGAACCGCGCGCCCTCCCGCTTCGCGCCGGCGGTCTGCAGGGGCGTGTCGGCGTAGCCCGGGTGGCAGGCCACGGCCATGGCGCGCTCGCCCGAGGCCGCCAGGCGGCGCTGCAGCTCGAAGGTGAAGAGCAGGTTGGCCAGCTTGCTCGCGGAGTAGGCCGACCAGCGGCCGTAGCCCCGTCGCGAGTGCGGGTCGTCGAGCCGGATCGCTCCCCGCCGGTGCATCAGGCTGCTGACGGTGACGATCCGTGCCGCGGGAGCCGACAGCAGCGCGGGCAGCAGCAGGCCCGTGAGGGCGAAGTGCCCCAGGTGGTTGACCCCGAGCTGCATCTCGAAGCCGTCCGCGGTCTCGAGGCGGGGCAGGGCCATCAGCCCGGCGTTGTTCACCAGCAGATCGAGGCGCCGTTCCCGCTCCAGGACGCGGACCGCGGCGGCGCGCACCGAGGCCAGGCTCGCCAGGTCCAGCTCGACGAGCTCGAGGGTGGCGCCGGAATCGGCGGCGAGGATGTCCGCCGCGGCCCGTTCGCCGCGTTCCGGGGAGCGGCAGGCCAGGAGCACCCGCGCCCCGACCAGGGCCAGCCCGCGGGCGGCCTCGAGGCCCAGGCCGCTGCTGGCGCCCGTGACGAGGGCGATCCTGCCGGACAGGTCGGGCGGGTTCCAGGCTCGGCGGCTCATGGGATCCTCCGGGGTGCGGGCCGATCAGGCCCCGACGGGCACCAAGCGCTTGAGCTGCCAGCGCTCGATGGCCGGCAGCATCACCTTGTGGGTCGAGGGCCGGTCGACGACAGCCACATCGCGATCGTTCACCCGGGCGTCATGGGCATCGAGGAACCAGGCGATGGCGGCCGGGGCGTCGCAGGCCTCCTCGATCCGGCCGGGCAGGGCCAGGGCCACGCCCGCCGCCCGCAGCCCGTCCAGGGCGTCGAACAGCCGATCCAGGGCCGACCGGAATTGCGCCCTGCCGAACCCCGCGCGGGGGCCGAGGCCGATCACCACGAGCAGATCCTGGGGCAGCCTGCCGCCCAGGGGGAACAGCAGGCGCTCGTCCTCATCGCCCGTGAGAAAGCCCTCGATCGCGAGTCGGGACAGCCGCCCGAGCAGGCGCCAGTCGATCATGCCGGAGAAGCCCTCGAACGGCTCCAGCCCGGAGAAGCGGAACAGGCCCACGGCCCGTTCCTTCCGGCCTTCCAGGCGCCGCAGGTCCGGTGCGATCAGGCTGACGGTACCCATCGGCTCCTTCTCACAGCCGCTTCTCGTCGTGGGCGATCCGGTCGAGGATGCCATTGACGAACGCCGAGGACTCGACGGTGCCGAAACGCTTGGCCAGCTCGACGGCCTCGTTGATCGCCACCCGCGGGGGCACATCGACCGAGAAGAGGATCTCGTGGACGGCCAGGCGCAGGATGTTGCGGTCCACGCCGCTCATGCGCTCGAGCCGCCAGTTGTCGCTGATCGCCGCGATCCGGGCGTCGATGTCGTCGCGGGCCGCGGCGACCGCCAGGAACAGGCCGACCGCGAATCCGTCGGGCAGTGGGCCCTCGCCGAAGCTTCCGCGGTAGAGGTCCACGACCTCGGCGGGCTTGGCTTCGGAGAAGTCGAGCTGGAAGAGCATCTGCAGCACGACCTCCCGTGCCCGGCGGCGCGTGGTCATGGTTCAGAGTCGGCCCTTCAGGCTCGCCATCTCTATCGCCGAGAGCGCGGCTTCCGCCCCCTTGTTGCCGGCCTTGGTCCCCGCCCGCTCGATGGCCTGCTCGAGGGTGTCCGTGGTGAGGACCCCGTACGCCACCGGCATGTCGCTCTCGAGGGAGACCTGGGCCAGTCCCTTGGTCACCTCCGCGGCGATGAAGTCGAAGTGCGGGGTGCCCCCGCGGATCACCGCGCCGAGGGCGATCACCCCGTCGAAGCCTCCCTTGGCCGCCAGGCGCTTGACCACGAGGGGCAGCTCGAACGAGCCGGGCACCCGCACCAGCAGGCACGTGGACGTGTCGCAGCCGTGGCGCTCGAGGGTGTCGAGACAGCCCTCGACCATCCGATCGACGATGAAGTGGTTGAACCGGGACGCGGCGATGGCGAACTTGAGGCCCCTGGCCTCGAGCTTGCCCTCCACCACCTTCGGTCCGCCGGAGCGCTCGGTCATGGTCACACCTCCTCGATGGAAATCTGCTCGGTCTGCTCGAAGCCCCAGGCCTCGAGACCGACGAGCCTGTGGGGGTTGTTCGAAATCACCTGCAGGCGCCGGATGCCCAGATCGAGCAGGATCTGGGCGCCGATGCCATACTCTCGGATCTCACCGTCGGCCGGGGCGGGGTCGCTGGCAGGGCTCTCGCCCAGGCATGTCGCGATGTCGTTGCGGATGGTGTCGCGGGACGGCAGGTACAGGAGGACGCCTCGCCCGCGGCGGATCAGGGCGTCGATCACCTGCCGCACTCCCGGGCTTCGCTTGCGCGTGTGTGCGCCGAAGACATCGTCCGCCAGGCAGGCCACGTGCGCCCGGCAGGCGACCCACTCGTCGCCGTCCATGTCGCCGAGCACCAGCGCGACGTACTCGTGGCGGATGATCCCGGGCGCCGCGTGGTAGACGTGGGCCGTGAACGTGGCCGGGGTTCCGTCGCTGGAGCGAAGCTCGAGGGGGAAGCTCCCCGCGCGCTCGACCAGGCGGTCGCGCTGAAGGCGGTACTCGATGAGGTCGGCGATGCTGACCACGACCAGATCGTGCTCCGCGGCGAAGGCCTGCAGATCGGGCATCCGGGCCATGGTGCCGTCGGATCGCATGATCTCGCAGATCGCTCCCGCCGGCGTCAACCCGGCGAGCCGGGCCAGGTCCACCGAACCCTCGGTCTGTCCCGTGCGCTGGAGCACGCCGCCGGGCATGGCGCGCAAGGGGAAGACGTGCCCCGGGCTGACCAGATCGGCTTGTCCGCGATCCGGGTCCGCGGCGACCTTGATGGTGTGGGCCCGGTCAGCGGCGCTGATCCCGGTGCTGACGCCCTCGGCGGCCTCGACGGAGACGGTGAAGGCCGTGCCCAGGGGCGAGCGGTTGGTGTCGACCATCATCGGCAGGCCGAGCTCGTCGACCCGTTCCGGGGTCAGGGTCACGCAGATCAGGCCGCAGGCCCGGGTGGCCATGAAGGTGATGGCCTCCGGGGTCACCATCTCCGCCGCCATGGTCAGGTCGCCCTCGTTCTCGCGGTCCTCGTCGTCGACGAGGATCACCATCCGGCCCCGCCGGATCTCGTCGATGGCGCGTTCCACCCGCCCGATCGCTTCCCGGTTTTCGACGTTCACTCCTGCACTACCTCGCGAAGCCGCTGCGGACGAGGAGGTCGATGTCGACACCCTTTCCGCCGCGCTCCAGCTGTCTCGCCACGTACTTGGCGAGCACGTCGGTCTCCAGATTGAGCAGATCGCCGGGGTGCATCCGGCCCAGCGTCGTCTGTTCGAGGGTCGAGGGGATCACGGTCAGGACGAAACGGTCCGCCCCGACCTCGCCCACGGTCAGGCTCACGCCCTGCACGGCCACGGAGCCGCGGGCCGCGATCTGCCGGGCCAGGGCGGCATCCTCCGGCAGGGCCAACGTCCAGCGCTCGGCCGAGCCCACCGGGTCGCGAGCGAGGAGCCGCACCCGGGTGTCCACGTGGCCGGTCACGAGGTGGCCTCCCAGCATCCCGTCCGCTTGCAGGGCGCGCTCCAGGTTGGCGCGATCACCCTGCTTCACGCCGGCGAGCCCGGTGCGGGCGAGGGTCTCGGGCGAGGCGAACGCCGCGAAGCTCCCCGCGGCGGGCCCGGCCACGGTCACCGTCAGACAGGCGCCGTCCACGGCGACGCTCTCGCCGGCGGACAGGGGACCGAGCCCCGACGACAGGCGCAGCCGCGCCTCGGCGCCGTGGCGTTCCACAAGATCGACGGTGCCGACATCCTGGACCAGACCGGTGAACATGGCCCGGGGACTATACACGAAGGGGGAAGCTTGGCCAGATGTTGTGGAGGTCAGTCGGCGAGGGGGCCTTCCGTCCCCTCTTCGAGCAGCCGCTGGAAACAGTCCAGGCCGGCCAGGACCTCCGTCAGCAGAACGCCGACGCCGGGGGAGCTCGCGGAGAAGGAGCCGCAGGCCTCGGTCCAGACCACGCGACCGCGGGCTTCGAAGCAGTCGCCGTCGCCGCCGATCTCGAGGTTGACGTCCGTTCCCGGTTGGAGGCCGGGGAGCGTGCGGATGAAGAGGCCGCTTTGGCTGATGTTGAGCGCCATGCCGAGGAGCGTGAGCGAGTCCTGCTGGATCCAGCATTGCAGGCGGATCGGGAACCTGGGTTCGCGCCTGCGCTCTCTCGACTGACCACCGGCCTCCATCGCCTGAACGCTCCTCACTCCACCCCCAGCTGCAGGGTTCATTATTGCAGTTTCGGCGGAGAATGTCGAAGAAAAAGGGGGCATCCGCCCCGGATACGGCGAACGGGGCGGAGCGGCTACTCTCTCAGCTTGCGGCTCACGATTTCGAGGGCCTCGGCCACGGGGATTCGCTCCTGGCGCATGTCGTCCCGGAAGCGCAGCGTGACCGTGTCGTCGTCCTTCGTCTGGCCGTCCACGGTGATGCAGAAGGGCGTGCCCGCCTCGTCCTGGCGGGCATAGCGGCGGCCGATGGCGTCCTTTTCGTCGTAGAACGCGTTGACCGAGCCGCGCCAGAACTCCTTGACGATCTCGCGGGACTTGGCGGTCAGCCACTCGTCCTTCTTCACCAGCGGGAAGATTGCGACCTTGATCGGCGCGAGTCGCGGGTGCAGGCGCAGCACCACGCGCCCCTCCTGCCGCCCCTCGGAGGGCGGCTCCTCGTCGTAGGCGTCGAGCAGGAACATCAGCACCGAGCGCGTGGCCCCGGCGGCGGGCTCGATCACGTGGGGCAGGAAGTGCATCCCGGGCTTGCCCGTGGCCGGATCGACCTTCTGCGGATCGAAGTAGGTCAGCCTCTTGCCGCTGTGCTCCTGGTGCTTGCCGAGGTCGTAGTCCGTGCGGTTGGCGATGCCCTCGAGCTCGTCCCAACCCCAGGGATACTCGTACTCAATGTCGTAGCAGCCGCGGGCGTAGTGGGCGAGCTCGTCCTTCTCGTGGGCGCGCAGCCGCAGCTTCCGAGGGTTGGCGCCGAGGGACAGGTACCAGTCGAGGCGCTCGTTTTTCCAGTACTCCAGCCAGTCGTCCGAGGTCTCGGGCTCGCAGAAGAACTCCATCTCCATCTGCTCGAACTCGCACGACCGGAAGATGAAGTGCTCGACGGTGATCTCGTTGCGGAACGACTTCCCCTGCTGGGCGATGCCGAACGGCAGGCGCAGGCGGTAGGTCTGCTGCACGTTCAAGAAGTTCACGAACATCGCCTGGGCGGTCTCGGGGCGGAGGTAGACCGTGTTCTCGGCCGACTCCACGGGGCCGAGGTTGGTCCGGAACATCAGGTTGAACGCCCGCTCCTCGCTCAGCTCCGGCGAGCCGCACTCGGGGCAGACGTAGGCGCGCCCGGCGACGCCCTTCAACGTCTTTCCGTGGGCCCGGTACTCGACCTCGCTGCCCGGGGTGACGGCCGGGGCCTTGTCCGCCCGGAAGCGGGTCTTGCAGAGCTTGCAGTCCACCAGCGGGTCCGAGAAGCCGGCCACGTGGCCCGAGGCCTCCCAGACCCGGGGCGACATGATGATCGAGGCGTCGATGCCCACCACGTCCTCGCGCTCGTGGACCATCTTGCGCCACCAGTCGTTCATCAGGTTGCGCTTCAGCTCCACGCCCAGGGGGCCGTAGTCGTAGGCCGACTTCAGGCCACCGTAGATCTCGGAGGACTGGAAGATGAAGCCGCGCCGCTTGCACAGGGCGGTGATCTTCTGCATCAGGGGCAGGTCCTCGGTCCCGCTGCGCTTCTGTTTCTCGTTCATGTTCGTTCGCTCCTTCGCGTGACGCGTTCTACCCGGAAGGCGCCCCGGCGCCAAGAGCCGGTTTTCGGGAGCCCCTCGGGCGGCTTTGGCGTATGCTGGGTCGAACCGTCACCGAGGAGAGAGGCGATGAGAACGAACCTTTCGGCAATCGCGATTGTCCTTTCATTGGTCGCATGGGCGGCGGCCCAGCCCGGTTGCGCGGACAGCGCCTCCAGCCGCGACACGGGCACCGACGCCGACGCGGACGCCGACACGGACGGCGACACCGATGCCGACACGGATTCCGACGCGGACAGCGACGCGGATGCCGACGCGGACGCCGACACCGACGCGGACACGGACAGCGGGACCGAGACCGGGTCGGACACGGGCAC
>CAYZAI010000069.1:13328-16036 GCA_964476305.1 uncultured Myxococcales bacterium
CCGACACCGACGCGGACACGGACAGCGGGACCGAGACCGGGTCGGACACGGGCACCGACGCCGACGCGGACGGCGACGCCGACTCGGACGCGGACGGCGACGCCGATACGGACGTGGACACGGACGCCGACGGGGACACCGATGGGGACACGGACTGCGTGGCGTACTCCCACACCATCGCCATCGACGGGACCAACGACTTCGACGCGGACGAGACCTTCGCCACGACGTCGGGCGGCTACGCCGCCTACGCGGCCTGGGACGAAGACCACCTGTACCTGGGGCTGTCCGGCGGGGACGTGGCCGCCGACTCGGCGACCAGGTGGCTGCTCGCCTACGTGGGCGGCGCGCCGGGCACCGGTACGGGCGTGGCGTACAACACGCAGCAGCCCGGGCTGCCGTTCTCGGCCCGGTTCCACGCGCGCTGGCGGACCGACAACGGCTACACCGGCGCCATGGAGTGGTCCGGCTCGGCCTGGGAGGACGCGTCCTGGGACTTCACGGACGACGTCTTCCAGACCGGGACCTTCGTCGAGATGCGCCTGCCCCGGGCGGACATCGGCGACCCCTCGATCCTGCGGCTGGTGCTGGCGATGATCAACGAGCAGGCCGACTACGAGGGCACCTACGCCGGCTGCCCGGAGGACACCTTCACCGACGGCTACGACCGGGACTTCGCCACCTGGCTCCAGTTCGACATGGACTCCTGCGACCCCCCGGCGGAGCAGGACTGAGTGATTGGGGGGGCGTCCGTCCTCAGGCGGCCGAGAGGTTGATCTCGATCCCCTCGCGCCGGGCGATCTCGACGATGGGCGAGCCGTCGTCCTCGAGCCACCGCCGCTCTCCGCAGGCGAGCGGCTCGATGCGGCCGCGCGTGACCAGGGTCGCCTCCCACAGCACATCGACGAGGCGCCCGCTGCCGGGCTCGTCGAAAGCCGGGGAGATCACCACGATGTCGATGTCGCTCCACTCGTTGGCCGTGCCCCTGGCCTCGGACCCGTACAGCACGACACGGGTGACCGGAATGCCGCGGGCCTCCACCTCGGAAACGTAGCGCCGCACGAGCGTCAGAACTTCAGATCGAGCCATCGAAGCAGCTCCTCTCCGTCGCCGAGCAGGGTGGTCGCGGTCTGTTCGTCCGGCGGATCGACCCAGCGATCGGGATAGCGACCTTCCAGGCAGTATCTCGCGATGCGCAGCATGAGCCTCCCCGTGTCGTCGGGAAGATCCACGCCCGCCCGTTCGGCCAGCTGCACCAGATCGTGCGATTTCGGCGGGACCGTTCCCGTGTTGTGGACGAGAAGGCCCTTGATAGTCTTTTCTACGGCAAGGTGCAGGAAGAACAGCCCATGCCGCACGTGCCCCCGCGCGATCATGTCTTTGGCCGCCGCGAGATCCTCGTCGGCGCTGGTTCTCCAATAGGAGACGTGCTTCGCCCTGTCCATCTCGACCATGCGCCCATTTTGCGCGCTGGGTCCTCGGGGGTCAACTCCCCGGCCGGAGGCGACGCGTCCGGGTTCGGCCCGCCCGCTCCCCTGGAACCGGACGCGCTTTTCGGCTAGGTTGGACGGGTGACGGACCTTCCCCCCCTCGCCGTGCGCTGCGGGAACTGCGGCGCCGACGTTCCGGTGGAGTCGCTCGCGGACTTCACCGCCTGCGGGCACTGCCAGACGGCGCTCTACATCGGCCTGGCCGAGGGCATCGTGCACCTCGTGGCCCGGGCGGCCATCGCGCCCGGCGCGGTGCAAGGGCTCCTGGCCCGGCGGCTGGCGGATCTGGAGATCGCCGGCAGACCGACGGAGATCGCGGCCGAGCTGATCCACGTGCCGTACTGGCGCATCCCCGGGCCGGACGGCAACCCCCTGTTGCTGGCGGCGGCCTTCCCCGGGGCCTGCGGGCTCAACGGGATCGCCTCTCCGGGCGGGGCCGAGCTCGTGGCGTTCGATCCAGCGATGTCCGGGAGCGGATCGGTGCTCGAACCGGAGGTCGCCCTCGAGGACGCGATGACCGCCGGCGCCCCGGACGGCTTCCGCACGGCGCTCGTCCACGTCCCGGTCCACCGCGTGAGCTACGCCCTGGGCGGCCGGCATTTCCGCGCCGCGATCGAGGCGGTCTCGGGACGGGTCGAGGCCGACGAGTGGCCGCCATCGTCCTTCCGCCGCCGGGACCGCCTGCTCGGTGCCGTCGCGCTGGCGGCCTTCGCCCTGTTCCTGGCCGAGGCCGTGCTGCTGCCGAGCTGGTGGATGCTGCTTCTGGGCTACGCGGGGACCGCCGGCATCACCTGGATCGTTTCCATGCGGGCGATGGCGCGGCTGGAGGCCTGACCATGGGCAGGGTCGTCCACGTGCGCTGTCCGAAGTGCTCGGGCCCGGTGGGCGTCACCGGGCTCGATCGGCAGATCGCGTGTCGCTGGTGCGGCACCCGCTCGCTGGTGGAGGGGATGCCCTTCGTGCCGGAGTACGTCGTGCGGCCGGCGGTGGAAGCGGACACCGCGCGCCGCGTGCTGCAGCGGATGCTCTCCGGCCCGCCGCTCGCGCGAGGGACGCTGCGGCGCAGCCGGTTCGGCAGCGCGGAGCTGTTCTTCGTGCCGTACAACGAGGTCTCGGCGAGGCGCACGGGCACGCTGGTGCTGGGCGCGGCGGGCGGCGAGGGCAGAGGGGGGCACCCCGACACCCGGGTGGTCTTCGGCGGCATCCACCGCGTCTCGC
>CAYZAI010000070.1:0-15997 GCA_964476305.1 uncultured Myxococcales bacterium
GCCGGCCGGATGCGCTTGCCGCCGGACTCGAGCATGTGGCGGCTCGCGTCGCGCACCGCGCCAGGGCCGCCGGCGACGCCGGCGAGCAGCCTCCGCTCGACCTCGACGTCGGCGCCGTCGAGCAGCCGCGCCGCCTCGGCCATCGCCGCGGCGATACGGCCGTCGACGTCGCGTTCCTCGGCTACTTCCCGGAGTATCGCGAGGACATCCATCAGCTCGCTCGCATCGAAGTCCCCGTCCTCAGGCAAGAACAACCCGCGAAAACACCCGGTGCGCCAAGAAGGAATCGAACCTTCAACCTCCGGATTAAGAGTCCGCTGCTCTACCTAGTTGAGCTATTGGCGCATCACTCTCCAGTAAACGTACTCTGCTGTTTCTCCTCGCCTTGCGCGCCCGGGGTGACTCGAACACCCGACCTGCGGATTCGAAGTCCGACGCTCTATCCGTCTGAGCTACGGGCGCTCGAGTCGCACCGTCTTCGCAGCGCGAAGCTGTCTAGTCGCCATCGAACCCATTGTCAACACATTCGCCCGGGGTGAACGCGGGGTGAGTGATGGGGATCGAACCCACAACGTCCGGAGCCACAGTCCGGTGCTCTACCATTGAGCTACACCCACCATGTCAAGGAGCCCGCGACCAGACCCGGAGACGGGATTATAGGCGGCATCTCCCGGAAGGCAACACGGTTTTTCACCGGTTTTTCGCTGTCCGGAGACCTTTCGTCGAGCGCGGTCTTCTCAGGCGGGCGGTTCTCCGATAAAAGCCTGGAAGTGACGCATGAAGTGCACATGGTCGCGCTCGTGCTCGCCGCGGCGGCGTTCGGTGCCGCGGCGCCGGCCCGATCCTTCCCCCAGCAGGACGCCAACGAGCCGGATGGTCCCCCCAGCCCGGAGCCCGGGGCCGCGGAGCCGCTGCGCCTCGGCCTCGACGAGCTCGTCAGCCGCGCGGTGCTCGGCAGCCGCGAGCTCGCCGCGGAGCGCCACCGGATCGCCGCCGTCGAGGCCCAGATCGACCAGCTGTTCTGGGCGCCGTTCTCCGGCTTCTCCATCGGCGGCGCATTCTCGATGGTGCCCGACAAGTGCGTGGACACGGGCGCGCTGGCCGATGACGGCGTGCTGCGCAAGTGCGGTGGCGGCACGGTGAGCTCCGAAGAGGACTGGCAGACGCAGGACTGGGGGCCGACCTTCCACGTCGATGTGAAGGGTGGCGTCCCACTCTACACCTTCGGCAAGATCTCCGGCGCCAAGCGGGCGGCTGAGGAGGTGAAGAAGGCCAAGGAGGCCCAGCTCCCGGCCATCGAGCACCGCGTCCGCGCCGACGTGACGCGGGCCTTTCACGCGGTGATCGGCGCCCGCGAGATGCTCTACACCATCGGCGAGGGGCGCAAGCACCTCGAGAAGGCCCGCAAGCGCCTCGAGGAGGACCTCGCCAAGGAGGAGGGCACCGAGACCCAGGTCGATCTGATCAAGCTCCAGGTCTTCGAGGCGGAGATCGACTACATCGAGCAGCAGACGCGGCTGATCGAGCAGACCGCCCTGGCGGCCCTCAGGTTCCTCGTCGGCGGGCCCGACGGGGAGCGGATCGACGTGCCGGACGATCCCCAGACCCGCGTGGGCCGGGAGCTGGAGCCGCTGGCGGAGTACCTCGACCGGGCCCTGCGAAGCCGGCCCGAGCTGGCCGCGCTCCGCCACGCGATCAAGGCCCTCGAGGCCAAGGTCGACATGCGCCGCTCGGACTTCTGGCCGGATCTGCTGCTCGTGCTCTCGTGGCGCTTCGGCTGGACGCCGGGCCGCACCGACATCGAGAACTGGCTGCTCACGGACAACTACAACTACGGCGGCGGGATACCCACCGCGGCCCTGGCGCTCAGGTACAACCTCGACTGGGGCCTCGACGTCTACCGCCTCGACGAGGCCAAGGCCGAGCTCTCCGCCGCCGCCGCCGACCAGCAGCGTGCGCTGGACGCCATCCTGCTGGAGGTGCGCACGACCTACATCAAGGTGGCGAGCACGCGGGAGAGCATCGACAAGCTCGGCAAGTCCAGGACGCTGGTCAAGGGCTGGATCGCCGCCGTGGCCCAGGGGCACGCGGCCGGGCTGAACACCTCGAAGGACGTCAAGGACGCGCTGAAGGAGTACTTCACCATCATGGCCCAGATGCACACGCTGATCGGCGAGTACAACGCCGGTCTGACGTCGCTGGATCGGGCGACCGGCGAGTTCCCGGACCCTGCGACCCCTCCGCGCGAGGGTGAATAGCGCCCCGGGGACGACCGTCGATCCCGGTGGAGGAATCGGCCCGCCCCTCGGACGGTGGCCGCCTCGAAAGGAGACCCTGAACCATGCGCTACTTCAGACCGGTCCTGGCCACCATGGCGATCGTGCTGCTGCTCGGTGTCGCCCGCAACGCCAGCGCCGGCCCGCCCACCGGCTTCCTGCAGTCCATCGACAAGCAGCTGAAGCCCCTGCTCGCCGACTCCAAGAAGAACGAGACCAAGATCCTGCAGATCGTCGGCAAGCTGCTGGACTTCGACACGCTGTGCAAGGACTCCCTGGGCAGGCACTGGGATGGCCGGAGCGACTCGGATCGCAAGGAGTTCGTCTCGACGCTGCGCGCGCTGATCGAGAAGAACGTGGTGACCCGGCTGTCCGACACCAGGAACCACATCGTCAAGTACGAGGGTGAGGAGATCGACGGCGGCAAGGCCTCGGTGACCACCATCGTCGCCTCGGGCCCGGGCCCGCGGGACACACAGACCGAGATCGTCTACAAGCTGCAGCAGCGAGGCCGGGCGTGGGTGGTGGTGGACATGGTCACCGACGGCGTCAGCCTCGTCCAGAACTACCGCTCGCAGTTCAACAAGATCATCACCAAGGACGGCTGGCCTGCCGTCATCAAGAAGATGAAGGACAAGCTCGCCGAGAAGTGACCCCGCCCGCCTCCCGGAATTGACCCGCCGCCGCGATCGCGGTAACCCTTTTTGGGCCAAGGGCACTCGAAGGAGAGCACCACCGTGGAACTGGAGCAGACCGGGTTCAGTCTCGACGATCGCGTCCTGTGCTCGGACGATGCCTGCATCGGCGTGGTCGGGCCGGACGGGCTGTGCAAGGAGTGCGGGCGGCGCTACGAAGGCGATTCCCCGCTCCCGGGCAGCGGCTCCGGGAAGGCGGAAGCGGCTCGCGATCCCTCCGAGGCCCCGGTGCCCGGCCAGGGAACCGGGACCGCCCCATCGACCTCTGCTGACGACTGGGATCCCGACGAGCGAATCCCCTGCCCTGACGACGCCTGCATCGGCATCATCGGCCGGAACGGTCGCTGCGGCACGTGCGGCCGGAGCGCCTGAACACCCCATACGGACTCGATTACTGACCTTCCTGCAGGCGGCGCCGTGCGATCTCGGCCCAGGGGCCGGTGGGCTCGATGGTGAGGTAGCGCCTCCAGTGGGCACGGGCCTCGTCCCCGCGGCGCAGGCGCAGCAGCGTCATCGCCAGGTTGAAGTGGGCGTCGGCGAAGGTCGGGTCGATCTCGACCGAGCGCAGGAAGCTGTCCAGCGCCTGGTCGAGCAGACCCTCCTCGTACCAGATGTAGCCCATGTTGTACTGGGCCTCGGGCTGGTCGGGGTCGACCTCGATCGCCTTCTCGTACAGGACCTTCGCGTCTTCGATGGCGCCCGCGCGGAAGCGCAGGTTGCCGAGGTTGGTGTAGGCGTTGGCCAGCCCGGGATCGAGGTGGATCGCCCGGTGGTAGGCCTCCTCGGCCTGCGCCCTGGTGCTCTCGCCCTCGTCGAGGCGGCAGCCCTCGAGGTACCACTCGTAGGCGGTGCGGAGCTCGCCGGTCGGTTCCCGCGCGGGCATCTCCTTCACGATGGTCTCGGCGAGGCTGCTGACCGAGAAATCGAGCAGCAGTTGGCCCGAGTCGGCCTCGAACTCGTGGTCGTCGTCGGCGACGACGATGGTCCTGCCGTCGCCGCGGATGCGGAGCCTGCCGAGCGGATGGATGGATCGTGGAAGCTGCTCGGAGAGCCCCTCGATGGCCCGCCTCACGCGCCTGAGGCTCACGCCGGCCTCGAGCAGGTCCCGCGCAGAGCGGATGCGGATCAGATCCTGGAACGTGTAGCAGCGCCTCCGGCCGTCGTGGCCCGAGGGCGAGAGGAAGCCCGAGCGATCCCAATACTCGAGGCGCCCCTCGCCGAGCTCGAAAAGCCGGCTGACCTCGCGTCTGGTGAACGTTTCCGCCATCATCCGCCCCGGCGGTCGCGTCGCCTCGCCGGCCATCTCCTCGTCGGCATCACCCTGCCCGCCGACCTCGTCCTTCCGATCGGGCCAGCGCACCTCGGCCCGGCCCGTCAACCCTCGCCGCGGGCCGCCGAACTCGACGAAACAGATGCGCGTCGAAGGCACCGTCATCTCGGATCTCCGGTGCCTTCCGCTGCATCCATCGCCGGCTGGGCCAGCGGACACTCCACTCCAATATCCACGAAAAGGCTCTGGTCTTCAACGGCGAATTCCATCTCGACGCGCATGCCGCGTGGCAGGAGCGGCGCAACCCGCCGTTCGGCCTCCGATCGGGCGAGCCGCATCAGCCGCACGTGCAGGCCGATGCTGCGGGCCGCGGCCGTTGCGATCCCCTCCGTGCCGATCGAGCGGAGCATGGCGGCCAGGTCGGGTCGATCGAGAGCGACCGTGACCAGCGTGCTCCCGTGGTAGACCAGGCCCTCTCCCTCGACCTCACCGGTCACGCCCTCGCTGACCACCTCGGCCTCCGCCAGCAGGGCCTGCTGCCCGAAGCGGGTCAGGGCGCGTCCCCGGATCTCGCTCACCAGCGGCAACCTGGATGCCTTTCGGATGGGTTTCAGCTCCATGTAGGATATTGTAGTGAAAAGTAACCCAAAAAGCGAGTTCAGAGCTTTCTAGCCGTGATTCCGGCATGTTTCACGTACCCGAAACTTGTCGGTCGTTATTCGAAGCAGGAGCGCATGCAGGCCGTGTACCCGGCTTCGCAGGCCACCGGGCAGCCTTCGCTCGCGGTCTCGGCACATCGGGAACCACAGGTTTCGAACGATTCGCGACAGGCTCCGGCGCAACGATCCCCGGGCAGGGGCGCCGGCCCGGCATCCCCGGCGGTGACGTCCCCCCCGTCGATGCCGGCGTCGCCCTCCTCCACCGAGACGGCCGGTCCGCTCGTCTCGGCGACCGGACGCTCGTGGAAGGCCCCCGGAGGACCGGGAGGACCGGGCACGCTGATGCCCTTCCCGAGTTCGTCGAGCCTGAGCTCGGCGTAGGCCACCTTGTCCGCCGGCTGGTTGTAGACCCGGCGCTCGAGCCAACGGTTCCAGCACGTCTCCTTCTCGTCCGCGCCGCGCCCCGGGTGATAGTCCATGTCGAAGCAGCGCAAAAAGGCGTTGTCGCTCTGCTCGGTGCGCCGGATGCTCGGCCCGCAGCCGCATACCGACAGGACCAGGGCACCGAGGAACGCGACGACGACGACGGCCGTGCATCGACGCGCGGAAACCCTTTCGAAAGGAATGGCCAGGCCGGTTGTCATGACGGGATCACCCTACCACCGCCCGGGGGGAGGTCTCAATCGTCGATTGATCCCGATTGTCCGAAATATTCCGGCCGGGCGGGCGTACACTGTCCGCACGGGCGATTCCCGGTAGCCCGGCGTCGAGGAGCCGTGGAAAACGAACCTTCCAGGCGGGCGGCAGAGGTCGGAGACGAGACGTCCCTTGCCCGCAGGGCGTGCGCGGGAGATCCGCAGGCCTTCTCCCGGATCGTCGAACGATACCAGCGCCCCGTCTTCCACCTTTGCTACCGCTACCTGCCCGGCCCCGACGCGGAGGACCTGGCCCAGGAGACCTTCGTCCGCGCCTTCGTCGGCCGCGAGCGATTCGACCCCGAGCGCCCGTTCCTCCCGTGGCTGCTGGTCATCGCGCGAAACCTGTGCCTCGACCGGCTGCGGGAACGGAGGCGCGAGCTCGGCCCCGACGGTGACATCTCCACCTTGCCGGACCGGCTCCCGAGCGCCGAGGAGGCCGCGGCGGGGCGGCAGGATCTTCGGCTGCTGGCGCGGGGCATGCGTGAGCTTCCCGAGGGCCAGCGGGAGGCCGTCGCCTTGTACCACTTCGAGGGGCTCTCGTACCGGGAGATGGCGCGGTCGCTCGACGTCCCGGTGGGCACAGTGATGACGTGGCTGCACCGGGGGCGAGCGAGGCTGCGCGAGATGCTGACACGAGGATCCGAGAACGTGAGGACCACCCTCGGCGACAGGAGGGACACGTGACGAGCGGACACATCACCGAAGAGCGGATCATGGAGCTCGCCCTGGACGAGGCCCACGAGCCCGGGAACGGGGAGGCGCGGCACCTGGCGAGCTGCGCCTCCTGCGCGGCCCTGCTGGAGGAGGAGCGCGGCCTCACCGCACGGATAAGGGAGATCGCCCCCACCAGGATGCCGCCGGGATTCCCCGAGCGCGCGGTGGCGCGGTTCGTCGAGGCGGTGACGGCGAGGAACCGCAGGCACGTCGGCCTGGCGCTGGGGCTGCTGGCCGGGATCGGGGCCGGGGTCGCGGCATCGTTGGCGCTGGCCTGTTGGCAGGTGATCGGCTCTCTGGCCGCGCTCGCGGGAAGCCTGGCCGCGGTCACGCGGGCCGCTGGCGCGATTGCCTGCTCGGTTCCCGTGGCTTCCGTAGTCTTCGTGGCGGTCCTGTGCGCGGTGGCCCTGGCGTGCTGCTGGTCGCTCGCCGCCATGGCACGAAATCGGGGCGCGGTGAAATATCCGGCCAGGCCGGGCGTACGCCCTTCGGGAGAAACGAGATGACCCCGACCGGAGGAGACATGGAACACCATCGCAATGTGACAAGGAACGTATTCGTCCTCGCGTGCCTGCTGGCGGCTTCGGTAGTGCTGGCGCCGACGGCCTCGAACGCCCAGGAGGCCCGGGCCCCCGAAGACGGGACCGACACCGGGATCGTCCAGGGGGAGTGGCCCGCGCGGCTGCGCCCGGTGAGCCTGAGGCTGGACGACGGTACGGTCGCCCAGGCCCTGCAAACGTCAGCCGAGCAGGCCGGGATCGGCCTCGTCCTCGAGGACGTGGCGGCCGCGTCGGCCCGCCGCCTGACGCTCCGGCTTCAGAAGCGACCGGCGCGGGAGGTGATCGAGTTGCTGCTTCGCTCAGGTGGGCTGCGCGCCCGCGTCGAGGGAGGCATCCTCTTCGTGCAGGGACCGCCGCCGCCCGTCACCGAGCCGGCGCCGGCGCCCGCCCCGCCGGCCGTCCCCCCCACCGGAGAAGCCGGCAAAGACGAGGCACCTGCCGACGACGATGCCCGCATGGAACAGGACGAGGACTCCACGAGGGCGGAAGTCCTCCTCGGCCCGGGTGGGCTGTCGGTCAAGGCGCGGAAGGGGGAGCGTCGACACAAGAAGATGCGCGGGGGCAATCGGGACGAGCGCGTGCAGGTGGGCAAGTCCCTTCGGATCGAGGCCGGCGAGGAGGTGGACTCCGCGGTGGCGGTGGGCGGGTCCCTCACGGTGGCGGGCCATGTGCGGGAGGACGCGGTCGCGGTGGGCGGGAGCGTCACGCTGGAGCCGGGCGCCACGGTGGACGGGGACGCGGTCGCGGTGGGCGGGAGCGTCACGCTGGAGCCGGGCGCGGAGCTCGGCGGGGATCGGGTCGGGATCGGAGGGCCCCTGGGGAGCCTGATCTCCGGTGTGGCCGGGGGCTTCGACGGGGACGACGTGCCCTGGGGCGCGCTCGTGCTCCTTCACACCCTCGCCAAGCTCATGCGGGTGGCCGTCCTCTTCGTCATCGGCCTGCTCATCGTGTCGTTCGCGCCCCGCCGCTACGCCAGGATCCGCGAGTACATGACCGCGCGGCCCGGCAAGTCGGCCCTCGCCGGGCTGATCATCCTGCTGGCCACGGTGCCCCTGTGCGTCCTCTTCGCGGTCACGGTGATCGGCATCCCCCTGATCCCGTTCCTCCTGCTCCTGCTCCTGGCCCTCATCGTGTTCGGCCTCACGGCCTTCCTGACGTGGCTGGGCGACAAGGTGCCCCTGTTCAAGGGTCGCAAGACCCCGGTGGCGGCCCTGGCGATCGGCGTCGCGATGTTCTTCCTCGTGAGCCTGGTGCCGCTGGTCGGCTCCGCGGTGCTCACCGTCTTCTCGTTCTTCGGCGCGGGCGCGGCCTTCCTCACCAAGCTGGGCGCCGCCCCCAAGGATCAGGACCTGCCTCTTCCCGCCGAGCCGGCCGGCGCCTAGGACGGACAATCATTCCTTGCCCGTCGATCGTCCCCTCGCTATATACGTCCTGCCGCCGCGCCGGCCGCACGCGGACGCCCGAAGACAGGTGGAAGCCGCATGGACACGCACTACCGACCACACGAGATCGAGCCCCGCTGGCAGCGCGTCTGGGCCGAGCGCGGCACGTTCGAGGCGAGGGCAAACGCCCCGGGCGACAAGTTCTACGTGCTCGAGATGTTCCCCTACCCGTCCGGGCGCCTGCACATGGGGCACGTCCGCAACTACTCGATCGGCGACGTTATAGCCCGCTACCGGAAGCAGCGGGGCTGCAACGTCTTCCACCCCATCGGCTGGGACGCCTTCGGCCTGCCCGCCGAGAACGCGGCCATCGAGCGCGGCGTCCACCCGGCGAAGTGGACCTACGACAACATCGCGGCGATGCGCGACCAGCTGAAGACCCTGGGCATCGCCTACGACTGGAGCCGCGAGATCGCCACCTGCCACCCCGAGTACTACCGCTGGGAGCAGCTGGTGTTCACCCGCGCCCTCGAGCGCGGCCTGGTCTACCGCAGGCAGGCCCTGGTCAACTGGTCCGAGCGGATGCAGACGGTGCTGGCCAACGAGCAGGTCATCGACGGTCGCGACTACCGCTACGGCGAGCCCGTGATCCAGAAGGAGCTGACCCAGTGGTTCTTCCGCACCACGGCCTACGCCGAGGAGCTGCTCGCCGGCCTCGACGAGCTGGCCGGCACCTGGCCCGAGCGCGTGCTGCTCGAGCAGCGCGCCCGCATCGGCAGAAGCCACGGCGCCCGCGTCGACTTCCGGCTCGAGCAGCCCATGGACGGCGAGGGGATCCTGCCTGTCTTCACGACCCGGCCCGACACGCTGTGGGGGGTCACCTTCATGAGCCTGGCCCCGGAGCACCCCCTGGCCCAGCGCCTCGCCGTCGGCACGGGGCGCGAAGCCGAGGTGAACGCCTTCGTGCAGCGGGTGCTCGCCGAGGACAAGCGCAAGCGCGGCGCTGAGGATTACGAGAAAGAGGGCGTCTTCACGGGTCGCTACTGCACGAACCCGGTCAACGGCGATCGGATCCCGATCCACGTCGCCAACTTCGTGCTGATGGACTACGGCACCGGCGCGGTGATGGCCGTGCCGGCCCACGACCAGCGCGACTTCGAGTTCGCCCGCAAGTACGGCCTGCCGATCCAGGTCGTGATCGAGCCGTCGGACGGCACGGCGCTCGACCCGGCGACGATGACCGCGGCCTGGGTCGAGGACGGGCGCCAGGCGCGCTCGGGGCCTTTCGACGGGCTGCACAACCGCGAGGCCATCGGCCGCATCATCGACTACCTGGAGGAACGCGGCTTCGGCGGCCGCACGGTGAGCTACCGCCTGCGCGACTGGTGCATCTCGCGCCAGCGATACTGGGGCGCGCCGATCCCCGTCGTCTACTGCGACGCCTGCGATGTCGTGCCCGTTCCCGACGACCAACTGCCGGTCCGGCTCCCCGAGCAGGTCGAGTTCACGGCCGAGGGCGGTTCGCCCCTGGCCCGCTGCGGGGAGTTCATCCGGACGGCGTGCCCGCGCTGCGGCGGCCCGGCGAGGCGCGAGACCGACACCTTCGACACCTTCGTCGAGTCGTCCTGGTACTTCCTGCGCTACACCTCGCCACGCCACGCGGCAGCGCCCCTCGACGGCGCCGAGGTCGCCCGCTTCCTGCCCGTGGACCAGTACATCGGTGGCATCGAGCACGCGGTCGGGCACCTGGTCTATGCCCGCTTCTACCACCGGCTGATGCAGGACCTCGGCTTCTTCCCAGCCGGCGTGCCGCGCGAGCCCTTCACGCGCCTGCTGACCCAGGGGATGGTCTGCAAGGAGACCCTGTTCACCGCCGACGACAAGGGGCAGCCGATCTGGCACGCGGCGGACGAGGTGCAAGGCGGTCTCAGCCTGCGCGACGGCAGGCCGGTGGAGACCGGTCGCGTCGAGAAGATGTCCAAGTCCAAGCGCAACGGCGTCGACCCGCAGGAGATCATCGCCCGCTACGGCGCGGACTCGGCGCGCTTGTTCACGCTGTTCGCCTCGCCGCCCGAAAACGACCTGGTCTGGAAGGACGAGGGCGTCGAGGGCGTGCACCGCTTCCTGACTCGGATCTGGAACCTGGTCCGCTCACGCCTCGATGACCTTCGCCGGCCACCGGCGGAGACTGACGTCGCGGAGACCGTGGAGGCCGTCGAGCTGAGGCGGCTGACCCACCGGACCATCGCCACCGTGACCGACGACATCGAGAAGCGCTTTCATTTCAATACCGCCATCGCGCGCTGCATGGAGCTTGTGAACGCCGTCTCCAAGTTCCAGGCCGGCGATGATCCCGGCGCGCTGGCCGCCCAGCGCGAGTCGCTCGACGCCCTCCTGCGCATGCTCGCGCCGTTCGCGCCCCACGTGGCCGAGGAGCTGTGGCACGAGACAGGCGGCGTCGGCCTGGTCTCGGAGGCGCCGTGGCCAGCGGCCGATCCCGCCCTTGCCAGGGAGGAGCTGGTCACGATCGCGGTGCAGGTCATGGGCAGGTTGAGGGCGACGGTGGAGGCCCCGGCGGGCGCGGGTCGCGAGGAGCTGGAGCGGCTGGCCCTGGCCCACGAGAACGTACAGCGCCACATCGCGGGCAAGGCGATCCGCAAGGTGATCGTCGTGCCCGGCAAGCTCGTCAACGTCGTCGCAGGCTGAGGAGCGGGGATGGCCAACGTCATCATCAAGTCCGACCAGGATCTGGCGGCGATGCGCCTGGCCTGCCGGCTGGCGGCCGAGACCCTGGAACGGGCCGCGGAGGTCGTCCGGCCCGGATCTCGCACCGACGACATCAACACCTTCGTCCACGAGTACACGGTCTCCCGGGGTGCCCGGCCGGCACCGCTGAACTACCGGGGGTTCCCCAAGAGCGTCTGCACCTCGGTCAACGAGGTGATCTGCCACGGCATCCCCGGCCCGCGCCGCCTCGCGGACGGTGACATCGTCAACATCGACGTCACGTCGATCCTCGATGGCTGGCACGGCGACGTCTCGGCCACGTTCTATGTCGGCGAGCCGTCCCCCCCGGCCCGCCGCCTGGTCGAGACGACCCGGGCCTGCCTGGATCTCGGGATCGCCGAGGTCAGGCCCGGCGCCAGGCTCGGCGACATCGGGGCCGCGATCCAGCGCCACGCCGAGGGCGCCGGCTTCTCGGTGGTCCGCGACTTCGTCGGCCACGGCGTCGGCCGGGCGTTCCACGAGCCGCCCCAGGTCTCCCACCTCGGACGACGCGGCCACGGACTGCGCCTGCAGACGGGCATGGTCTTCACCATCGAGCCGATGATCAACGCGGGGGACTGGCGGATGCGCATCCTGGACGACGGCTGGACCGCCGTCACCGCGGACGGACGGCTCTCGGCCCAGTTCGAGCACACCGTCGCCGTGACCGCGGATGGCGTCGAGGTGCTGACCGCGTTCTCGGGCCCGCTGCCCGGGAGCGCCCTCCCCGCCGCCTCACGGGCACCCTCGCCCGACACGGAAGAGGGCTGAGTCAGGACTCCCTCGGCAGGACGATGTGCGGGTTGGAGGACTCGTCGGCCATCCACTCGGGGACACGAAGCGCCACCAGGGTCCGCGCCCAGGGCGGCGCGCCCTCCGTCCGGGGGGGGGACTCGGCCCAGATCTCGCCGCCGAACCGCTCGACGATCCGCCGCGCCAGGGCCAGCCCGAGACCCGCGCCACCGTGCTCCCGGGTCGGCGAGCCGTCGATCTGGTAGAACGTCTTGAAGATCGCCTCGATCTCGTCCTGGGGGATGCCCTGCCCCGAGTCGAAGACGAGGAACGAGAGCCGGTCCTTCTCGGCGCGGGTCGCCACCTGGACACGCCCTCCGCTCTTGCAGAACTTCGCCGCGTTCTCGAGCAACTGGACCATGGCCCGCTCGAGCCGATCCGGATCGCCGTGGGCCTTGAAGGGGGCGGTAGCGATGGCGTTCTCGAGGTCGATGCCGCGCTCCTTGAATCGGTCGAGGCAGAGGCCGACGGACTTCCTGGCCGGCTGGTTGAAGTCGTAGGACCGGGTGAAGAACGCCATCTTGCCCGTCGAGAGGGCGGTCATGTCGAGCAGGTTCTCGACGACGGCGCGCACCCGGTTCACGCCCCGGCCGACGGACTCGATGCCCTTCCGCTGCGCCGGCTCGAGCGGGCCGAGCTCCCCGGCGAGCAGCATGCTGACGTAGCCCAGCGCCGGAGTGAGCGGTGTGGACAGCTCGTGGGACAGGTTGCGGTAGAAGTCGGCCCGCACCTTCTCGGACTCCAGGAGGCGGCGGTTGGTCCGCTCGAGCTCCTCGACCTTGCGCCGCAGCTCCGTCGCCAGCCGCCGCCCCTGGGTCATCAGCAGCCCCGAATCCTCGGTCGATCCGCGCCTCCTCGCCATGCGCCCCGTGACGTAGGACCGCACCTCGCCGGGGAACGTCTCGATGTCGATGGGCTTGAGGATCAGGCCGTCGCAACCCACGGCCTCGACGGTCTGGCGATCGCCCTTGCCGCTCAGCGCCACGATCGGCACGTCGCGGCCGGCGAGCTCGCCGCGCAGGTCAAGGGTGACCGCGTAGCCGTCCATGTCGGGCAGCTCGATATCGAGCAGGATCACGTCCGGCCGGTGCTCCAGGGCCTGGCGGATGCCGCTCGCGCCGTCGAGGGCCTCGACCACTTCGAACCCGGCGGCCGTGAGTACCCTGCGCACGAGGCGGCGATTGATGTCGTCGTCCTCGATGTGGAGCACCTTGTACATTCGGGCAAGGTCTAGCACGGGATCCGGGGGGCGTCACGCACCGCGCACCAGCGAGGAAAAACGCGTGGAACGTCGCAGGGAAAAAAGAGTACAATGGACTGGTTGACGACTTGGTTCGCGAAAGGAAGGGAACTCGGATGAACGATCGGAAGATGATGACCATGTCGTTTGCAGCAGCGGCGGGCGTCGCTGCGGTGCTCTTCGCCGGCCCGGCCATTGCCGCGGACGAGTGCTTCCGGCCCGCCGAGTGCACAGGCGACGAGCTGTGCATCAACACCACGTGTACTGCCCCGGATCAGCCGCTCGACACCTGTGATGGCGACGGCGACTGCGGTGGCGACCACGCGGTCTGCGACGAGGGGTTCTGCAAGACCGACGCGGTCTACTGCGAGAACCCGGCCGGGCACTGCTACACGGACAACATGTGGGGCACCTGTGGATGCGAGGCGGGGATCGGCTCGGATTGGTATGCCGAGGAGCCGCCCGATCCGCTGCTCGACGACGCCGCGCTCTACGAGGAGTGCCTCGAGAACCTGGTCTCGTTGTGCGGCGAGGAGGCACCCGACCTCAACGACGAGTGCACCGAGGAACAGATCGAGGTCTGCACCGCCTTCTACGATCACCTGAACGCCCTGCTCGAGGCGTGCGGCGAGGACGCCGAGGAGCCGAGCTTCGCCGAGCTGGCCAGCTGCTGCCATCACTTCGACGATGCGGATCAGCAGGCGGCGATCGAGTGCGTGATGGGGCTCGCTCTCGCCGAGTGCGCCGATCTGGATGACTGCTGGGATGAGGGCGATCCCGCAGGCGACGATCTCGACGACGGCGAGGGAGACGACGATGCGACGGCGGAGTCGGGCGACGCGGGCGGGAGCGGCTGCGCAGTTCTCGCGGTTCCGATGGGCCCGGACGGGCTGCTCGCGCTGCTCGCCGCGAACCTGTTCTAGCTAGGCATCCCTTTCAGCCGGAAGAATCGGGGCTCTCGGAAGGTCCGGGGACTGCGCCGGATCCGCGCGCAGGGCCTCGAGGCGATCGAGGACGAGCCGGAGCTCGGGCGGGAGCGGGGACTCGATCCGGACCGGGCTCTTGTCCGCGGCCTCGAACGCGAGGACCGCCAGGTGCAGGAAGGGCCGGGCCAGGGCGCAGGTGGCGGCCAGGAAGCGGTTGGCGCGACGGTCCCCGTAGCGTTCGTCGCCCACGATCGGATGGCCGAGGGACGCCAGGTGGCGGCGGACCTGATGGTGCCTGCCGGTCTCGGGTCGGGCGCGGACCAGCCCGTAGCCGCCGACGACCGCGTCCAGCCGGTAGCGGGTCACCCCTCCCTCACCGTCGCGAACGATCCCCTTCTTCCGCGGCACGCCGCGCACCAGCGCCAGGTACTGCTTGTGCACTTCCCGCCCGGCGAACAGGCTCCCGAACCGGCGCAGCTCGGCTCCAGCGGCGAAGAGCACCGGGCCCGACGTGCCGAGATCGAGGCGATGCGCGGGCTGCAGGTCGCCTCTGCCCTCGGCCGCGCGCACCGCGTCGAGCAGCGAGGGCAGCCCCGGGCGCTGGGGGTGGGTCGAGAGCGCGGCCGGCTTCTCCACGGCCAGGGCGTCCGCGCCTCGCCAGAGCACCTCCGGTCGCCGAGGAACGCGCGCCGGTTCGAGCAGCGCCACGCACTCCGCACCGGCGCCGAGAGAGAACATGTCGATCGGGACGACTGCCCGGGCGACGATCCCCAGGGCGGCCAGGGCGTCCAGGTCCCGGGCCAGCGTGTCGGGATCGCACGAGACGTACGCCGCGCGCCCCGGCGCCGCCAGCGCGATGCCCTCCAGCACCTCGAGGGACGCCCCGCGCCGGGGCGGATCGAGGATCAGGCGCCCCGCGGGACCGAGGCGCGCCCCGCCGAGGAAGCCCTCGGCGCTCTCCTCCACCACGTGCACGCCGACCCCGTTGGCACCGGCGTTGATCCGCGCGTCCGCCGCGGCCCCGGGCACCGACTCCACGGCCACCGCGGCCCTGGCGCCGTGGCCGAGGCAGATCGCGAACGCGCCGACCCCCGAGTAGAGATCGACGAGGATCTCCACCGGCCCGGCCGCGGGGTCGAGCAGCCACCCGCCGAGCTCCGAAAGCAGCAGCTCGGCAGCGGCGGGATCATTCTGGAAGAAGGCCCCGGGCGAGAGCCGGAAGCGCGCGCCGCCGAGCTCCTCGACGAGGAACGGCTCGCCGGCCACGGCCTCGGTGCCGCCGCCCACGGCCCGGACCACGGCGCCCCCGGGCGCCCGGCGCAGGCCCACGCCGCCGACCTCGGGGCGAGCGGACATCAGCGCCGCGGCGAGCTCGCGGAGCGTGGCCGGGCTCGGGCTCCCCGCAGCGACGAGGGCGACGTGGGCGCGGCCCGCCGCCCGGGACCAGCGAAGGTCCACATGGGCGATGTCGACGCCGAGGCGCGGGAGCAGCCCGCGCAGCTCGTCGATCACCGGCGGCAGCGCCGGGTGGATCACGCGGCATCCGGGGATGTCGATCACCTCGTGGGTGCCCGGCGCGAACAGGCCGATGGCGGCGCGGTCCGCACCCGACTCCCGGTGCACGGCGAGCTTGGCCCGGGTGCGGTACCCCGTGGGCGACGGGGCGGGCAGGCAGGGGCGGACCTCGACGTCGAGCAGCGAGGGGAAGCGCCCGAGGGCCGCGGCCACCGCGGCGCGCTTGATCTCCGGATGCTCCGCCACGGGCACGCCGATGAGCGCGCACCCGCCGCAGGGAGGGCAGTGGGGACAGGTGATGATCGACTCGGTTTCCACGAACGGGATCATAGACGCGCCGGGGCACCCGTCAATGGACGGCAGGGACGGGATTTGACACGTCCGGCGGGCGCGGGGCACCATCTGCGTCCATGAGCGCGGACGCAAGCGGCGAGGCCGGGACCCGGGTTTCCCTGCGCGGGCCGCTGATCGTCTTCGCGCTGGGGCTCGTCGTGTTCGGCGCGG
>CAYZAI010000071.1:0-15868 GCA_964476305.1 uncultured Myxococcales bacterium
CGCCGTCTTGGGCGCGCCCACCGCGATCATCGCGTTGCCGGTGAAGAAGCCCATCTGCACCTGCGGCGACATGTCACTGGCGAGCTGGTCGTCGATCTTCTTCATGTGCACGATCGCCCCGACGTAGCGACCCTGGTCGATCACCGGACGGGCGGCGATGAGGAACACGTCGGCGCCGAGCTTCCAGACGTCGTCGCGGACATAGCCGCGCAGGGCGGAGTCCACCACCGGGAACCCGGCCAGCAGGTAGCCCAGTTCGCGCTGCCGATCGCCGACCTGCACGACGACCTCGCCGCGGAGGTCGAGGGCGATCAGCATGTCCGCCTTGTACTTGCCGAGGCCGTCGTTCTGCTCGCGCAGGGCCGTCAGGAGCTTCTGGCGCAGCTTCTCGGCCTTGTCCGGGTCGGCCGACACCTGCCCCAGCATCTTGCGGATCTCGGGATCGAGGGCCACGGCCAGCAGCACGTCGAGCCGCTGCCGTGAGTGGAGATTGAGCGCGATGTCGATCTTGTCGAGTTCCTTGTACAGGAGGGCCGTGGCCGCCTCGCTCCGCTCCCGATCGACCAGGTCCCGGGCCAGAAGCACGATGGCGAGCAGGCCTCCGCACATCAGCACCAGCAGCAGCGTCCAGAATCGTGAAAGAAACATTGCAGCATCCGCCTTCGTCAGAGGGTTGTCGTCAGTCGGCCTTGGGCTTGTCGTCGCCCTCGGTCTTCTTCTCGCCGGTCCCGTCGGCGGCCTTCGTGTCCGCCTCGCCCGCCGGCTTCCCGGCGGCCGGCGCCTTGTCCGCGGTCAGCTTGAACTCGAAAGCCTGCTCGCGCCTGTCCTCCACCACGAACGCCTCCTCGTGGACCCAGGATCCGCCGTGGAAGATCTTGATCGTGTATTTGCCCGGCGCGAGATCATCGAACTTGAACCCGCCGGTCTTGTCCAGTTCGAGCACGAGGGTCGCGGGCACGGCCACCACCCAGCCGAGGAAGTGCGGCATCATCTTGCAGCGCACCTCGTAGGTGCCCTCGGCCTTGAACTCGATGGGGCGGAACGCACCCTTGGCCTGCCGCTCGGGCTTGAACGCCTCGACCGTTGGCGAGAACAGCTCGTGGTCGAAGGGATCGACGTTGTTGAAGCGCAGGGTGCTGCCGGGCCGGACCACCACGACGTTCTTCTCGAGACGGGCCGCTCGCACCGATACCGTGGCCACGTCGTCCGGCCCCGGGGCCGGAGCGCCATCCTGGAACAGCACGACCCCGAGATCCGCCGACGGATCCACCTGCGGAGGCTCTACCGGCAGCAGCCCGTTTGGCTCGTTCCAGTAGCTGACGGTCTTCCCCTCCTCCTGCTTCTTGGCCGCGCGCTCGAGAGCCTCGCGGAACTCCTTCGTGACGACGATCTTCCCCGTGACCTTCGTCGCCGCCGCCGGGCCTGCACCGAGACAGACCGCGAGCGCCAGGAAAACGGCCGGCAATCTCACCATATCTTCCTCCTCGAAGCGCCTCAGCGGCGCCACTTCAGTCGACGCGGACGAAGGCCGAGTTGCAAAGCGCCATGGCCTGCTCCGACGGCCGGTAGCCCAGGTAGTGCTCGCCCACCTGGATGAAGTACTCGCGCTGCAGGGTGCCCAGGCCCTCGGCCTCGTACACGAACTCGACGGCCTGCACCGTCAGCGTGCCGCTCCCACCGACGTCCTGCACCTCGACGCCGTCCGAGACCGAGTACTCGCATGACGTCAGCGGTCCGTTGACCTGGGTGACCCCGCTCTGGTCGTCGACGGTGAGCGAGAGCTCGCCCGTGCACTCGGAGGTGCCCGTCACGTTGAAGGCCAGCTCCTCGTCGATGCGCTGCAGCACCTGCCCCGCCGCGTCGGTGAGCTCGACCGAGGAGCGTCGCCACAGCCGGTTGGCTCCGGTGTCCGAGTAGAGGATCGTGTATGACTCGGCGTGGGGCCAGACCGTGAAGTGCGTGACGTCCGGCCCGAGGAACAGCAGATCGCCCTCCCGGGCGAAGAGCATCATCGCGCTGCGCGTGTAGCCGTACAGGCTGCCCGCGAGGTCCTCGAGGCTGCCGATGTCTCCGCCGCCGAAGTCGAGCCAGTCCCCGGTCAGCAGCAGGTTCTCCCCGTCCTGCTGCCACGTGCCCTCGCGGGCCTCGACGGCCTCGAACGGATACTGCTCCAGGTCGTTCACGTCATAGGTCTCCTCGTGGTACTCGGTGAACGTTCCGTCCGTCTCGATCTCCAGGTACCAGCGCTCGACCTGCGTACGGTTTCCCACATCGAGGGACCGCGTGCGCAACCAGTGCCCCACCCAGTCCGGATCGCCGCCGGAGCTGTCGCAGCTTCCGACTGATGCCAGCACGGCCGCTCCCAACAGGCTCGTGATCAGCGCGTGACCGATCCTCATCGCTCCTCCGTTCGGTTCCGGGGTCCTACTCCCCCTCTCGCGTCCGGGGAGAATCGGACGCGATAGTGTAGCGCCAAGCCCGCATCGACTCAACGTCGTATTTCGCCTTTGTGCGAGGGGTCCGCGAACCTTCGGTGAAGCCACATCCAGTGGTCCGGCCGGGCAGCCACCCAGCCGCCCACCGCGTCGTTGACCGCCTCCGTGATCCCGGCGAGCGCGCGCTCCCGATCACCGGGAGGGATCGCGATCTCGGGCTCGACGAGCAGATCATGGTTCCCGTCGGCCCCGCGTTCGATGCGGACCGGCAGGATGGCCGCTCCCGTGGCCAGGGCCAGGGCCGCGGGAGCCGTGGTGGTCCAGGCCGGAACCCCCAGGAACGGCACGCTCAACCCGCCGTCGGCGGGGCCGGTGCGCTGATCCACGACCAGGCCGAGGACCTTGCCCTCGCGCAGCCAGCGCAACAGGGCCCGTCCGGAGCCCTCGCGGGGGAAGATCCTCAGGCCGCTCGCGGCGCGGGTCTCCATCCAGAAGCGGTTTGCCCCCCGGCCGAGCTCGCGGCTGACGATGGCCAGGGGAACCCCCCGCGCGGCCTGGGAGCACGCCAGAAGATCGAAGTTGCCGAAGTGGGCGGTGATCACGATCACGCCCCGCCCCCGGGCCGCGGCGTCTTCGAAATGCTCGAGCCCCCGGGGCCGGACCCTGGCCGCGATCTCACCGGAGCCCATCGAGCGCAGGGCCAGGAGCTCCAGGGCGCTCGCGCCGAGCTGCCGGTAGCACTCCCGGGCGATCCGGCGGTGCTCCGCGGCCCTCTCCGGCAGGGCCAGGGCCAGGTTGGCGAGCACGACCTTCCGGCGGATGCGCAGCAGGTGGAACCAGGCAAGCCCCAGCAGGCCGCCCAGGCGCTGTGCGCGCCGCCAGCCCAGCCAGGACACGACGCGAGCCAGGCCCGCGAGCAGGGCGTGGGTCAGTCGGGTCGACACACGCGCCTCCCCTTGCTATCCTGTCCCGGATGACACGGTGTCTCGCCTTTGCGGCGTTTCTGACCGCCACCGTGGCCTGCGGGCCCGCCCGCCAGGGCGCGTACCCGTCCTACGACGCGGTGGTTTCGCAGTACGTCCCAGCCGGCTCGTACCAGGGCGAGCCCCTGGCTGATGGGATGCCCCGGCCCGAGGGCAGCTCCTGCGACTGCCCGCGGATCTGGTACGACGGCCACTGGGTCTACTACTACGAAAGCCACTGGCTCTACTGGCATTACGGGTACTGGTACTACTATCCCTATTTCTATGTCTACTACTGGGACGGCGTGCCCTACCTCTGCCAGGGGCCCCACTACGGCATCCACAAGGCGGGGAGCGGCGGAGGCGGCCCGCCCCCGCCGCCGACGCTGGGCTCGCAGTCCTCGGGGTCTCCCGGGACCTCGGACCGGACCCGCAGCGACTTCTCCCCGCCCGCCCCCTCCCGCAGCGACAGCCGGTCCGATCCCCCCTCCCGCTCCCGTGACAGCGACCCGGGCCGCCGGCGCTGAAGGGCCGGGACGGCCGATTTCCGCGTTGCGGCGCGAGTGGAAAACAGGTTACAAAGGTGGACTCTCCGCCGCTGCCGGTGGACAGGATCACAGGAGGACGATTGAGCCGCGAGATCGCGAGGACCGTCGCCCACGCCCTCCAGGCCGCCGCGCTGATGTTCGCCCTCTCGGGCGGGCCCAGGGAGGCGCGCGCCAGCACGCCCCTCAACTGGTTCGGCAACGACGCCCGCGCCATGGCCCAGGGCGGCACGGGCGTAGCCCTCTCCCGCGGTCCCGGCGACCTGCTGCTGAACCCGGCGCTGATGTCGTTCGGAAACGGCGGGCTGTGGATGACGTTCTCGGCCGCGCCGAACTTCCTGTCCATCGACCCGGCCGAGCGCGACCCGGCCTACGACGTGCCCGAGGACATCTACCAGACGAGCCCGGTGGGCTGGACCCGGGACCGGCCGGTGCCCACGTCGATGCTGACCCACAAGCGGGGCCCCACCGACGATCTTCCGGCCGCGTTCCTGCTCAGCATCGCGGCCGTGGACACCTTCTTCCACGAGGGGATCCGGCTCGGACTGGGCTTCACCGCGCCCCTGCCCAGGCTCGCGACCATCGACTCCTGGTACAACGACGAGCGCGAGCAGTACTTCAGCAACCGATTGCACTTCGAGCGCTTCGGCGAGTTCGCCAGCGTGATGACAGTCTATCCCTCGGCCTCCTTCGCACCCATCGAGTGGCTCTCCCTCGGCTTCACGCTCCAGGTCGACCTCGCCCTGGACATCGATGCCCGGATGTTCCTGACCGATGGCACGGACTGGGAGTACTCGTATTTCGATACCGGCGGCGCTGTGGTGCCTTCCCTGCGACCCATCGCGGGCGTGGCCTTCCGCACGCCGATCGGCATCGGCGGCGGCGTGGTCTACCGCCACGAGAGCTATTTCGAATCCAACGTGGACGTGGATCTCCGGGTCTGGAACGGCGAGCGGCCGATCCCCGGCACCGACGACCTGCAGATGCAGTTCCTGCAGACCCACCGCTTCGTCTTCGGCTTCCAGCCGCGGGAGGTGGCCCTGGCCGCGAGCTTCGAGCGCGGGCCCTTCTCCGTCGAGGTCGGCGGCTCGTGGCAGCAGTGGTCGCGCTACCTGGACCGGCACCACAACCACACTACCCACCCCAGCACCGACGAGGACGACGACATCGCCGTTGACGGCTGGGACGACGACTGGAAGGATCCGGTCTTCGACGACGTGTTCACCGTGCGCGGCGGAGCCGAGATCTGGGTCGTGGATTTCCTGGCGGTCCGCGCCGGGGCGGGCTTCTTCCCCTCGCCGATGCCGCCCCAGACAGGGCGCTACAACTATGTCGACAACGACCTGATCCTCTACTCGCTGGGCGCCGGGACGCGTTTCCCCGTGCTGGGCCGCACGGTCACCGTGGATATCGCTGCGCAGCTGTGGCACATGAAGTCGCTCACGGTGCACAAGACCAACTTCGAAAAGGAGGACGGCGGCATCGTCGACGAGGTGCCCGACATCGTCACGGACTACACAACCGGTGAGCCGCTGGAGAGCGGCCAGGGGTACCAGATCAACAACCCCGGCTTCCCCGGCTACTCGCTGTCCGGGGTGGTCCTGAACCTCTGCCTGATGATAGGATTGGAGTTCGATTCTCTGCCACCGGCAGAGCAGACCCAGGGGAGCGCAGCGCCATGAGAAACGACATCATCCGATGGTTGGTAGCCGCCGGCATCTCATCGATGCTCCTCGCTGCCTGTGGCAGTGACGTGCAGGGCGGCGACGACACCGGTCCGGACACGGACGCCGACACGGACACCGACACCGACACCGACACCGACACCGACGCGGACGCCGACACCGACGCCGACGCCGACACCGATACCGAGTCGGCGACAGGACCGGGAGCGGGCCTGGTGGGAACGTGGGCCGAGCTGGTGAACGTCACCATCATCCAGAATGGCATCCCGATCGTGGGCGAGCAGTGGGTCGCATCGCGCAACTGGTACCTGGTACACCTGGAGACGGACGGGGACGGCAACCTCACCGCCCACGAGCAGCTGTGCGCGATCCGCCTCAAGCTGCGCGGGATGAACGGCCTGGATCTGAACAACAAGTCCATCGTGCCGCAGCAGTTCATCGATCACATCCCGCTGCTCGAGCGCCACGTCACCGTCGACTCCGAGGAACCGGGTACACCCTGGGTCTCGGACATCGTCTACGAGGTCCGCGGCGCCAACCTCTGCAACGGCGAGTGCGATCCCTTCCTCGACGAGACATGTGATCCGATGCCGGCCAACGGCTCGGCCAGCGGACCGAATGACGCACCTTCCTGCGATCAGGCCTGTACCGGCTCGTATTGCGATCAGGATCTGGACGGCCACCCCGGGGTGACCAACATCCTGCAAGGAGCGCTCGGTTGCGACATCTACGCGGTCCAGCGCTGGTGGGCGCGTTTCAACGGCGAGATCGTGGACGCGGACACCATCGCCGGTCCGATTACCGACAACTTCTCGGAGCAGACGGTACTCGAGAGCGGGAACTCCTTTGTTCCGAACATCTGCGAGACCGGCAACCCAGGCACGGCCTCCGAGGACTGCCCGCCCCACCAGTACTTCAAGTTGGTGCGCGTGGCCGACGACGCCACCTGCGACGAAGTGATGGCGCTCACCGACTGCGACGAGGATCCGGACGACTGCGACACCAACGCCACCCTGACTCTCGATCCGAAGAACGACCTGCCCACGGACGACTGCGACTGACACCGGTGTCGCTGACAGGCGGTTCTACCGGGAATTCTCGGTTCCATGACAGTGTTGTTACCGGGGCGTGATGAAGGGCTGACGATATTCGTGCGTTGATGGCCCGGTATGACTTTGCAGCGAGGTGTCCCATGGTACGCGTTCTGGCATCCATCATCCCGGTCCTGGCGGTCTGCCTCATGGCGGCCGCGTGCGAGGACGGCTTCCAGGGCGGCTCGCCGTGGCCACCCGAGATCTCGGGCGACGACGACGACGGCGCCGGCGGCGCCGGGATCGACACCGAGACCGGAAACGACACCGGCTTCGAACCCGACACTACTCCGGGGAGCCTCGCCGGCTCGTGGGGCATGCTGCTCGACGTCTCGGTGATCCAGGGTGGGCTGCCGATCCTCGGCAGCAACCCGGTGGAGTCGCGCAACTGGTACCTGGTCGAGGCGGCCCCGGACGGCGACGGCGGCCTCGTCACCAGCGAACGCCTGTGCGCGGTGCAGCTCGTGCCCGACACCTGGGTCAACCGCCCGGTGGTGCCGCAGGCGTTCGTCGAGCACGTGGCGCCCCTCGAGCGGCGCGTGAGCGTCGGGGACGGCGTCCATGGGCTCGCCTGGGTTTCCGACCGGGTCTGCGAGGTGCGCGGCGCCAGGCTCTGCGACGCGGAGCACGATCCGCTGCCTTCGCCCGGCGGCGAGGCCGGCGCGGCCGCCGCGTGCGACGCGGCCTGCGACGGCGCGGCCTGCGACCAGGACGAGGACGGGATGCCCGGGATGACGACCTGGCTCACGGGGTTCTACAACTGCGCGGTCCATGCCGCCCACCGCTGGTGCTCGGGGCTCGACGGCGTCGTCGAGGACAAGGACACGATCGCAGGGCTGGTGACGGGGCTCGCGAGCGAGCAGGTGGTGCTCGGCTCCAACTCGACCTTCTGCGAGGTCGGACCCGCGGTGGCGGTGCCCGATCCCTGCGCGGCGAGGCAGTACTTCGAGATGGTGCGGCTGCCCGAGGGTGCCTCCTGCGCCGACGTGATGGATCTCACGGCCTGCAACGAGGACCCCGAGGGCTGCGCCGCGGCCCCGTCCCTGCCCCTCGATCCCCACGGTGACGCCTTCGGCGATCCCTGCCCCTGAGCCCCGATCGCATCGCGGCGATTGACTGTTCGCTCCCACCATGAAAGACTCGGCTCACGGGTTCGAGAAAATCGAGGGAGGCGGGAATGGGAAAGACGGTTCCGCTCCTGGCGCTTGCCGTCGCCTGGCAGCTCGCGGGCTGCGACCTGGGTCTCGGCCAGCGGGAGGCGCGGCGCACGGTGGTCGGGATCTCTCCGGTACAGGTGGCGCGCGCCTCCCAGCAGGTGATGGCGACCGAGGGGTTCGACGTCGCCGCGATCTTCCCCCGCGACGGCAACCTCCGCACGACCTGGCGGGAGCATCCCCGGATGCGGCTTTCGTACACGGTGAGCACCTCTCCGTTCGTGGACGAGGACGGCAAGGCGATCCCCGGCGCGCTCACCGTGACCGTCACCTGCCTCGCTCAGGACCGGGTGGTGGGGGGCTGGACCGAGGAGTACACGTCCTACCACCGCACGCGGGCCATCCTCGGGCAGATCACGGACCTCCTGTTCGAGCTGGAGCCCCAGGCCCGCCGGGCGACCGTCCGGCCGGCCCGGCCCCGCGCCGAGCCCCGTGTGGCGGCTGCAGCGGCGCCCGAACCCGCCGTCGAGACGACACCCGAAGACGAGGAGCAGCCCGCCGGGGACGGAGGTGTCGACGCGGGACCGCCGGAAACGGAGGTGACGCCGTGACCCGCGGCCCGTGCATCCTGGCGAGCCTGCTGGCGGCGCCCGCGATCGTCTGCGCGATCGCGTGGCGGGCGGAGGCCTCGGAGGCGCGCTTTCTGTCCCTGGCCGGATCGCCGCTGGTCGACGACGAGATCGACATCGTCGACTTCCCCGGGATGACTGCCGCCTACGGCGATCTGGTGTTCCTGAACATCGGCCCCGCCGGCGGCACCCTGTCCGACCCGCTGGACGATGTGTCGATGACCGGCAGCCTCGGGGCCCTGTTCGGCCGCGACGTCGCGGTCGGCCTGTGGATCCACCGCACGCCGAGCTTCGACGATCTCGCCGAGACCGACGATCTGTTCGAACTCGATCAGCCGATCCCGGTCACCCACCACCTGGCAGACCTGTTCCTCGGCTTCGGCTCGGGCTTCGGCCTGCGCCTGGGCATCGCCGCCGGGCTCGACAGCGAGGACGAGTACGACGACGAAGGCAAGGCGGTCTCCACCGGGGGTACGACGTTCGCCGCGGATCTCCAGCTGGGCTACAGCTTCGACAGCGGGCAATACCACGGCGACTTCGGTGCCGGACTCACGCTGTCCTGGTTCGAGCTGATGAGACACGGTGACACGGCCTACGACGGCGGGCTGGTGCCCTCGTTCCTGGTCCGGCACCGGTCGATCTTCGGCGCCCGCCGGGACATCGCCGGGATGGTCGACCTGGTGCTGACACGCCGCTCGTACACCGCGGCCAGCCGCGCCGACGACGATGCTCTCGAACAGTCGGGCGCTTTCGGCCGCTGGCTGCTCGATCTCTCCGTCGGGCCCCGGCTGCGCTTCCCGGACGTCGCCACCCTCTGGCTCGGCCTCAGGTTCGCCCTCGAGAATCTCGCGGGCGACATCGAGGACCAGGAGCAGCCCACCTTGCGCGGCATCGTCTTCCCCGGGCTGTCCGCCGCCCTCGAGGTCACGCCCATCGAGGTCCTCGCCTTCCGCGCCGGCGTGGCCTACGACGTCACCTTCGCCGTGTCCGAGCGGCCCCTGCCCGACGGCGTGGATGACGCGGACGCCGAGGGCATGGACGCCGGTTCCCGCACCATGGACCGGAGGTTCTCGTGGACCACCGGGCTGGGCCTGCTGCTTTCGGACTTCCGCGTGGACGCCACGGTATCGCAGGGCTTCTACACAGCGGGCCCGTACCTGCTGAGCGGCAACAAGTCAGGGTTCCTCGGCGTGCTGAGCGGCAGCTACGCCTGGTGAGATGGGAGCGATCGCCATGAGACACCGCGCGCTTCTTCCCGCTTTCGCCCGACTCGCCTTCAGCGTCATCGCCACTGCCGGCCCGGCGGGCTGCCTGCAGGGCACGGACGACGAGTCTGAGGACGCAGGCACTCTGGGGGCCGACACCCTCGGGCTCGACCTGGTCCCGGGCTTCACCGAGGAGGGCATCGACCCGCCGACGGACACCGACCCCGGCCCCTCGAACGATCCGTTCGCCGGATACGACTGCGATGGTTCCAGCACCTACGACGACGTCTGTGAGTACACCATCTGCCAGATCAAGGACGGCTGGGACGCGATGGTGGAGAGCTGCGGCCAGGGCGACATCCCCATGGACACCTGCGCGATGTACTTCTCGTGCGTAGCCGGCTACGTCGACTGCATCGAGGACCACTGCGATCAGTCGGGCATCGACTCCGAGGATGTGAGCCAGTGCGGCAGCGACTACGTCGACTGCCTCGGCTACTAGAAGAACCAAGCCGCCTCAGCGATCCTCGCGGGTGATGACGCTATGGTGCAGACCGGGCATTGGCGCTATCGTGGCGGGAATGTCGGTGCCCCACCCATCCGTCCGAGTCCTGGGACCGCTGCTCCGGTTCCTGCTGGCAGTGGCAGCGACCGGGTGTCACAGAATGTCCGCTCTCGCTGATCCGGCGGACGGCGGAATTGATTCGGATTCTGGCGCGGATTCCGATTCCGACGGCGATTCGGACGGCGACGGCGACAATGACGGCGACGCGGATTCCGATGGCGACCCGGATTGCGTCGTTTTCGTCGATCTGGACGTCGCGTCCCCCGGCGACGGCACGTCCTGGGCACAGGCGTTCGACGACGTCCAGCAGGGGATCGACGCGGCTTCGATGCTCGCCACGGCTGGTTCCCCGTGCCAAGTCTGGGTCGCCCAGGGCGTCTACTACGTCTGGAAAAACGATGACACGAACGTCGTGAAGCTCGCCGCGAATGTGGAGCTCTACGGCGGATTCTCGGGCACAGAAACGAGCCTCGAGCAGCGGGACTGGGATGCGAACGTGACGGTCCTGAACGGCCGCGACGGTCCCGGGGAGAACCACTTCGTGCACTTCGTGCTGAAGGCGGGTGACGGATCGCTGATTGACGGGTTCACGGTGAACCGCGGCCAACCTGCGAACGACTATGATTTCAGCTACTTCACGACCGCCATGCTCGTCGATGGGGTCGAGACGCGCGTGTCCAACAGCACGTTCACGGATTGCAAGAGCAGTTCCTGGGGAGGGGCCATTCGGGTCGAGAACGGTGGAACGCTCGAGGTCGACGACTCTTCGTTCGTGAGCAACCACGGGGTCGGGGGCGGAGGCGCGATCGGCGTCCTGGACAGCACGCTCTCGGTAACGCAGTGCGACTTCACCTCGAACAGCGGTTCCTCGGTCACGTACGGCTGGGGCGGAGCCATCGCCCTTTCTAAGTCGAGCGCCACGATCGAGGACAGCCAGTTCGATGACAACGTCTCGCGCAACGGTGGCGCCGTCAGCAGCAACCAGTCCTCGCTCGAGGTCTCGCATTGCTCTTTTTCCGGCAACAGCGGCGAGTATGGTGGGGCTTTGTCCCTCCTGCACGGCGATCCGGCCGTCGTTTTCGAATCGGGGTTCGAGGCAAACACGGCGACAGTCGGTGGAGCCATCCACTCGTCCGACAACCAGTTGGGGATCGACACCTGTTCTTTCGTCGCGAATTCTGCGGACATTCAGGGAGGCGCGATCGACTTCGCTACCTCCGACCTCGTCATCTCAGATTGCGAGTTCTCGGGCAACTCCACGGAGGGCAACGGCGGCGCTCTGGCGATGTACAAGGCCGAAGGGGATTTCGATCGTTCTAGATTCATCTCCAATTCGGGTCCGTTCGGCGGGGCACTGTACTTCTATGAAAGCTCCCCCAACTTCGAAAACTGCGTCTTCGCCTCGAACTCGGCTTCGACCATCGACAACTCGGGCGGATTCGGCGGATTCCTGTACAACTGGCACAGCACGACACGGCTGACGAACTGCACGATCCACGGGAACACGGCCGATGAGTGGGGGGGCGCCATCGACTACTCCGGGCTAGCCGTCCCGGCGCTGACGAATTGCATCGTCTGGAACAACGAGCCGGAACAGTTCGTGTATCAGCCCACCAACGAGTTGAGCGTGGTGTTCAGCGACGTCCAGGGCGGCTGGGTCGGAAGCGGCAACATCGATTCGGAGCCGCTGTTTCTCGATCCGGCGGAGAGCGACTTCCGCCTCCATACCGGCTCGCCCTGCATCGACGCCGCCAATGGCTCGTCCGCTCCGGAGACGGACATGAACGGAGATCCGCGGGTCGACGATCCGGAAACGCCCGACACCGGCACAGGCGATCCGACCTACGCCGACATGGGCGCCTACGAGTTCCAGCCCTGATCCCTTTTTTCGCCGCGGGTCTCCCTCAGCGGTCCTCGCGGGTGATGACGCGGGCGATCTCCTCGGGCGTGGTGAGGCCGCAGGAAACGGCGTCGACGGCGGCGGCGTGCAGGCCGCGGTTGCCGCCCTCGCGGGCCGCCCGGGCGATGTCGCCGGCCGATGCGCCGCCAGAGACCATGCCGCGGATCTCCTCGGTGACCTCCAGGACCTCGAACAGGGCCGTGCGGCCGAGGTAGCCCGTGCCCGAGCAGGCCTCGCAGCCGGCGCCGTGGAACAGCCGAAGGTCCGCCGGCCGAACCTCCAGTCCGAGATCCACGAGGTCGTGCTCGGTGAAGCCGCGCTCCCGCCGGCAGTGGGGGCAGACCTTGCGAACCAGCCGCTGGGAGAGAACCGCGGTCACCGCGGCGTTGATCGAGTAGGCCGCCAGGCCCAGTTCGAGCAGTCGCGAGAAGGCCGCCGCCGTGGAGTTGGCGTGGACCGTTGTGATGATCAGGTGCCCGGTCATGCCGGCCTGGATCGCGATCCTGGCGGTCTCGGGATCGCGGATCTCGCCGACCATGATCACGTCCGGGTCCTGGCGCAGGATGGCGCGCAATCCCTTGTCGAAGGTGTAGCCGCGCCCCTCGTCCACCTGGGACTGGCTGACGCCCTCGAGGTCGATCTCGATAGGGTCCTCGAGGGTGGCGAGGGAGCGCTGCGCGCCGGAGGCGATTCCGATCTCCCGCAGGCACGAGTAGATGGTCGTGGTCTTGCCCGAGCCCGTGGGCCCGGTGAGGATGATCATCCCCTGAGGCTTCTCGAGCATCCGCGACAGCAGGCGCCGGTCGAGGTCGTCCATCCCGAGCTCGGTCAGGTCGAGGTGGTCACCGCCCCGGCCGAGGATGCGGATGACGATGCGCTCGCCGTGCAGGGTCGGCATGAACGCGATGCGGAAGTCCGCCGAAGCGAGGCCCGAACGCTCGAGGGCGGCCTTGCGGACGTCCCCGGCGGCCTCGACGATGCGACCGTCCTGGGGCAGGGCCCCGCGGTAGATGATCAGGTTGGACAGCACCTTGAGCCGGTTGACCAGGGGCCCGGTCACGGTCCCGGGCAGGGCCGCGATGTCGTTCATCATGCCCTGGACGCGATAACGCACGGTGTAACCCTCGCGGCGGGGCTCGAAGTGGATGTCCGAGGCGCCGGCCGCGATGGCCTGGAAGATCGCGTAGTCGACGACGAGGGGGATGTCGATCTTCTCCACCGCGGTCAGCGCGGCCAGGCGGAAGGCGATGGCCGCCGGGTCGTCTTTCGCGAACAGGCGCCGCGCGTCCACGGGCTCGGGTCCCCTGCTCCTCCGGCCGAAGGGCACCAGGGACAACGCCACGAGCACGACCGCGGCGACGACGAACCAGGCGGGATCCGGCAGCCCGGCCAGCAACTCGCGCCCCAGCCACCCGTCCACGGCCTGGGCGTGGCGGGAGGCCGCCCCGCCCGCGGCGGCGACGACGGCCAGGTACACGAACACGCGGTTGCGGATCATGGGGACACTCTAGCAGGTGCCGGCGGGTCACGAAAAGAGCGTCCCGGCACGACGAACAACAGCACCGCCGCGGCGAGCAGGGCGAAGGCGCCGGAGCCGGCGAAGGCCGCCACGCTGCCGAACCAGTCCCAGACGACCCCGAAGATCGTGCTCGCGGCGAGGGCGGTGAACCCGATGACCATGTTGTAGGCCCCGAAGGCCTTTCCCCGGCCGCTCCCGGCGGCGAGCTCGGCGACCAGGGCCTTCTCGGATCCCTCGACGAGGCCGTGGGAGGCTCCGTAGACCGCGGTGAGGACGAAGAGGGACAGGGTCGTCTGCGCGAAGCCGACGGCGGACCACGTGACCGCGTAAACCGCCCACCCGAGCGCCAGGGCATTGCGCTTCCCGTGGCGGTCCGCGAGGCGCCCCCCGGCGGTGGCGGTACCCGCCGTGACGAAGTGCAGGGCCAGCCAGAGGAGGGGTGCCGTGATCGGCGGGGCGCCGAGCCGCGCGGCCTTGACCAGGATGAACACGTCCGTGGCGTTGGCGAAGGCGAAGAGCGCCATCGGCACCAGCGCGCGCTTCAACGGCGGCGGCAGCGCTCGAGAGCCGGCGGGGGCCGGGGTGATCGGCGCCGGCCTCGGCGGCTCGCGCGTGAGGGCGAGCGCGACCATCGCGAAAACCCCGGGCACGGCCGCCAGGAGGAAGACCGTGCGCAGCTTCCCGCCATCCGCCGCCGCGTCGCCGTCGACCCCCATCAACCAGAGGAGGCCGGCGCCGAGGATGGTCCCGACGGCCGCCCCGGTGTGGTCCATGGCGCGGTGGAAACCGAAGGCGCGCGCCCGGATCGAGGGATCCGTCACCCCGGCGATGAGCGCGTCGCGCGGACTCGTGCGCACGCCCTTGCCCACCCGGTCACCCACCCGAACGGCGAGCACGTGCCACGGAGCGGCGGCAAGCGCGACGAGCGGGCGAACGATCGTGGATATCCCATAGCCGACGAGGACGAGCGGTTTCAGCCGTGCGAACCGGTCGGCGACGAGCCCCGACAGGTACTTGAGGACGCTCGCGACGAGCTCGGAGGCGCCCTCGATCAGCCCGATGAACGTGTTCGAGGCGCCGAGCTGGGCCAGGAAGGCGGGCAGGAGGGGAAAAATCGCCTCGCTCGAGATGTCCGTGAACAGGCTGACGAACCCCAGACCCACCACGGTTTTCGGCAGCTTCTTTTTCACCGTCGAACCGGTTCCATCCAGGGGTTGCCGTTTTCTGGTGCGGAAGTCGACGATGCTGCTCGTTCTTTTTGCAACAGCACCCGCACGATGGGACCAAGCTAGCATCGCCGCGGGGGAAGCTCAAGCATCCCAGGCTCGCGGTTCTGGGCCCACGGGGACCGAAGAGACCGCGACCGCGGCACCGGGGCCCGAAGCGCCGGAAATACGAAAGGCCCGTCGGGTGTTGGGGCCAGCAGGTGAAACAGCAGGCCCGCGCAGCCGAAGGAAGACGGATGAAGAACGGAATCGAACCGAGGATCACCACCTGGCTCTGCATCCTGGGCCTGATCGTGGCCGCGGCCATCGCCTGCGGCGCCGCCGGGGCCAAGGGCGACAAGAAGGGCGGCAAGGCCAAGACCGGCCCGCTGGCACCGACGACCTACGACCCGCGCCAGTCCCTGGCACCCCTGGTGCGGAAGGTTTCGCCGGCCGTGGTGAACATCAGGGTCACGGCCCGCGTCCCGCGCCTGGGCTCGCCCTTCGGCCCGGACCTGTTCGAGTTCTTCTTCGGCCCGGGCTTCCGCGATCGGCGCCAGCTCCCGGAGCCGCCGCCCTTCACCGAGGCGCGGGCCGTGGGCTCGGGCTTCGTGGTCGATGCGAGCGGGCTGGTGGTCACCAACCACCACGTGGTGGCCACGGCCGACGAGATCGAGGTCCAGCTCGCGGACGAAAGGACGTTCCAGGCGGACCTCGTGGGCTCGGACGAGCGCACGGACGTGGCCCTGCTGCAACTGCGGGACGCCAAGAAGCTGCCCACGGTGATCTTCGGCGACTCGGACGAGCTCGATGTTGGCGATCACGTGGTGGCCATCGGTAACCCCTTCGGCCTCGACCACACAGTGACCTCGGGCATCGTCTCGGCCAAGGCCCGGGTCATAGGCGCTGGTCCCTACGACGACTTCATCCAGACCGACGCATCGATCAATCCCGGCAACTCGGGCGGCCCGCT
>CAYZAI010000072.1:0-9681 GCA_964476305.1 uncultured Myxococcales bacterium
CGCAGCGTTTGGACATCCGGCGAATCGGCGCCATCAAACAGGGCGACAAGGTGATGGGCAACCGCACCCGCGTCAAGGTGGTCAAGAACAAGCTGGCCCCGCCCTTCCGCGAGGTCGAGTTCGACATCATGTACGGCTCGGGCATCAGTCGCGAGGGGTGCCTGCTCGACCTCGGCTCCGACAAGGACATCGTCGAAAAGAGCGGCGCCTGGTACTCGTTCCACGGCGAGCGCATCGGCCAAGGTCGCGAAAACGCAAAGGAATACCTCATGGCCAATCCGGCCATGGCCACCGAGATCGAGACCGCGCTGCTCGCCGCCCACGGCCTGACCTCGGTGACCGGGGTGGCCTCCCGGCCGCCCGGCCCGGCGGAAGGCGAGACGCCGGCGGAAGACAAGGCCGGCAGGAAGTCGAAGAAGGCCTAGGCGGTCTTCGTGTTCTGGAAGATCGTCGAGATCCTGGTCCGCCTCGTCTACTTCCGGCGTTTCCGCGCCGCGCGCCGAATCGGCGAGGCCGGAGCGTTGCTGGCGGACGGCCGCCCGGGGGAGGCCCTCGATCTGCTCGAGCACGTCGGCGCCCGGCTGCACCAGTCGCTGCTGCCCTTCTGGTCGTTCACGCGGGGGCGGGTACTCGATCGCCTGGGGCACCTCGACGAGGCCGAGGCCGCCTTCCGCCTGGCCGTGCTCGCCGAGCAGGACAAGGGGCGGGCCGATCTCGAGCTGGCCGTGCTCTGCGGCCGCCAGCGCCGCTTCGAGGAGTGCCGGCAGTGGCTCGACCGGCTCGACAGCAAGGACGACGCCGAGACCCGGCAGCGCGCTGCGCCGATCCGCGGCCTGCTCGAAAGGGTCGTCTCCGGCGAGCGGGAACGCGAGCTGAAGGACCGGGCCCGGGACTTCGGCGAAAAGCCGCTGCCTCCGGCGGGCGAGGCTCCGGGACTGCCGCCGGACCTCGCCGTGCTCGACGGCTTCGTCGACGCCGCGCCGGACGAGGCCCGGGCGGCCATCGACGACCTGGCGCTGCTGCTGGCGTTCGGCGAGGTGGCCAGGGGCGCGCGGTTCGAGGTCAGCCTCTCCCTCGAGGACTCGGCGGTCGTGCGCGAGGACGGCTTTCGCCTCGATCCCTTCGCCGCCGTGGCCGCCCGCCTGGACGGCCGCGCCTCGACCCTGGCCGATGCGATCGAGGAGGGGTGGAGGAAACCTAGCGTTTCTTGAGCACGACCTGGCGCAGGAACTCCTCGTCGAGGCGCTCGTCGAGGTCGCGGGCGCCATTGTCGAGCTTGCGGCCGTTGATGAAGAAGGTCGGGGTGCCGTCCACGCCCAGGGACTCGCCCAGGCGCCGGTCGGCTTCGATGGCGGCGGTGGCCGCCGGCGAGGCGAGATCCTCGTCGAAGCGATCGAGATCCAGCCCGATGCCGACGGCCATGGTCTCGATGCGCTCCCGGTCCACGGGGCTGCCCTGCGCCGAGAACAGCACGTCGTGCATCTCCCAGAACTTGTCCTGCTGCATGGCCGCGAAGGCCGCCCGCGACATCAGCTCGGCCGACACGTGGCTGGTCAGGGGGAAGTGCCGGAAGGCTACCGCGACGTGCTCGGGGTACGAGCGGACCATCACCTCGACGTCCTTGGCCGCCCGCGCGCAGTAGGGGCAGGCGAAGTCGGTGAAGACCACGATCGTCACCGCCGCGGGATCGGCCCCCTTCCTCGGCGAGCCGTCCAACGGGATCCCCAGCCCGCGGATCGCGGCGTAGCGGTTCAGGTAGGCCGCCGAGATCTCCTCGAAGTTGTGATCCTCCATCGCCATGCCGACCACGAACCTGCCGGCGAGCGGCGCCAGGGGGCACAGCGAAGGAGCCAGCAGCGACTCGGCCAGGGTGACATCCTCGCCGCAGGGCGAGACCTCGGTGTTGATCACGTGCTCGACCAGCTTGGCCTCCCGGGTGGTGAGTTCCGAGGAATCGAGGCGGCCGGCCATGTCGCGAAGCGCGATGTGGGGCCGGCCGGTGCCGGCGGAACAGGCGAGCCAGACAACGGTGCCCGCCATCAGCAGGATCGACGCTGTCGCCACGAGCCGCTGCATGTTCCTCGTTCCCACTTCTCCGGAAGTCTAGTCCGGCTGGCCGGCCGAATCAAAAAACGGTGCCCCGCCCGCGATCCAGTCGGCAACGGCCCGCTGCTCGGCGATCGGCAGGGGCGCCGCGGTGCCGTCTCCCTCGAGCGAGCGCGGCATCCGGCTGCCCATGATGCGCCCGTCCCCTATCAGCTTGTACAGCACGTAGCTCTGTCCGGGCCTGCCGGCCGCGGCGCGTTTCCATCCCGGCCACCCGTCCGCGGGCGCACCGAGCAGTGTCTCGGTCACGCCGCCGGCGTCGCCCAAGTCCAGCCCGGCGATCGGCTGCCCCGGGCCGCCGTGGCAGGACGCGCACGCCGCGTCGAAGATCGGCTTCAGGTGGTCCTGGTAATTCAGGACCTCGAACGGGTGATCGTCGCCCGCCTGGTCGCCCGTACGGAACGTCGTCACCCTGGCAGCGGGCACCTCGCCGCCGTCCAGTCCGGTCAGCCCCTCCCCGATGGAGAAGATCCATGTCGTGAACTTGCGCAGTCGCGATGAAGGCCAGACCACCAGCTCTCCCCGGACCGGGTCGTAGTAGGACATCAGCCAGTACGAGAGGGTACCGGAGGTGAGATCGAGCCGGCCGGCGGTGAGGCTGCGCTCGTCGAGATGGTCGCTCAAGCGCACGCGGATCACCTTGTCTATGAACACCCCCGTGGCTCCGTCCTCGGGATCGACACCCACCGGCACCGGTCCGTCCGGCGCCGCGTCCGGATCCGGCTCGGCCGGGGGCGCGCAGCCGAAGGCCACGACCAGCGCGGGCGCCAGCGCGGCGAAGGCCGGGATCGGGCGGCTGCCGTGGACTGCTTCCCGTGCCACGGATCAGGATTCGGAGTAACTGGAGAGATGCTCGCGGATGACCTTGGAATCGATCCCGGTCGCCAGGTTGGCCGTCAGCACCTCGGTGAGGGTGATCAGCAGATCGTCGATGCCGTCGTCGTCGATGATCTTCTGCATCAGGGCGCGGGAAATCGGGCTCTCGTCCTTGCGAAGCAACCCGCGGATGGTCTCGGTCGTCACTTCGCCTTCGAAATCCAGGAACAGGTTGTCCAATAGATACTGTGCGAGTTCGTTCAACGTCTCCTCCAAGTGCCTGCCGGCGCGTGGCCGGGAACTCGAGCCCTCTGTCCGGCTCCCCCGAAGCGGCCTGTATACACTCCGGCTCTCGGTGAGTGCAAGGACCATTTCCCCGGAGGCGGAGATCCGGAGCTTGCGCGCGCCGCGGGGCGATGGTATGAGCCGCGCGAGCAACGAAGCGGCCCGGGGCCGCGAACACCGGAGAGAGCCATGGCCAAAGCAGAAAAGATGAATCGCGGCGTCAGCTCCAAGACGCAGCGGGGCGGCGGAAGCGAGATCAAGCTGCCGCCCGGCGTGCACTCGGTCGACGGACACGGCAACGTCTTCGCCTCCCTTCCCGAGTTGAGCCGGGTGCAGCCCAAGTACTTCACCCTCGACCAGATCCGGGCCGCGTTCCAGGCGGGACAGCTCACGGCCCTGACCGAGGACCACATCAAGGAGATCGAGGGGCTCGTCGTCCGCAAGTAGCAGCGGGCAGGCACGCCCCATGGTCCGCTCCCCACCATCGTTGGACGGCCCCCTGCCCAGCCTCGACGACGCCGCGAGGGCGGCCCTGGACAACCTGTACACAGCGCTCGACGATGAGCTGGCGCGACACGGGGCCTCGTGTCGGGCCTGTGGCGAGTGCTGCCGGCTCGCCGATTGGGGCCACGAGCTTCGGGTCACGCCCCTGGAGCTGGCCCTGCTCGTGGAGCGCCACGGCCTCCGCGCGCCAGCGGTTCCCGGCGTCTGCCCCTACCTCGTCGACAGCCGCTGCTCGGCGCGGGCCGGACGCGCGCTGGGCTGCCGGGCGTTCCACTGCAAGCTGCCGGAGACGGTGGTGGAGGACGCGTGCGCCGTAGCCTTCGATGGGCTGCGGGCGCTGCACGAGAAGCACGGCATCCCCTTCGAGCAGGGAGAGCTTCTTGCCAGCCTGGAGCGTCTCGTCACGACGGGGAGGATCCGGAGCCGGGATCAGCTCGGCAGCAGCCCGGCCACCAGCGAGTAGGCCTCCACCACCACCCGACCGGGACGCGAGATGTCCTCGACCGAGGAGGTCACCACCCGGGTGTGACCGCCGAGGAACTCGAGGGCGTGCCCGACGTACGGGTCGGCGTCCCGGTGGTCCGCGAGATCGAGGCCGACGGCCTGGTGGCCGGCGATCCAGGCCGTGCTGAGGCGGTCGCGAACGGCGACACAGGTCCCGGCCCGGGTGTGGTACTCCCGATTGCGAGTGACGAAGCAGGTGTGCACCCTTCTATCCGGCCCCGCGTAAGGCATGGCGACCTCCCTGGAAGCGAAACGAACAGCTTTCAGCTTAGGTGCCGGCGACGGCCGGGGTCAAGAAAGCGGACCTCACCGGGGCAGGCCGAATCGGATCACCACGCCGAGGTGGATGTGCAGCATCACCGTGAGCTTGCGCGGCTCGATCACGTCGTAGGCGCCGAGCAGGCCGGCTCGCACGCCGACCTCGTAGCTGCCCAGATCCTTGAACGAGTCGAGGGACACGCCGGCGACCACCATCGGCGACCAGCGCCCCTCGAAGCGGGCGCCGCCGATGCCGCTCTGCACGACGAACTCGAAGGTCGAGCCGGGGCAGGCCCACGAATCGGACGAGCAGATGGTCATCGTCGCCGGCACCAGCAGCTCGAGGTGGAAGAAGCGCTCGGTGCCGATGCCGGCCTCCTCGGTCATGCCGACCCCGCCCTGCAGCTCGATCCCGAGCACCTCGCCGAGATCCGAGCCGATGCTGAAGATCCCCGTGGCGCCGTAGCCCGCGTCCTCCACCGCGCCGAAGGCCACCGCGCCCATCAGCCGCAGGGCGTTCCCGTCCTCCCGCGCCGCGGCCGGAGCGGGCACAAGGGGCGCGGCGATCGCGGCCACCGCGAGCAGGGCCGCGGGGGGGAAGGAGTGCCGTTGCATCCCACGCAGTCTACCAGAAAACCAGTGATTCGAAGCCGCTTGCCCCGCCGGGGATTCGACTCTATACCCTTCCCGTGCGGAGGCGGACCGGTGAAGGCCGCCATCCGCGAAGGCGAACGGAACAACCGCGAGCGAAACGGCGCCCATTCCGGACGAAAGGAAGTGCGACCGATGACACCCCCGAAGAAGATCACCGTCCCCTGGATCGCCGCCTCCAAGCGGAAGGGCCGCCGGCTGGTGATGCTCACCGCCTACGACGCCACCTTCGCGCGCCTCGCCGACCGGGCGGGCGTCGACATGGTCCTCGTCGGAGACTCCCTGGGCATGGTCGTTCAGGGGCACGACACCACGATCCCGGTGACTCTCGACGACATGATCTACCACTGCCGGGCAGTGTCCCGCGGCCTCGAACGGGCCCACCTCGTGGGCGACATGCCATTCATGACCTACAAGCGCTCGCCGGAGCAGGCCCTGGACTCGGCGGCGCAGATGGTCCAGGAGGGCCGCTGCGAATCGGTCAAGCTGGAGGGCGGAGTGGAGCTGGCCGAGACCGTGGCGCGGGTCGTGGCCGCCGGCATCCCTGTGGTGGGCCACGTCGGGCTCACGCCCCAGTCGGTGCATGCCCTGGGCGGCTTCCGGATGCGCGGGAATTCGCACCTGGATCGGGTCAGGATCCTCGAGGACGCGCGGGCCGTGGCCGAGGCCGGGGCATTCAGCCTGGTCCTCGAGAGCATGCCCCTCGAGCTGGCGACAGAGATCACCGCCGAGGTCCCGATCCCCACCGTGGGCATCGGCGCGGGCCCGGGCTGCGACGGCCAGGTGCTGGTGGTCTACGACATGCTCGGCATGAACGAGGAGTTCCGGCCCCGTTTCCTCAAGCGCTACGCCGAGCTGGGCCGCACCGTTCGCGAGGCCGTCGAGACCTACGCGGGGGAGGTGCGCGAGGGCGTGTTCCCGGGGCCGGAGCACTCGGTTTCCGGTGGCTCCGGCCGCGACGAGGTCGCCCCGTGCCACGGCGCGTCCGAGCGTCCCATTCGCCACTGAGATCGCGCCATGGACACCGACCCCATCGAGATCGTCACCGAGCCCGCGGTCCTGCGAGCCCGCTGCGACACCGCACGTCGCGAGGGCGGGACCGTGGCCCTGGTGCCGACCATGGGCGCCCTGCACGAGGGACACCTCGCCCTCGTCGACGAGGCCGGCCGGCGGGGCGGGCTGGTGGTGGTCACGATCTTCGTCAACCCGACCCAGTTCGGCCCGGGCGAGGACCTGGAGCGCTACCCCCGTGATCTGGAGGGCGATCTCGCCAGGCTCGCGCCCCGGGGGGCCCATGTCGTGTTCGCCCCGGCGCGGGAGGCCATGTACCCGCCCGGCCACAGGACCGCGGTGCGCGTCGCGGACCTGACGGAGGGCCTGTGCGGCGCGCGCCGACCCGGGCACTTCGACGGCGTGGCCACCATCGTCGCCAAGCTCTTCGCCCTGGCCGGCCCCTGCACCGCCGTGTTCGGCCGCAAGGACTACCAGCAGCTGCAGGTCATCCGCCGGATGGTCGCGGACCTGGACATGCCCGTGGAGGTCGTGGGCCTGCCCACGGTGCGCGAGCCGGACGGCCTGGCCCGAAGCTCCCGCAACGCCTACCTGTCGTCTCGGGATCGCCGCCGGGCCCTCGCGCTCTCTGCCGGGCTGCGCGAGGCCCACCGCCTGTGGGGATCCGGTGAGCGGCACGTCGGCGCCCTGCGGCGCGCGGTGGAAGAACCGGTCCGGGCCGCGGCGGACGCGGTGGACTACGTCGCCGCTGCCGACCCGGACGACCTCCACGCTCTCGGCGACGGCGAGACGGCCGGCGACCGGCTGCTCGTCGCCATCGCCGCGCGAGTGGGCTCAACGCGTCTCATCGACAACACCGTGCTCGGCGAGGACCCACCCCCGCCCGCGACGGAGAAGAGGGAGTAGGCCATGCCCCTGCCAGGCAAGGAGGCACGCGACGAGCTGCGGCGGATCCTGGCGGTCCTGCTCCGCGAGGTCCCGCCGCGGGACGCCCTGGCGATCCTGTTCCCCCCGGCCCTCGGCTACGAGATGCTCAAGGGTCGGGCCGGCGAGGAGCCGCTGCCCAGTGGCGACTTCGACCCGGCCCTGCCGGACCCGACTCTGTTCGAACCGGTGCTCGAGCTCGCGCGCTGGCTATCGGTGAACTGGTTCCACGCCACGGTCTGGGATGCCGAACGCGTCCCGGCCGAGGGCCCGGTCCTGCTCGTCGGCAACCACAGCGCCGGGCTGATGCCCATCGACGCGCTGTTCGCCATCGACGCCATACAGAGGCTCCAGGGCCCCGGACGCACCGTGCATCCCCTGGTCCACGACTTCGCCTACCAGGCTCCGCGCATGGCCCGGCACGCGCGGCGCATGGGCGTGCTGCGCGCCGGCCGGGGCAACGCGGCCGCGGCATTCTCGGACGGGCGGATCGTGCTGGTCTATCCCGGCGGCGACCGGGACGCGTTCCGTCCCTTCACCGATCGCAACCGCATCGTGCTCGCGGGCCGCACGGGCTTCGTCGAGCTGGCCCTCGAGCACCGCGTGCCCATCGTCCCCCTGGTCTCCGTGGGACTCCACGAGTCGCTGTTCGTGCTCACCGGCGGCGAGCGCATCGCCGAGAAGCTCGATCTCAAGCGACGGTTGCGCGTCGAGGTGCTGCCCCTGGCGCTGATGTTCCCGTGGGGCCTGGCGCCGGTCGCGATGCCCTTCCTGCCCCTGCCCACGGACATCGAGATGCGCTTCGGCGAGCCGATCGAGGTCGGGGGCGAGCCGGGCGACGAGGCCGCCGTGGCCGAGGGCTACCACCGCGTCGAGGCCGCGATGCAGGCGATGATGGACGAGCTCTCGGCGGGCCGCACGCCGATTTTCGGCCGCGCCCCGTCGCGGCGCGCCACGCCACCCGGGAAGGAGCGCTGATCCCATGGATCGCCTTCCGGCGTTGCTGCTCTGCGGCCCGCTCGCCCTCGCCGGCTGCTGGATGGGCGCGTCAGTCGGGAGCGCCGGTGACGGGGGCGACGACGACGATGACACGGGCGGCGGCATCACCGACCCGGATACGAACGGCCAGGGGGAGTGGGTCCTCGAGGAGCTGGAATCGCCGACGGCCGCCAACCTGTCGGACGTCTGGGGCTCGACCTGGAACGATGTCTGGGCCGTGGGCGAGAACGGCGTGATCCTCCACTACGACGGTGCCGCGTGGTCGCTGGCCGACACCTCGGCGATCCCGGAGCAGCAGACCCTGTTCGGGATCGGGGGCCGGTCCGCGAGCGACGTCGTCGCCGTGGGCGCGGAGGCGCAGGTCCTGGTTTTCGACGGCATGGGTTGGCTGCCTTCGCCCGTCTCCGCACCCGGCCCGGGGCCACTGCCCGCGCTGCGCGCGGTATGCGTCAGCCCCGGGGGACACATCTGGATCGTGGGGGACGCTGGCACATGGATGCACTCCGGCCAGGGTCCCAACGAAAGCAATCTCGTGCCGGGGGGGCCGGATCTCCACGGCGTACACTGCCTGCAGGGCGGGGACGCGTATTTCGTCGGGCACGACCACACGGCCTTCGCGTCCTCGGTCATCTCCTACATGCAGATCTACGACTGGTCCGTGCACGAGATGGATCACGAGAAGACCGACAACATGTACGCCCTTGACGGGGACCAGGCCTTCGACACCTGGGCCGCGGGGTTCGTCGACGGCGAGGGCTCGAACGTCTACCGGCTGGTCGACGGCGGCTGGGCGGTCTGGGAGACCTCGCCCCACGAGCTGCTGGACCTCCACGCGGACTCGGACATGGGACTGTGGGCCGCGGGCAACACCAGCGACGAGGGTTCGACCGGCGTGGTCCAGGCCTGGCAAGGCGGCGCCCCGATCTTCGAGCAGGAGGTCCCGTCGACCTCCCGCCTGCGGGGCATCTGGGTCGCGCCAGACGGGGACCCCCGGCAGGTCCTCGCCGTGGGCAAGGGCGGGGTCATCGTCTCGGTCAGTTGGCAGGCCTGGTAGCCGCGGGCCCGTCCATGGGCCAGCCCAGGCGGCGCAGCTCGGCCAGGCAGAGGTCGCAGAGGCGGCCGCTCGAACGGTTGAAGGTCAGCACCGTGCCCGCCGCGTCCTCCATGATGCAGCCGGACGTGGGGCAGTGAGGCAGGCCCAGTTGGTGGCCGAACTCGTGGGCGGTCAGGTCGGCCAGGCGGGTGAGGTACCGCTCGTGCCGCTCGGCCTTCGGGTACTTCCCGAGCTTCTTCCCGATGCGCCAGGTCGAGACCACGGACGCGTCGCCGCCCATGTCCGCCAGCCCGCAGATGCCCCAGTCCGCGTGCGGCCCCTTGGTCGTCGAGATGTCCGCCTCGGTCAGCCCCATGATCTTGTCCGCGTCCGCGGGCTTGCGGCCCCGCAGCCAGTCGAGCAACTTCTCGGCCCGGTAGCGCCCTCGCGGCTCGTGGTACGCCGAGGCCAGCAGGCCGTGGGCCTCGAGCCGGTGCACCTCGAAGCCGTAGGCGGTCTCGATGGCCGCGGTCGCGGCGGCGACGGCCTCCTCGTCGACCTCGCCCAGCGGCATCAAGGCCAGCACGAAG
>CAYZAI010000072.1:9781-15835 GCA_964476305.1 uncultured Myxococcales bacterium
GGCCCCGGCGTCCGGAGCGCTCGCGGAAGCGGTCGGGGCCGCCGGCTGCTCGATCCCCTGCCCTTCGGCCACGGGCTCCCGCACCGGCACGCCGCCGTTGCCGCAGGCACAGGCACAGGCGCAGGCGACGATCCCTACCGTGACACCCGCGGACGAAGTCAGTTGGCGGTGATGCAATCGGCCTCGAACAGGGCGTTCAGGAAGAACCGCGTTCCCTGGGAGTCGGGGTTGTCGCTGATCGGCGTTTTCGTGGAGTACTTGTGTCCGCCGAGATAGCTGATCTTGCCCGGACAGTCGTCGCGCGGGCCCGGCGATCCCCCGCCCTTCTCGACGACGACGTCGATTTCGCACGCCCCGTCCAGGTAGCCCGTCATCCAGACGTCGCGAGTCCCTATCGGCGAGCCGGATTCGGTCATCATGACCACGCCGTCGTCGAAGTAGGAATCGCCCTCCGGGAGGGAATAGGACGGCTCCGAGCCGCCCACCGTCTCGAACTCACCGTCGATCTGGGAGAACGGAAGATAGGGGTGGATGAGATCCACTTCGTCGGGCTCGTCGTCCATGATGTAGCCATTGGGCGTCAGGAAATGGCCGTTGACGTTGTTTTCCACCGCGTTGACCGACTGGCACTCGGCGAAGAAATGGACGGGGAAATGGAGGTACTCGCGGATCTCGGCGACCGCCTCGTCGTCACTGTCGGCCACATCCCAGTGCATGGTCATCAACTCGCAGAAGACGGGCTCTCCGCTCTCGTCGAAGAGGGCGCCGTCCTTGTCGTCGGTATCGGTCGGTCCCCGGACTTCCGCGACGGAAAGGACGTCCGGATATCCGGGGTACTCGCCGCTGGGGTCCTTGGCGTCGGGCCAATCCTGATCCAGAGAGTCTGGCACTCCCGCGGCGTTCATGTAGTCGAAAGAGATGTCCTCGTGGCCGTTGGCGAGGATGCCGATCCGCGGCGTTCTCCGAAGGGTGCGAGCGACCGGACCGATGAACGACGCGGTCGCCTGGTGCACGGCGGTGACGTGGATCGCCTGCCACTCGTCGACGACGACCAATGCGGCTGTCGCGTCCTCCGCCGCAACGGCGAAGGGCCCGCCCCGGTACCCGTGCTCCACGACCTCGTCGCCCGAGAACACGTCCGTCGCGCTGGCGACGAAGTCGGCTTCTCCGACGACCTTCGGTGTCTTGATGAGCCAGTACACGTTGATGTCGTTCTTGAGCAACTGGTACACCAGCCCGTAGGCCTGGAACATGCCTTCGTCCTGGTAGTCGATGTCCATGGGAATGATCAGCGAATCCTGCTCGAAAGGGGTGTCGACCGACTGCCCGTCCGTGTCCGAGTCCGAATCGGAATCGGAATCCGCATCGGTATCCCCGTCCGTGTCCGAGTCCGAATCGGCGTCCGTGCCCGCCTGGTCCCCGCCGGGGCTGCTGTCGCCACAAGCGGACAGCACGAACACGGCCATCGCGAGCCCGACGAGGGCATGTCTTCGAATTGCCGTCATCTCGTCCTCCTTCTGCAGTCTGCTGTGAACAACATAGCCACCGGCGGGACCACCGGCAAGAACGGGTGTCACAAGCCCGCCGCGCCGGAGCGGGGACCGGCGGGAAAAAGGCTCGCCGGGCTCTTGTTTCACGCGCCCGGCCGGTCTATGGAAGGGGAAACCACCCGGAAAGGAGCTTCGACATGGCCAATCCCACGGCGACCTGCGAGACCTCCCTGGGCACCTTCGAGGTCGAGCTGTTCCTGGACCAGATGCCGATCACCACGGGCAACTTCATCGCCCTCGCGAAGAGCGGCTTTTACGACGGCCTGCACTTCCACCGCGTGATCGAGGGCTTCATGTGCCAGTTCGGCTGCCCCCACAGCCGCGATCCCAAGAGTCCCCGCGCGGGCACGGGCGGGCCGCCCCACGGGACGATCAAGGACGAGCACCCCGACGCCCACAAGCTCTCCAACGAGCCCGGCACCTTGTCCATGGCCAACACCGGGCGCCCGGACAGCGGCGGCTGCCAGTTCTTCATCAACACGGTGCACAACGCATACCTCGACTGGTTCACCCCCGGCCCGTCCAAGCACCCGGTGTTCGGAAAGGTGACCAGCGGCATGGACGTCGTCCAGAAGATCGAGCGCTGCCCCAAGGGCCCGGGTGATCGCCCCGAGCCCCCGGTCCAGATGATCCGGATCTCCGTGAACGAATAGAATAGGTGTCAGGCACTTCCACTTTCCATTTTCTCTCGTTCAAGAGCGTCAATCAGCCGTCCGATGGGATCGTCGCCGCCTCTGCGGGCCTGGACCTTGGCGATGGCCTTGCTCACGTCCGCCTGGTTCATCGAGAGCAGGCACGCAGCCTTGACGTTCGACAGCCCGCTCGCCCGCACCAGCCACCACGCCGCGACCACCCGTGCCGGGTTCCCCTCGCGGCCCATGCGTGTCTCCTCGAGGCTTGCCACCGAGACGCCGGCGGCCTCGGCCACGTCGCGAAGCGCCCTTCTCGGCTCCGTCAGTCTTGGAGCGATGCGCCGCACCTTCACGTCCGCATCGGAAACCGCCCGGCCGCGACCAAAAGCCACAACGTCGAAACCGTCCGGCGCCTCGGTCCTCTTCGAACGCACCTCATGGAGATACCGCCGGTAGCCGCCGATGTCCCCGAACGCGGCGAGCAGCTCTGCCGTCGTAAGCCATTCCGGAGCCGGCTCGAGCCCGACATAGAAGCGGTGGCTGGTCCAGGGTGACTGCTCTGGCCGGACGACGAGCCCCGCGCGGACCGGGTTCAGGTGCAGGTAGGCCAGCAGATGGATCCAGTGCTGCTCCTGCCAGACAACGCGATTGTGGAACCGGCCGCGGAAGACGGGCCCGTCCCAGCGGTGCAGTCGGTTGACCTGGACCGTGTACCTCGAGAGCATCCACCCCATCGCACGTGACAGATCCCCGCGCCCGGATTCCAGCATGAGGTGGAAGTGGTTGGGCATCAGCGCGAACCCGTGGACCTTTAGGCCGAAGCGCTCCGGCAACTCCCCAAGCAGGTCTAGGAACAGTCCGCAGTGGAGATCAGCCCGGAAGATCGGCGCACGCCGCGCACCGCGGCTCATCACGTGGTGGCGGGTGCCCGGCGCGTCGATTCTAGGGGTGCGAGGCATTGGGCGAGCCTAGCCCAGCAGAGTGAAAGTGGAAAGTGGAAGTGCCTGACACCTCCGTCTTGACCCGCCGCGGGCCATCGGCTACGCCCTGCCCATGCCGGACAGCCTGTACCTGGTTGACGTCTCCTCGTTCGTGTTCCGCGCCTACTTCTCCGTCGGCCACCTCTCCACGAGGGACGGCACGCCCACGGGCGCGGTCTTCGGCGTGGCCAATATGCTCATCGCCCTGATCGCGGACCGCGCGCCCTCGCACCTCGCCGTGGCCATGGACTCGAAGACCCCGACCTTCCGCAAGGAGATCTTCCCCGAGTACAAGGCCAATCGGCCGCCGCCGCCCCCGGATCTCGCGGCCCAGTTCCCCCTGGTGCGGGAGCTGATCGAGGCCTTCGACCTGCCCGTGCTCCAGCGGGACGGCTTCGAGGCGGACGACCTGATCGCCACCGCCACCCGCGTCGCCCGGGAGGCCGGGCTCGAGGTCGTGATCGTGTCGGCCGACAAGGACCTGATGCAGCTCGTCGGGCCGGGCGTGGTCATGCTCGACACGATGAAGGAGAAGACCTGGGATGCCGCGGCCGTGGAGGAGAAGTGGGGCGTGCCCCCTTCCCTGCTCGGGGACCTGCTGGCCATCGCCGGGGACAGCTCGGACAACATCCCGGGCGTGCCGCGGATGGGCCCCAAGACCACGGCCCCGCTGCTGTTGGAGCACGGCGGCCTCGAGCCGCTGCTTTCGAACCTCGACCGGCTCAAGTCCAGAGCCGTGGCCGCACGCCTGGCCGATCACGCCGGGGACGCCCGGCTGAGCCGCCGCCTGGTGACTCTCGAGGGACATGTCCCTGTGGAGGTCGATCTCGGCGCGATGCGCCTGCGCCCGCCCGACCCGGAGCGGCTGACCCCGGTGCTGGAACGGCTCGAGCTGCACCAGCTCGAGAACCGACTGTTCCAGGGCGCCGCGGCCCAGACCCCGGGCGGCCCCGAGGTCGAATACGACACGGTGACCGATCTGGGCGATCTCGTGCGGATCGCCGGCGACATTCGCGCGGCCGGGTGCTTCGCCGTGGACCTGGAGACGACCTCGGTCAGCGCGGTCACGGCGGAGATCGTCGGCGTGGCCCTGGCCTGGAAACCCCTCTGCGCGGTCTACGTGCCCGTGGCCCACCGGGGCGAGGGGAGCGAGGCCTGCCTGCCGCTCGCGGACGTGCTGTCCGCGATCAAACCGCTGCTCGAGGATTCGTCCATCGGCGTGGTGGCGCAGAACGTGAAATACGAGGACGTGATCTTCCGGCGGCACGGCATCCGCATCGCGAACGTCGCCTTCGATCCGATGCTCGCGTCCTACCTGCTGCGCGGGGACGGGCGCTCCCACGGCCTGGACGCCCTGGCCCGGGAGGTCCTGGGCCGAGGCACCGTCACCTACGACGAGGTGACCGAGAAGACCCGCGGCGCGCAGCTCGCCTTCGCCGATGTGGCAGTGGACCGCGCCACGCGCTATTCCGGCGAGGACGCCGAGATCGCGCTGGCCCTGGCGGACGCCCTGGCCCCGGAGATCGAGCGCGCCGGGATGGCGTCGCTTCTGCACGACGTCGAGATCCCGCTGGCCCGGGTGCTGACCGGAATCGAGCTCGCCGGCGTGGCCGTGGACCGAGAGCACCTCCAGACCATGTCCGCCGATTTCGAGCGCCGCCTGGTCGGGATCGAAGCGACCGCCTGGAAGCTGGCCGGCGGTGATTTCAACCTCGGCTCGCCCAAACAGCTGCAGGAGGTGCTGTTCGAGCGGCTGGCCCTGCCGACCCAGCGGAAGACCAAGACCGGGCACTCGACCGACTCCGAGGTGCTCGAGGCCCTCGCCCCCTTCCACCCGCTGCCCGGCGTGATCCTCGAGCACCGGCTGCTCAGCAAGCTGAAGGGCACGTACCTCGACGCCCTGCCCCGGCTCGTCAACCCGGCCACGGGACGGATCCACACGAGCTTCAACCAGGCGGTCACGGCCACCGGGCGCCTGTCCAGTTCGAACCCCAACCTGCAGAACATCCCGGCCCGCACAGAGCAGGGCCGCGCCATCCGTCGCGCCTTCGTCGCCGCTCCGGGGAACGTGCTGGTCTCTGCCGACTACTCGCAGATCGAGTTGCGGATCCTGGCCCATCTCTCGGGCGACGCCGCGATGACGGATGCGTTCCGCTCGGGAGAGGACGTCCATGCCCGCACGGCCCGCAGCCTGTTCGGCTACGGTGCCGGCGAGGAGATCCCCCGCGAGCGCCGCGCCCAGGCCAAAGCCGTGAACTTCGGCGTGATCTACGGCAAGACCGACTTTTCGCTGGCCAGGGAGCTCGGCATCTCCCGGGGCGAGGCGAAGCGGTTCATCGAGCGGTTCTTCGCCCTCCACGAGGGCGTGGCCAGGTTCATGGACGAGGTCATCGAAACAGCCCGGCGCGACCGCGCGGTCAGCACGCTGCTCGGGCGGCGGAGGCCGCTGCGCGACATCGACTCGGGCAATTTCCAGGCGCGGCAGCAGACCGAGCGCATGGCCCGCAATACGCCGATCCAGGGCTCCGCGGCGGATCTGCTCAAGGTCGCCATGGTGCGGGTGGACCGTCGCCTGGGGGCCGAGAGGCTGACAGCGAGGATGATCCTCACGGTACACGACGAGCTCGTGTTCGAGGTGCCCGAGAACGAGATCGACCGTGTGGTCGCGGCGGTTCGCGAGGAGATGACGGGCGCCATGGACCTCGCCGTCCCGCTCGTCGTGGACATCGGCACGGGCACCAACTGGGCCGACGCCCACTGACGACTGCCAAGAACGCGCTCCAGGCGCCACTCCCCCACCCCCCCGCCCCCCAGCCAGGCGGGGGCGGGGGGGTGAAGAGTTGGCCGTGGCCCCCAACCCACCGCGGAGGGGGGGGGGGGGGGGGGGGGTCG
>CAYZAI010000073.1:0-15816 GCA_964476305.1 uncultured Myxococcales bacterium
CGATGAAGATCAGGATCGGGTTGGCGTTGGAAAACACCTCGAAGTACTCGCCGATCCAACCCTCGAACGCGCGACTGATGTACTGGGGGAGCACGAACCAGTTGTAGGTGAACAGCGTTTGCACGGGGATCAGCGCGAAGATGAAGAAGAAGAACTTGCCGTCCGCCAGCGGGTGGCGGATCAACCAGCGCCGGGTCGGGGGCACGATCGTCAACGCGATCCACAGCACCAGCGAGGCGCCGCTCGCGACGATGTTCCAGGGCGTGGAGGCGCCGAAATAGACAGCGATCAGGATGCCGACCACCAGGATCCACAGCTGCAGTGGAACGCCCTTGCGCGTGGGCGCCAGCGCCTGATCGGCAGCCGCGTTCTCGTTCACGTCGTCGCCGCGCGCCTTCGTTTCGGCGCGGTCGGCTTCGCCGGCCGCCTGGAGCGCTTCGCTCTCCGCCTTGGCCGCCACGGTCGCTTTCTCGACGGTCTTCCGGGTGAGGATTGCCGCCGTGAGCACCAGCGCGAGGGCGGTGAAGCCGGTGTAGACCCAGAACACGCCGGGGATGCCCAGCCCCAGGAAATCATCGTCCCGCAGCAGGAACGCGAACGTCGGGAACCAGCCGCCGAGGTTCATCACGGCGTAGAGCATCGCGAATGCCATCCCGGCGGTCTTGGGTGTGGTGAACTTGCGAACCGCTGCGTAGGCCGCCGGTTGATACATCCCGTAACCGACAACAATCAGCAGGATCCCGCCCATCGTGACCAGGTGCAGCGCTGACCATAGGCCGTCCGGTCGCAGCGCCAGAATGGTCGGTGCGCTCGACATCAGCGTCCGGCCCGCCAGCATCAGGACGAAGGCGAGGAGCAGCGCGAAGCGAACCCCGCGCTTGTCAGCCACGAACCCCAGGAAGAACATCGAGATGGTGATGCCGGCGGTGAGCACCATCACCATCTGGTGCGAGGCTACGTCCGCGTGGGCGACTCCTTGAAAAACGAAATCCGAGAAATGGATCGCCAGGTAGCCGAGGATGCCGAAGTAGACCATCCCCTCCAGCATGTACGAGAGGTTCACTCCCCACAGGGCGCGGGGCGCATGGATCAGGTCGATGAAGGGCTGGACGATCTCGCGCAGGGGGTGGACAGCTGCTGGCTGCTCCGCCGGGTCGGTGTCAGGGGCCTGCTCGTTGCTCATGGCGCTCCCTTCAGCGAATCGAGTGCACGGTTCTCAGGAACGGGTTGTATCGGCGCTCCTCGCCGATGCTCGTGGCCGGACCGTGGCCGCACAGTACGCGGATGTCGTCATCGAGCACCAGCAGCCCGTCGCGGATCGACAGGAGCAGCTGCTCGGTGGAGCCGCCGGGCAGGTCCGTGCGCCCGACGGAACCCTCGAACAGCGTGTCGCCGACGATCACGAAATCGTCGAAGAGGAAACAGACGCCGCCCGGCGTGTGCCCCGGCGTGTGGATCACCCGCGCCCGGTGCCCGCCCACCTCGATCTCGTCGCCGGCGGCGAGGTCGCGGTCCACCTTGGGAACGCGCACCGGCGGCAGGCCGAACATCTGCGCCTGACCGGGCATGGCCTCGAGCAGGAAGCGATCGTCCGGGTGCAGGGCGAAAGGCACGCCCGTGGCTTCCACCATCTCGACCACGGCCCCGGCGTGGTCGATGTGGCCGTGGGTGTTGAAGATTGCCTCGATGGTGATCCCCAGGAAGCTCGCCGTGCGCAGCAGCCGTTCGGCCTCGCAGCCGGGATCGAAGAAGGCCCCGGTCTTCGACCCGTCGTCGTAGAGCAGGTAGCAGTTCTCCTGGAACGGGCCGTTGACGAGTGTCTCGACTTTCAGGGCCATGAAACCTCCGGTCCGGATGCTTCGCAGCGGTCAGAACGTGAACGCCAGGCCGATGTGGATCATCGGGAAGAACAGCTCGCCGACCTTGTCCTTCCAGTCGTCGCTTTCGTAGTACGCGTAGCAGTCCGTGGTCGCCGGGTCGCAGCCCACGCTGCCGTCCTCCTCGATGAGCACGTAGCGTCCCTGGCCGTCGTCGTCGTCACCGGAGTGCGGGCCGTCGAACACGTCGTCATCGAAGCCGCGGATCTTGGCGTTGTCGTACCAGTAGTAGAGCGCGAGGATCTGGATCGTGATCGAGAAGTGATCTCCGAGCCCGATGTGGGCGCCCGCGCCGCCGCCCAGGATCCAGGCGCCCGCGGCCCGCACGCCCTTGAACGGGTTGTCCGAGCCTCCCCACTGAAACTCCCGCCCGCCGGCCAGGATCAGGAACGGCGCGAACTTCCGTTCCCTCAGGATGACGAACTTGAGGAATGGCAGTGTCATGATGGCCGACGGATATTCGTAGTCCTCGTGGAACACCGTGCTGTACTGGACGTCGATCCCCGGCGCGAGCCTGTTCACGACGTAGTAGGCGAACGTGCCGCCGACGGCCAGCTGGAAGTACTCCCCGTCGCCGGCTCCGCCCAGTCCCAGTCCGAGCTCCATGTCGCCCTTGGCGAAGGGCCGGCCATCCGGGAGGTCCTCGAGCGGGGCGAGATCCGCGCCTTCGTCCGCGACCGACAGCGTGTCGTCCTCCTCGGGCAGATCGAACGGATCGATCGCGTCCTCCGGCTCGGGCTCTTCCTCGGCCTCGGGCCCGGCTTCGGGCCCGGTCGCGGGTTCCTCCTCGGCCGGCGGCCCGGGTTCGGCCGCGGGTTCCTCCTCCGTGCTCCCGTCCGGCTCCGTGGCCGCTCCCGGTTCCGGGTCCACGCCCGCGTCCGGCTCCGGATCCTGGGCGAAGGCCGACCGGCCGGCGAGGAGCGCGGCAGCCAGCGCGAGGACCGTTGTCGCAGTGCGTGTCATGGTCGGAAATACTACCTCCTTGTCCCAAAGGTGCAAGCGGCGAGGATGGCGATGCCGGGTGGCGCCAGCGCGGCCAGCCAGGCTGGCATGGTCCCGGCCAGTGCCAGGGACTCGCCGAAACGCGCGGCCAGATGGAAGCCTAGGAACAGCGTCGCGGCGACCGCCACGCCTGCGCCACGGCCGCGCAGCCGCGAGGACAGCGCGATGGCGAGGGCCGCCGCGGCCAGAGCCAAGAGCCCCACGGGCGCCGCTATCCGCCGCCAGAAGGCGAAGCTCCATTCGGCGGCGGGCACTCCCGGCGGCGGCGGTCCCAGCAGCTCCGCTGTCGTGGCCGCCAGGGATCCCGGGATGAACTCCAGCCGTCCGGCGAGGTCTTCGAGCACGTCCAACCGGAAGGTCAGCTCGTCGAATTCGACGGTGGCCTCGGCGCCCCCGGCCAGGGTCCTGAACGCGGTGCCCTCGACCAGCCGCGCCTCGATCGCCCCGGAGCGCGGGTCGAACCCCACAGTGGCGTGGCGGGCCAGCAGCAGCGTCGGCCGCCCGGGCTCCCGGGCGTCCTCGATGAGCACCTCCGCCGCGCGGATAGGGCGGGAACCGGAACCGGCCTCGTCGGCCCGATCGACGCGCGCGGCAAAGAACGTGATCCCGGGCGCCGGCGAGTGGAACACGCCGGGCCGGGCGCGGCCCACCAGCGCATCGCCGGCGAGCTCGAAGGCCCGTGCCCTGAGGGCCCGTTGCCGGGCCGGTCCCGCGTCCAGGGAGATCCAGCCCGCGACGCCGGCCAGGGCCAGGGCGAGGGCCAGCGGCGCAGTGGCCAGACGCCACCGGGCCACTCCCGCCGCGTCGATGGCCGTAAGCTCGCCGTCCGCCTCCATCCGACCCAGCACTGCGAGAATCGCCACGACCAGGGCCGGCGCCAGAGCCCAGCCCAGGATCGGCACGAGCAGCCACGCGAACGCGATCGCGGCGGTCCATGGGTCGGCTCCTGCCCCAACGAACACCGGCGCCACCCGTACGAGCTGGCTCACGAGGAAGAGCGCCGCGGCGCCACCGGCGCCCAGGGCGACCCAGCCGAACAGCTGGAGCAGCAGGTGAACGGACAGCCGTCTCATGAGGCCAGTAGAGCACCTCCGGTGGCTCGAGGCCAGGATCTCCGGGGGTTCTGGCTTGCGGTGCACGGCCCACGCCGCTGTCGGCGAAGAGGGAAAGAAAGGCTAGCGCTTGCGCGGGGGACCCCGGCGGTCACCTCCGCGGCCGCCGCCGTCCCGCCGTCCGCGGCCACCGCCGTCGCGGTCACCGCGGGGCCGATCGCCACCGGGTCGCTCCTGCCAGCCCTCGGGCTTCTCGAGCAGCTCCCGGCGCGACAGGCGCACCTTGCCGCTGGCCGAATCGACCTCGAGCACCTTGACCCGCATCGTGTCGCCCTCGCGGCAGATGTCCTCGACCTTCTCGACGCGGCTCCAGTCCATCTCGGAGATGTGCACCAGGCCGTCCGTGCCCGGCAGGATGTTGACGAAGGCGCCGAAGTCCGCCAGCCGCACCACGGTGCCCTCGAAGATCTCGCCCGGCACGGCCTCGCGCACCAGGCCCTCGATGATCGCCACGGCCTTTGCGGAGGCCTCGGCGTCCGAGGAGGCGATGAGAACCGTGCCGTCGTCCTGAACGTCGATGCTGACCCCTGTCTGATCGACGATACCGCGGATCATCTTGCCACCGGGGCCGATCACCACGCGAATCTGGTCGGGTCGAACCTTGATCGTGATGATGCGCGGCGCGTGCTTGCTGAGCTCCTCGCGGGGACCGGGCAGCGTGGCCAGCATCCGCTCGAGGATGTGCAGCCGGCCGAGCCGCGCCTGCTCGAGGGCCTGCTCGAGGACCGCACGGGACAGGCCCTTGACCTTGATGTCCATCTGGACCGAGGTCACGCCCTTGGCCGTGCCTGCGACCTTGAAGTCCATGTCGCCGAGATGGTCCTCGTCGCCGAGGATGTCCGAGAGGATCGCGAACCGGTCGCCCTCCGCGATCAGCCCCATGGCGATCCCGGCCACCGGCGCCTTGATCGGCACGCCGCAGTCCATCAGCGACAGGCAGCCGCCGCAGACCGTGGCCATCGACGACGAGCCGTTGGATTCCGTGACCTCGCTGACGATGCGGATCGTGTAGGGGAAGGCCTCGTGATCGGGCAGCACCCGCGACAGGGCGCGCTCGGCCAGGGCCCCGTGGCCGATCTCCCGTCGCGACGTGCCGCGCAGCATCCGCGCCTCGCCCACCGAGTAGGGCGGGAAGTTGTAGTGCAGCATGAACTTCTTCCACTGCTCGGTGTAGAGCCCGTCCAGCCGCTGCTCGTCGGTGCCCACGCCCAGTGTCGTGGTGACGATGGCCTGGGTCTCTCCTCGGGTGAACAGCCCGGTGCCGTGCACCCTGGGCAGGATGCCCACCTCGCAGGTGATGGGGCGGATATCCGTGGGCTCGCGGCCGTCGATTCGCTCGCCGCTGGAGAGGATCCGCTGGCGCACGATCTTCTTCTTGAGACTGTCGATTTCCCCGGCGATCTCCTTCTCGCCACCGGGAAACTCGCCGGCCAGGGCCTCCTGGGCCTCGTCGGCGATGGCCGCCATCCGGGCGTAGCGGTCGTGCTTGACCCGGATGCGTGACGCCTCGTCCACGGCTCCGCTGAAGCGCTCCCGCACCTTCGCCCGCAGCGCCTCGTCCACGGCCACCGGAGCGACCGCCCACTTGGGCTTGCCAACGGCCTCGCGCAGGGCGTCCTGCAGGTCGAGCAGCGGCATCGACGACTGGTGGGCGAACTCCAGGGCATCGACCAGGTCCTTCTCGGTCGCCTCGGCCGCGCCGCCCTCCACCATCACGATCGCCTCGCGGCTGGTCACGACCACCATGTCGATGTCCGAAATCGCCAGCTCCTTCTGGGTCGGGAAGGCGACGAAGCGGCCGTCGATCCGGCCGACGCGCACCGCGGCCAGGGGGCCCTCGAACGGGATCTCCGAGATGTGCAGCGCTGCCGAGGCGCCGGTGACCGCCAGCACGTCGGGCTTGTTCTCGCGGTCGGCGCTGAGCAGCGTCGCTATGATCTGGGTCTCGTTGCGGAACCCGTCGGCGAACATCGGCCGGATCGGCCGGTCCATCAGACGACAGACCAGGGTCTCCTCCTCGCGAGGGCGGCCCTCGCGCTTGAAGAAGCCTCCGGGGATCTTGCCGCCCGCGTAGGTGCGCTCGGTGTACTCGCAGGTCAGCGGGAAGAAGTCGATCCCCTCCCGCGGCTTGCCCGTGGCCACGGCGGTGACGAGGGCCGTGGTCTCACCCAGGGTGATCAGCACCGCCCCGTTGGCCTGCTTGGCGATCCGGCCGGTCTCGATGGTGATCTCCCGATCGCCGACGACGACGCTTTCCTTCACGAACATCTTCGCATGGTCCTTTCCGCCGGCTCACCGCCGGCGATGGCCATGCACCCGAATGTCTTGTGCCCGTTTTAGTCCTGATCGCCGCCCGCGTCTCGGCCGCTCGCGCGGACCCGGGCAGGGAACGAGACTAAAAGAGAGCTCGACACACCAGGATGCATGGGTTGGGGTCTTGAGACTCGCCCCGGGGCTACTTGCGGATGCCCAGGTCCCGGATCACCACCCGGTAGCGCTCGACGCTCTTGCGCTTCAAGTAGTCGAGCAGGTGCCGCCGCTTGCTGACCAGCTTGAGCAGGCCGCGCCGCGAGTGGTGGTCCTTCTGGTGCGTCTTGAAGTGCTCCGTCAGGTAGCTGATCCGCTCCGAGATGAGAGCGATCTGCACCTCGGGAGAGCCGGTGTCCGACTCGTGTTGCCGAAACTTGGAGATGATCTCCGTCTTCTTTTCGGTGTGAAGCCCAGCCATTTTCCTCTTCCGCCTTCGCTTTGCTTTCCTTCGTCCCAAAAACTACAGGGCCGGGATTATCTTCGGCGACATGGTGCCAGTCAACATGTTTCGAGCATCCTGGGGCCGAATCCCCTGGGGTCTTGACAGGGGTGGGCCGACGAAAAAATACTTCAATGTCACCAGGATGCTATTGTGCGGGTCGGGTCCCGCCCGAAAACAGGCAAGGAGTGGCGCGAAGATGCCCAGGATGTTGCCCTTGAGAGTGGTCGCAATCGCTTTCGCCGCGGCGGCGGCGTTCCCCGTCACGGCCCTGGCCCAGGAACCGGCGCCGGCGGTGACCCCAGCTGCCGAGTCGAGCGGCGACGGACGACTTCCGGACGGCCTGTTCGACCAGGATCAGCTGGTTCGCATCGCCGCCATCGAACAGGTGGAGCGCGAGCGCAACCGCCGCGCCGTGGGCAAGCTCGCCGATCTGGCGCGCAACGATGCCTTTGCCGATGTCCGCGCCGCGGCCTGCCGGGTCCTCGGCACCCTGGAGGCCAAAGAGCAGATGGAGCTGCTGGTCTACCTCGCGGCCTACGACGCCAACGCCGATGTGCGCGCCGCCGCGGCCCGGGCCGTGCGCCGGATCGAAGGCCAGCCCGAGCCGGAACCCGCGGGTCCGATCTTCGAGCAGGCGCCCGAACAGGACCCGGGCGAGGCAGGAACCGACGAGGGCGCCGGCTTCCCCATGCCCTCTCTGATCAACGAGGAACCGGTGGTCGACACCCGGCACTTCGCCTTCGGCTTCGGCAGCATGGGCGGCTTCGGCATCGCCGCCTTCGACGTCCGGGGCCGCATCGCCACCGGGGCGGACGCTCTGCCCTGGATCGGGTTCGAGATCGGCGGCGGCTGGACGCCCCCGGGGGGGTACCCGATCGTGTCGGGATTGACCAGTGATCTCGTCGACGACGACATCAGGTGGAAGCTGATCTCCGGCGCAGCCGGGCTGCTGCTCTACTTCCACCGGTGGCACTACATTCCCATCCGGGGTGGGTTCGATCCGGGCCAGGGGCCGTACGCGATCCTCGGCTACGGCTTCGAGCACCTGAACGACGAGGGCTTCTTCTCGTGGGGCATCGAGATCGGCCTGCTCTACCACCCGGTGGTGAAGGACTGGATCGGCAACGTCACCGATTGCGACGGCAGCGCCTGCGAGGACGCGGCCTGGCCGGTGATCCCGTTCATCCGCTTCAGCCTGCACTTCTACCTGGTCTGAGCGCGATGGACGGCCTCGCCGTCCTGCGCGACCCCGCGTCCCTCGCCGAGACCGCCCGCCTGCTGAAGGGCGAAGGCTGAAGCACGGTCTTCCTAGAACACCACCGAGGCGCCCAGGGTCAGGCCGCCGCGCACGGGACCGGCCGAGACCGCCATCGACCACGACGAACCCTTCAGGATCTCGTCCTTGCGCTTCAGCAGCGCCTGTCGGCTCTTGCCGCGGATGCCGCGGACCATCAGCGGGATGCCGATGGCGATGCCCAGGACGCCGCCCACGATGCCCACGGCGCCCCACTCCGAGCCGTCGGCCAGGAAGAACATGAAGGATCCGTAGAGGCTCGCGCCGCCCAGGACCGTCAGCACGATCCCTCCACCCTTCTGGGCCCGGTAGCTGTCGTGCTTGTCCTGCGAGAACTCCGGGCCCTCGATCTCCATCACCCGGCGCAGACGGACCATGTCCCGCGAGACCGGCTGCGGAAGGTACCCCGGAACCAGGATGTTGCTGCCCGGGGGTACCACCAGCACCCAGCTGCCCGGCGGCGGGAGCGGCGCGACCGCCGGCGGCGGAGCCGCGACGGGCTCCTGCGCCGAGGCGATCCCGGCGCCCAGCACGACGGCGAGCGCGACGGCGACGATCGGGTCCCTGGACATCCGGCGCCTCCTTCCCCGGGGCGCGGCTGGCGCCCCCAGGTGGAGCCGTTGCACATCCAGTGCCAACCGCAGGACATAGCCGCGGTGCCCTTTCCACGGGCGTTGATGAGAACCGGGCACGCTTTCACTGTGTCGCCTCGGCAACAGTGGGCGGGCGGAACCGCCGCGCTTCGAGGCCTAGCGGAAGTCCTGGACTGCCCAGACCGAGCCGTCCGACGTGACGTGAAAGCCGCAGGCGACCTCGGCGTAGGCGGGGTTCGTCATGTTGATGTAGTGGCCGTGCTCCGAGTAGGGCTCCCCCGGGCCCTCGTCCCACATCATCTGGAGACAACCCTCGACGATATCGTCGTACGACGGCCAGCCGGGGCACTCGTTCTGCGCCGACTCGCCGCACTGGCCGAAGGCGCCGTGGGCGGTGCCCGACTCGCTGTCCTGCCTGGCCTGGTCGTCCGCGCACTCCTCCGCGTCTTCCCACCGCTCGAGCGGCGGCAGGTCGATGGTCGCGCGCAGCTCGTTGATGCGGTCGACGCAGGCGGCGCTCTTCGCATCGAGCTCGCCGCGACCGCCGTCGTCGTCGCACGCGACGAGCGGGAGGCACATCACAGCGGCCACCACCATCCATACTTTCGGGACCACGTTCGGCATGCAGCACCTCCTGGCCGCATCATCGCGGAAGAGCCGGCGTTCCACAAGGACCGCGATGACCCGCCCGGCGCCGCGAACGACGCCGCGAGCTTGCCAGCCCGGAGCGCGGCACCTATAACCGCCTCCGATGACCGCTACGGACAACGCCGGGACCCGCGCGTCGCCCCCGGCTGGGAACGGGGCGCTGGCCGGAGCCAGTGTGCGGCTCGAGCAGCTGCTGGGCGAGAACGCCTGGATGCTGATCCTCGCCGCGGTGGTGGGAGTGCTGGGCGGCCTGGGCGCGGCGGTCTTCCGCTGGGCCATCGACGCCTGCCGCTGGCTGGCCCTCACCGCGCGCGACCCGCGGGCCGCGGGCGGGATCGTCGACTACCTCTGGGGCCCGGGCACGTCCGGCGCCGCCGCCCTCGATTCGCTGACCGCGGCGCCCTGGTATTGGAAGGTGCTGCCCCCGGCCGTGGGCGGCCTGGTGGTCGGCCCGCTGATCTACTTCTTCGCCCGCGAGGCCCGGGGCCACGGCATCCCCGAGGTCCTGAACGCGGTTTCCAACCGCGGCGGCCGCCTGCGCAAGCGGGTGATGGCGATCAAGACCCTGGCTTCGGCCGTCACCATCGGCACCGGAGGCTCGGCAGGCCGCGAGGGCCCCATCGTTCAGATCGGCGCCAGCATGGGCTCCAGCATCGGCCAGGCCCTGGGCTTCGACGGCAACCGGCTGATCGTGCTGCTCGGCTGCGGCGCGGCCGCTGGCATGGCCGCCACGTTCAACGCCCCCCTGGCGGGCGTCATCCTCGCGGTGGAGGTGATCATCGGCGCGGCCTCGGTGCGGGTGCTGAGCCCGCTGGTGGTGGCGTCGGTGACGGGCACCATCGTGGCCCGGCTGCTGTTCGGCGACCACCCGGCGTTCCTCGAAGTGCCCGAATACCGGCTGGTCTCCGCGGTGGAGCTGCCTTTGTACGTGCTGCTCGGCCTGCTGGCCGGCGGTGCGGCGCTGCTCTTCACCCGCGGCATCGTGCTGCTCGAGGATCTCTGGGAGAAGATGCCGCTGCCCGGGTGGGCCACGCCGATGCTGGGCGGCTCCCTCGTCGGCGCCATCGCCCTGGGGTTTCCGGAAGTGCTGGGCGTGGGCTACGAGACCATCGACGTGGCCCTGCAGGGACAGGGCGCGTTGTGGACCCTCGCGGTGCTGGTGCTTCTCAAGATCTTCGCCACGGGCACGACCCTGGGCTCGGGCAGCTCGGGCGGCGTGTTCGCCCCGTCGCTATTCGTCGGCGCCTGCCTCGGCGGCGCCTTCGGCATGGCCGTGGAGATCGCGCTGCCCGGCCATACCGCCCACTCCGGGGCCTACGCCCTGGTCGGCATGGGCGCGGTGCTCGCGGGCACCACCCACGCGCCCATCACCGCGATCCTGATGCTGTTCGAGCTCACGGGGAACTACGCGATCATCCTGCCGCTGATGCTGGCCTGCGTGATCTCCACGGTGCTGGCGGGGCGGGTGCTGCCGACCTCGATCTTCACCACGCGCCTCAAGCGGCGCGGGGTCCGGTTACGCGGTTCCGGGGAGGCCGACATAATGCGCTCGACCAAGGTGCGCCGCATCCTCCGCCCGTTCCCGGAGACCATCCCGCCGGAGCTGCCGCTGCCGGAGGTGATGCGGCGGGCCCTCGCCGGCACCATGCTGCACCTCTACGTCGTCGACGGCGACGACCGGCCACTGGGCGTGATCACCCTGCGCCGGCTCAAGGCGCTGTTCGGCGAGCAGTGGCTGGACGACCCGCTGCTGGTGGCGGCGGACGTGATGAAGTCGCCGGTGACCGCGGTGGGCCTCGACGACACGCTCGACGTGGCCATGGCCCATCTGGCGCGCCTCGACGTGGAGATGCTGCCCGCGACGGACGACAAGGGGAAGCTCGCCGGCTGCATCACACGCCACGACATGGTGGTGTTCTTCGAGCAGGAGATCCTGCGGGACGACGGCCTGGGGATGAAGTTCGTGCTGCGGGACCGCCCGGAGGACTCCGAGTTCATCGAGCTGCCCGAGGGGCACCGGGTCGAAACGATCGCGGTCACCCCGTTCCTCTCGGGCAAGACGCTGCGCGATCTCGACCTGCGGGCGACCATGGGCATCAACGTCGTCGGCATCCGGCGACGCACATCCGAGGGCATCGAGCGCGTCGAGCCGGAGCCTCGCCGGCCGCTGGCCCCGGGCGAGATCCTGGTGGTGGCCGGCCCCGAGAGCGCCATCGACAGCTTCAAGAAGGCGATCTCCTGATCTACCGCCGGTTCCTTGACGGGCCGGGCTAGGCAGGCGAATATCCCAGCCGGTGGACGTCTCCGCGACACAGTCCGCGCTGCCCGCGCGCTTTGGCCCCTTCTACCTGTTCGACCTGATCGGCCGCGGCGGCATGGCCGAGATCTTCCTCTCGAAGACCTTCACCTCCCTGGGCACCGAGCGCCTGTGCGTGATCAAACGCATCCTGCCCAACCTCAGCGCCGACGCCCGCTTCTGCGAGATGCTCGTGGCCGAGGCCAAGCTCGCCGCGAGGCTGTCCAACGCCAACGTGGTGCAGACCTACGACCTCGGACAGATCGAGGGGCAGTACTACATCTCGATGGAGTACGTGGAGGGCGTGGACCTCAACCAGTTGCTGGGGCTGCTGGCCCGCCGGCACATCGCCCTGCCGCTCCGGTTCGCGCTGTTCATCGTCGTCGAGACCCTTCGCGGTCTGGACTACGCCCACCGTGTGGCCGGGGCCGACGGCGTGCCGCTCGGCCTGATCCACCGCGACGTCTCGCCGACCAACGTGCTGATCTCCACCGAGGGCGAGGTCAAGCTCTGCGACTTCGGCATCGCCCGGGCGGCCTCGGCCGAGACCGGCGCCTCGGCCGGGATCGACGAGTACCACCTGAAGGGCAAGGTGGCCTACATGTCCCCGGAGCAGGTGGGCGGCAGGCCGGTCGACAACCGCAGCGACCTGTTCGCCGCGGGGATCCTGCTGTGGGAGCTGCTCTCGGGCCGCCGCCTGTACAAGTCCAAGGACGACGACGAGACCCTGCGCCGCGCCCTGGCCGCCGAGATCCCGCCCCTCGAGGACCGCGACTTTCCGGAGTTCGAGCAGCTCCAGACCGTCGTGGGAAGGGCCCTGGCCCGGGAGCCGGGTGATCGCTTCCAGAGCGGCGGCGAGTTCATGAGGGCCCTCGAGGACTACCTCCACGCCTCCCAGATGATCGTCTCTCAGCTGCGCTTCGCCGACTTCCTGATGGAGAACTTCGGCGAGGACCTTCTGGCCCAGCGCCGGGAGCGCGAGCGCAACCTCCAGGCGTCCATCGACCGCCTGACCATGATCACCGTGGACGTCGCTTCCGAGGCCGAGGCCGCGCCCGCGACCCCGGCGGTGCCCGCCGTTCCCCCCGAGCCCGTGCGGCTCGGGGTCCCCGCCCCCCGCGGCCGGGCCCTGGCCATCGCCGCGGCCGCGATCGCCGCCTTGGCCGCCGCCGCCGCGGTCATCTGGTTCCTCGCGTCGTAGCGGCTTCAGTCCACGTTCTGCCCGATCCAGTCCAGGTAGCGGCCGTTGCCCTCGCCGGGCACGACGTCGACGCAGGTCGCCAGCTTCGTCCGCGCCCGAGGGCGTCAGTCCCGCGGCTGGTTTCGCAGGTGGATCAGCCGCAGGCCCTCGAGGGTCAGGTTCCCGTCCACGACATCGATGGTCCGCGACTCGGCCGCGATGGCGGCGGCCAGGCCGCCGGTGGCGATGACCGCGACCTCCCGCTCCACTGCCATCTCGGCGATCAGCCGCTCGACCAGACCGTCCACCAGCGCCACGTAGCCGTACAGCACGCCGGACTGCATGCTCTCCTCGGTTGTTCGGCCGAGCGCCGCCCGGGGCCTCGCGATCTCGACCCGCGGCAGCTTGGCCGCGCGGGTGACCAGCGCGTCGAGGGCGATGCCGATGCCCGGAGCGATGGCGCCGCCGAGGTAGGCACCGTCCGCGGAGATGCAGTCGAAGGTGGTGGCCGTGCCGAAGTCGACCACGATGCACGGCCCCTGGACCCGGGCAAAGGCCGCCACCGCGTTGACCACGCGGTCCGCACCGACCTCACGGGGGTTGTCGTAGCGGATGGCGAGGCCGGTCTTGACGCCGGGGCCCACCACCAGCGGCTCCACGTCGAAGTAGCGACGACCGGCACGGCGCAGGGCGTGGATCGCCGGGGGCACCACGCTGGAGACCGCCATGGCCGAGACCACTTCCAGGGTCAGGCCCTCGAGATCGAACAGGGTCTTCAGCGTCAGGCCCCACTCGTCCGTCGTGCGATCGCGATCGCTCCGCACCCGCCAGTGGTTGGCCAGCCGCTCGCCATCGTAGAGGCCGAGCACGGTGTGGGTGTTGCCGACGTCGACGACGAGCAGCAAGGATGTCCTCACTGACCCTGGGCCTTGGTGCCCTCGTACCAGGTCAGGAAGTCGGCGAGATCCCGCCGCAGCCGATCCTCGACCTCACCGAAGGTCACGTCGGCCCGGCGGTCCGAGGTCGGGTTGTAGTGGTAGACGTACTTGCGGTCGTCGATGATGTAGACGTAGATCGGGTCGCCCTGCAGACCGGGCTCGGCCGGTTCCAGCCGCGCGGGGATCACGTGCAGCCGCGAGCCCTGGGCCGGCGGCGGGATATCGATCGCCTTCCGCCGGTCCTGCTCGGTGAGGTACTGGATGGCGATCTGCTCGCCGGCGATCCGCATGTCGCACTCGAGCCAGAGCTTGTTGCCGAGATCGGCCTTCACCGGACCGGCCTGCTGGAAGCCGCGCTCCGCGATGCCGGCGGCGATGATCTCGAGGGCCTTGTTCTCTTCGAGGGGCCGCGTCTCGAGGGGTGTGGCCGCCTTCTGGCCGCCGCCGCATCCGGCGGCAACGCACAGGACGAGAATCGAAAACGGCGCGAGTCCTGGATGGGTCATGGGAGTTCCCTTTCGCCTAGCGGCCACCGCCGAGGAGCCTGGCGCGTTCGAGCACGGCGGCCACGGTCCAGGCGCGCGGGCGCCGCCCTTCGAACACGGCGACCGGGGCCGCGGCGGCGATGGCGGGCTGGAAGACGCGGACCTCGGGCTCGGGCTCGGGCTCGGGCTCAGGCTCGGGCTCGGGCTCGGGCTCGGGCTCGGTCACGGGCACGAGCTCGAGCACCGGCTCCGGTTCGGGTTCCAGAGCGGGTCCGAGCTCTTCCCGGACCTCGGTGACGATCGGGGTCGGGGCGACCACCACCGGCGGAGGGAGATCCACCTCGGCCTCCGGCTCCTCGCGCTCGCGGGTGGACGCCTCCGCGGCGGCCCGGGTATCCGCGAGGCGCAACCGGTTGCGCCGGACACGCTCGAGCAGATCCTCGAGCCGGGCACGGCCCGTCTGGGTGCCTGTCATCGCTCACCTCCCCGAGAAAGTCGATCCAGGGCCTGCATCGGCTCCACCCCGTCCTTCATCCAGGCCCGCACCCGGGCCACGGCCGCCGGGCTGCCGGCCCAGAGCAGGCGCTCTCCGCCGGACTCGGACAGCGTGAGCACCTCGAAGCCCGCCGGGTCGACGGCGGTCAGAAAGCCTGCGACGAAGCCGGCGAGCAGGTCCCGGGTCGCGGCCGGTTCGGCCTCTCGGGACCCGTCCGGCGCCACGGCGCGCAGCAGCAGGGCGTCGCCCCGGGTTTCGATGGTCACCCGGCCCAGCCCGGCCACGGCCAGCACGCCGCCCAGGGTGTCGGCCAGGGTCTCGACGGGAGCCTCCCGGCCCGTGCGCGCGAGGCGCTCGCCATGGGCCCGTCCCCACTCCCGGGCCGCGGCGTCGAGTCCGGCGCCGGGCTCCAGGAGGCCGAGCAGTCGGCGGGGAACCAGCGCCAGGCTCTCGTCCGCCACGGAGCGGATGCCGCCGCTCGCGAGGTCGAAGCGGACGAAGCCGGAGGCGTCGAACGCGGTCTGGTTCATCGCAGCGTCCTTTCGCTAGCGCCGCCGGCAACAGGAGGACCGGCCATCGGCGTTGGGCTGATTCTAGTGGTTCGACCTGGGTGGGTCAAATTGCGGGTCACTCTGCGGGGCTCGTCGGCGGCGGGCGGCGGACGCGTCTGCGCCTGCGCGGCCTGCGGCTTCGCCCTTCGTCGGGGGTCTGCGACGGACCCGGTTCCCGTCCATCGGCCGGTCTCGGGGTCTCGCGCCGGTGCTCCAGCAATTCGCGCCAGCTCGCCACCTGCTCCATCTGCTCCTCGCTGGCGGCGGTCAGCTCCAGGAAGTCCACGGCCTCTGTCGCGTAGTCCCGATCGGCGATGCGGCGGGCGCGTTTCGTGCGGGGGCCGTCCAGCAACCGCCGGCGCGAGAGGTAGACCTGGCGCAGGCGGGCGAGCTGGAAGCGCGTGAAGGGCATGGGGCTGAGCGCCGGTCCGAGGGCCGCCTCGAGGTTCTCGGCCTGGTCGCCGTCGGCCTCGAGGGCCGAACCGCAGATCGGGTGCACCAGCGCGGCGAGCAGCACGGGGTCCGAGAGGGGCCGGCCGGCCGCGATCCGCTCGTCGGCCCGGGAGAGTGCGCTCCATCGCTCCTTGGGCGA
>CAYZAI010000074.1:0-9557 GCA_964476305.1 uncultured Myxococcales bacterium
CAGCCGGCTGTGGTTCCTCCGGGCCGGTCCCCTTCGAAGGGGACACCGCCACCGACGCGGACACCGATGCCGACACCGATGCCGACACAGACACGGATGCTGACGCGGATGCCGATGCCGACACCGATACAGATACCGATACCGATACCGATACCGATACCGACACCGATACCGATACCGACACCGATGCCGACACCGATGTCGATACCGACACCGATGCCGATACCGACACCGATGCCGACACCGATACCGACACTGACACCGATACCGACACCGATACCGACAGCGACACCGATACCGACACCGATACCGACAGCGACACCGACACCGACACCGATACCGACACGGACTCGGACACTGACGCCGATGCCGACGCGGACGCAGATGCAGATTCGGACACGGACTCCGATGTCGACCCGATCACCGAATGCTCGATCGCCGCGGAACTGCATCCGGAAATCGTGTGCTGTCCCGAACCACCCCCGAGCACGTGCGACACGACGGCATGGACCTTCTCCCCAGAAGACGCCTTGTACGGATGCTGCACCCAGGATCTGGGTGCCTCCGTCCATTGCGAAGGGTCGGCGACCGTGCCGGCCACGACGGACTGCCAGGGTGACTGCGGCTACCACGAGGACGGCTATCTGGGCTGCCTCGATCCGGGCAATGACTGCCTCGGCCCCGAGTATGTCTTCGAGTATCCCAGTGTCTGGAACGGAGCCTGGAACAACTTCGGCAACACGTTCTCGCCGTCCAACAACTCCTGCGGTGACGGCGGTGGAAACGACGATGTCTGGTTCGCGATCCATGTCCCGGCGGGATCATCGGTCACCGCGACGGAGACCTCGTCGTCGAACGTCACCCTGCGCCGGGTGGCGGAGTGCGGCGCGACGACCTGCCTGGCCTACGCCGAGAACCCCGAGACCATGACGTTCACCAACGCGACCAGCACGGACGGGATCGTCTACCTGGTCGTGAGCCGCGCCACCGGGGACTTCCAGAACGACATCAGCCTGTCGTTCACGCTGAACTGAAAGGCGGGCGGACTACTTCTCGAGTTCGGGCAGGAGCCCTCGCGCCCACTTGGTCGCGGATTCCAGGATCGGTGCGGCGACCTCCCGGCTCATGCCGAGCTTGGCCATCACACTATCGAGCAGCGCTACCTCCTCGGAGCTCTGCTCACCGTCTATGAAGGTCAGCAGCACGGCGTGCTGCAGCGCCAGCTCCAGGTCGCTGACCGTGAGCGACGTCACGTCGACCTCGTCGAGGGAACGACGGGATCGCGCCCAGGCCCGCATGCCCTCGGCCTCGTCCTCGCCCGCTTCGAAGGCGGAAATCAGCGCCTCGACGACCTCCATCTCCTCCTCGTCGACCTTGCCGTCGGCCCAGGCCATGGCCACAAGCAGCTTCAGGATCGCCTCTCTCTCGGGTGTCAGCATCGGTGTTCCCTTCCTTCCCGCTTTGTTGTTCAATGAGTACGCTCGAGGCTAGGTCAAACGCGCCCGCGATGCAAGACCGGCAGACCCTCGACGGAAAGGACTTGGGAAGCCCATGCAACGAGTGAAAATCGTCGCCACCATCGGTCCTGCCAGCTCCAGCCCCGAGATGGTCGGCGCCATGATCGCCGCGGGAATCGATGTGGTCCGGCTCAACTTCTCCCACGGCAATCACGAGGAACACCGGGCCGTGTTCCAGACGGTCCGCGCCGAGGCCGAACGCGCCGGGGCCCAGGTGGCGATCCTCGCGGATCTCTGCGGACCGAAGATCCGCTCCGGCGCCCTCCAGGGCGGGGCCGCCGAGCTCACAGAGGGAGCGCCGATCGAGATCGTGACCCAGCCCGTGATGGGAACCGCGGCGCGGATAAGCACGAACTACGAGGCGCTGCCGGACGACGTGGGAACCGGTGATCGGATCCTCATCGACGACGGACTGCTGGAGCTGGAGGTCCGAGAGGTGCGCGATCGCGTCGTGCACTGCCTCGTGGTCGTCGGCGGCACGCTGAAGGACCACAAGGGCATGAACATCCCGGGCACGCCCCTGTCGACTCCGGCGCTGACCGCCAAGGATCGCGACGATCTGACCTTCGCCCGTGCGCTGGGGGTCGACTTCTTCGCCCTGTCCTTCGTGCGCCGCCCCGAGGACGTGATCGAGACCAAGGCCCTGGCCGGCTCGATCCCGGTCATCGCGAAGATCGAGAAGCCCGAGGCCGTGATGCACCTGACCGACATCATCGACGTGGCGGACGGGCTGATGGTGGCCCGGGGCGATCTCGGCGTCGAGGCCGGCCCCGAGAAGGTCCCACTGCTGCAAAAGCGCATCATACGCGACGCCGCCGTGCGTGGACTGCCCGTGATAGTGGCCACTCAGATGCTGGACTCGATGATCCGGAACCCGCGCCCCACGAGGGCAGAGGTCTCGGACGTGGCCAACGCCGTTCTCGACGGTGCGGACGCGGTGATGCTCTCGGGCGAGACCGCTTCGGGGAAGTACCCGCTCGAAGCGGTCAGGACCATGAGCTCGATCCTCGAGGAGATCGAGCGAAGCGAGCTGTTCGAGCGCCAGCCCCCGCCGCTCAAGGTCTCAGAGAAGAGCTTCTCGAACGCCATCGCCCACGCCGCGGTCCAGGCCGCGTCAGATCTGGGGCTGCGCGCCCTGGCGGTCTACAGCGAGACCGGGCACTCCGCCGCGCTGGTCAGTTCCTGCCGGCCCCTGGCCACGGTGGTCGGCCTCTCGCGGCACCCCGAGGTCCTGCGCCGCCTGGCCTTGCGTTGGGGGGTAATCCCGGTCCATGCCGACTGGGTCGAAGGCGTCAGCGGCGTCGTGCAGCAGGCGGAGCAGCGGCTGCTGGAGCTCGGCGCCGTGGCCCCGGGGGACGACATCGCGATCACCTTCGGCATGCAGGACATGAACGGTCCGGGCCGCACCGACGTGCTCAAGCTCTGGCGGGTGAAGGGGTAGCGTCCGCTTGATCGAGCTCAGGTCCTGTGCAGCCGGATCTTCTTGGTATCGTAGGCGTCCACGTCGCCGCCGTGGGCCTCGGCCACGCTCTGGTCCGCGACCACATAGGTCGCCTGCTCGCCGACAATGCGAGAGAACAGCACCCGCCGGCGCTCGGTCCCCTGCCAGACGGTGAGCGCGCAGAGGTTGGGGTGCTCGTGGGCGCGCAGATTGGCGCGGCACACCGGACACGAGAACTCCCACTCTTCCCCACGGTTCAACGTAACCCCTGGCGGCACGTAGATCGTGTAGTTGCCGGGCTGCGGATGGAAGCCCAGCAGGGTCTGCTCTTCACCACGCTCAGCCAGCAGGATCACGGTCTCGTCCGGATTGACGACCTTGTTGCAGTACGGACAACTGTAGGTCCAACTCATGTCGCCTCCTGATGTCCCTGTTCGAGAGACTACACCATCCGAAAGAGCTGATCGCGCCTTTTTTTAAGGAAAGAGGGTATAGTGCATGGAGATTGTTCCATGGGAAACGACACGCGCACAAGACTCGCACCGACAGTCAGCTTCCGCAGCCTCGGTGGGTTCGTCGTGCTGGTCGACCACCGGTCGCACCGGATCCTGCGCCTCTCGGCCGCTGCTGGCCGACTCCTGGACGCCCTGGAATCCGGCCGACCGCCCGGGACGGAAGACACGACCCTCTCCTTCCTGGAGCAGCTCGCCTCTCGGGGCCTGCTGGAGGGAACGGTCCCGGATTCCGGCAAGCCCTCCGCGGCTCGTGCCGCAGCGACCGGGTCGGTCCTCGAGCGCATCAACGCGGACGCCGCTGCGGCGCACATCCCCCTGCATGCCGGGCTCGAGGTGACCTACTGTTGTCCGCTGTCCTGCCGGCACTGCTACGTCACGCCGGGAGCCTCGGATAGCCGCGAGCTGTCCCTGCCGGAGATCGAGAATCTCCTCGATCAGCTGGCCGCCCTCGGCACCCTGTTCCTGCTGCTCACGGGCGGCGAGCCGTTCTCGCGGCCCGACCTCGACTGGATCTACGACGCGGCTCGGGACCGGCGCTTCGCGGTCTCGATCCTGACCTCGGGATTCGGCGCGGGCCAGGACCTGCTGCGGCACATGGCCGCCCGTGGCCTCGACGCGATCCAGGTCTCGCTCCACGGGCCGAGCGCCGCGACCCACGACCGCGTCACGGGCGTTCCAGGCTCCTTCGACGCGGCACTCTCGTGTCTGCGCCGTTGCCGAGACCTGGGCCTTCGGACCCGGGCCGGGGTGACGGTGACCCGGGAAAACGAGGGAGACCTCGATTCCATCAAAGGCTTGCTCGACGCGGAGGCTATCCCCGTCGCCCTCGGCCTGTTTCTGGAACCTCGCCGGAACGGGGATCGCGAACCCACGGACCTGAGGATCGACGAAGCCGGAGTGCGGCGCGCGCTGGAGCTGTTCCCGCCCCAGTCCGCCGCGCGCCTGTCGGGTCTGGACCCAGGCGACCCGCCGTGTCACGCTGGCGCGAACGTGCTGGCAGTCGATCCGTTCGGCACGGTCTACCCCTGTCTCTCCCTGCGCACGCCTTGCGGCTCGACCCGCGAGGCACCGCTGGCGGACATCTGGACGAGCTCGCCCGCGCTGCTGCGACTGCGCGACGTGAAGCTCGCTGACCTGGAGGGCTGCCCGACCTGCGTGCACCGGAGCTTCTGCGACCGCTGTCCCGGCTTCGCCGTGAGCGACGGCGGGTCGATCCTCGACCACGTCCCTTTCGACTGCCTGCAGGCCCGGATCCGGCATGCCGGGAGAATCGTCGCGAACGGAAAGAATACTTGAAACTAAATTAGATATTTGACGGGTACGGTTCCGGGTGCTATTTTCATTCAAGGGAAGTTTTTGGGGAAAGCGGAGGCATTCCATGCAAGAAGAGAAGCGCGAAGAATACAAGAATCTGGAGCCTGACGGTCGAGTACCGCTGATTCTCGAAGAGGAAGCAGCCGAGGCCGGTGACCGGCCGAACACCTGCCGAGCCTGTGCCGGCTCTCCATTCTGCTGATCCGCCGCGAGCTGCTTGGGCCAGACAGATTTCGTCTCGCTAGAGAATGAGTGGGATCGCCACGCGGCGTTCTACGACATCATCTATGGTGAGGGGGAGTCGCACCGCACCGTCTCCGAGCTCGCCTTTCTGCTCTTCGCCTTCGAGCGGCTCGCCGGCCGCCCGATCCGTGACGTCCTGGACCTGACCGCCGGAACCGGCGCCCAGGCCGTTGCCCTCGCCAAGGCCGGCTTCCGCGTCACCGCGGCCGACATCAGCGGGGCAATGCTGGAACGCTGCGCCGAACGGGCCGCCGCCCAAGGCGTCGTGCTCGCCGCCCTGGAATGCCGCCCGGCCCACCAGACCGCCGCCTCTTCGTGTTTCGACGCCTGCATCAGCTGCTTTTTCGGCCTGTGCCACATGCTCGACGAGGTCGAGCTCGCGGGCGCCATCGAAGGCGCGCACCGGGCCCTGCGACCAGGAGGCGTGCTGGTCTTCGACGCGATCAACCTGCTCGAAGATGCCCTGGCCAGCGAAGCGATCACGCAGCGAAGCGGCATCGCCGGTGGCTCGCGTTTTCGTTCGGTAATGAAGAGCCGCTACGACACGTGGAACCGGCTGCTGCACTTCTCCGAGGAGATAGAGATCACGGACCCCCACGGGCCCAGGATTTGCGAGCGCGTGGCGTTCACCTACCGCGACTGGTCCAGGATCGAGATCGAGCGACTGCTCGAACCCATGGGATGGGATGAGGTGCGCACCTTTCGCGGCTGGGACGACCGCGGCGAAAGCCGGGATGAGCGGACCTTCCGTACGGTTGTTGTCTGTCGCAAGTGACCGCCGGCACCTGTGCGCAAGGCGAGGAACGCCTAGTAGAAGAACGGGTTGTCGGCGTCGTCCGAGGATGGCGCCTCGCCTCTTCCGAGCCTCTCCATCAGCTCGAAGGTCGCCCGACGCTCTTCGACGCGTCGGCGCGCTTCCGGGCTGCCGGGCTCGACACGCCCGCCCTTGCTGCTGCCCGCGGCCCCTGCCCCGCCGCCGCGAGTCGCGGCGGCCGCCCGCTCGCGCTTCCGGTCGCGTTCGGCCCAGACGTCGATGGTGGCCCCGCCCTTGCGTCCGCGGAAGACGCGAACCGCCAGCCGGGTCTCCGGGTCTGCCTCGCCCGCGGGCTCGAGCACCCGTGCCCCCCGGATCAGATAGCCGGCGGGTTCCTCCTGTAGCCGCGCTGTCTCCACCTGCCGCATCACGAAGCGCTTGGCCGCCACCAGGTCACCTGTCCCTTCGAATCGGTAGACCCTGTGCGGCCCGGCGACGGGTCGCATGCCCCGGGGGATACGCAGGCCGAACACCGCGTGGCTTCCTTCGCCGAGATCGACCACGCGGGTCGTCTGGTAGTTGTCCGGCGCTTCCTGACGCACGTCCTCGGCCGGCTCTGTCCCGGCTTCGGGGCCGGCACCGACGCGATCCCCTCCGGAAGCGCACGACGCAGCGACGGCGGCCGCCAGCACACGGGTGAAAAAACGCATCAGTTGAACACCAGCGACCAGGAATCGATGAACACGGTGGTGAATCCGATCGAGCTGCCGGTGATCGGGATAGAGACCGACTGCACCCGCGGCTGGTCAGCCGGCGGCGGCTGGTGGCTGCCCGGGGTGGTGTTGACCCGCTGGGCCACGACCTGGAAGGTCGCCTCTCCCGTGCAGGACGGGCGGCGAATCACCCGGGCACCGGAAATGACCTCGCCCGCGTATTCGACGAAAGCCGAGAAGCTGGATTCGCCCGGGCCGCCGTCGCCAGTGCCTTCTCCCTCGGCGGTGAACTTGCCGAAATCGTTCTCGGCGATGCTCTCCTCCCATACGCCGTTGTCGCCCTCGCGGTTGACGTAGTCCAATGCCCAGATCCGCGAACCACCGGACTCGCAAGCGTTCAGGGAATCCGGCGATGTCGGGATGAACGTCGTGAAGTAGGCGGTCTCGGCGAAGACCACTGGTCGGCCGATGAGCTTCTCGCCCAGGTTGAAGAAATCGAACTCCAGGCTGCCGCTCTCGGCAAACCAGACGTGGGTGTCCGCCATCTCCTGTTCCTGCTGCTCGGCGTCGAGACCGGCGTCAGCCTCCAGCGAGCCCGCCGGGATCGGTTCTCCCAACCACCAGTTGATGATCGGCTTCATGTGGTAGGTGCGCTCGCCGCTGACGTCGTAGGCGATCCGGTCCTTGAGCGAGAAGACGCGATGATGGTCGAGAGTCTCGAGCCCGTCGATCTGCCCCGTGCCGAAGAGGATGATATTGTTCCGATCCCGATCCTGCGCGATAGTCGGCGCGTTGATGATCGGAACCCGTGGGAACGGGTAGGTCTCGTTGTGGCAGTAGCCCTCGATACCCGTGCAGCAGTCCACCCCGTAGCATTCGTCCTCCGCGTACTCCTCCGGTGTCGCCGTGCAGTTGTCGGCGATGCAGTCCTGGTACGGGAAGTGGCTCGTGAGCATCGTGTCGAAGTACATCTCGATGCACCAGTCGTCATCGGGATCGGTACCGGACATGTCTATGCGCCACAGCCGCCCGCGATCGTCGCCGAGGTAGGCCTCCTTGGCGATCAACGCCGAACGGGCGCTCTGCGGCACCGCCGGCTCCCCGACCAGCTGGGCCACCATCGGCTCGTGGGCCGGCACACCAGGCGTCTCGGGATCCGAGCAGATGTCGTCCGCGCGGGAGGGATCGAGATAACGCACCAGGGCGCCGTCCGCCAGCCGCACGATGTACACGCCCGACGTGCGCTCCGGCCCGTTGAACTCGTCGTTCCAGTAGCCGCCGGGCAGTATCGCCACGGCCACCTCGGTCTCGGCGGCGGTGCTTCCCTCTCCGGGAAGCATGGTTTCGTAGTACGCGTAGGCCAGCGCGGGCCGCGACACGGGGATACCCATGCCGTCGAAGGTGAGTGGGTTCACCGGATCGCCGTTGTCCGGATCGTCGGGCGGACCGCCCCCGTTGTTGGCGGCGCTGTCCGGCGAGATCTCCCAGCGGAAGCCCGGATCCCTCGCGGGGTTGGTCACGTCCAGGCAATAGTACCCTCGCCCGCCGCGGCCCAGGCTGCCCATGACCACAGAGCGCCAGAGCTTCGTCTCGATCTCCGGGGTCATGCCCGGCCGGCGGTAGAGCCTCACGTCGCCGGTCACGGGAGAGCCGTCCACGCCGTAGATGTGCTGGTACTGCCCGGTACTCGAAACCGTGTAGGACGTGTAGTTCCCACCGAGATCCGACTCCAGGGTCCACTCTATGGGGAACTGCTCGCGGATGGTGGGCAGCAGGGTGTTCGGGACGTAGCCCCAGGACTCGACCCTGTCGTCGGCCCCGGCGGCCCAGACGTTGAACGCGTGGAGCACCCCGTCGTTCGTACCCACGAACAGGTGCGGCACCCGCTCGATCATCCGCCGATCCGTCTCGCCGGGCAGCTGTTCCGCCTTGAACGAGGAGTACGACCCCACCAGAAGTCGCTCCATCGGCGGCCCGAGCACGGACGGTGTCGAGTTGTAGATGTCCGCCAGGCGGTGATATCTCCGCTGGGATCCGTTCAGTCCGTACAGGTGCTTGACTACCTCGGCCTGAAGCAGGTTGGACGAGGAGCAGAGCGTATTGGAGTCGATGTCCGTGGTCGTGGGTCCTCCGAAGTCGCAGTCGGAGAGCTCGGCGGTGTCCTCGATGGTCACCAGCACGTCGGTGAGCCCGCCTGGCGTCTCCTTGATCGAGGCCGGGTAGTCGGTGGGCAGGGGCAGCTTGGCGCGAGGTGCCGTGAGGATCTTGCGGCTGGCCTGGTCATCCAGCCACTCGTGCATCGAATCCGGTGGGCTCACGGCGCCTCCGGGGCCGGCCTCGCTGGCACACTCGAAGCCCTGGCGATAGAGGAAGCCCTTCCACGGCAGCCCGGCCGAGGTCTCGTAGCCCGTGTTGAACTCGTACTGGGCCACCTCCTTGTCGGCGAAGCTGGCGAACTCCAGCGAGCCACTCGTCTGGTCCGTGGTCGCGACCTCGGTGCGGGTCACCATCGACGATGTCAGCGAGCCGATGACCATGTCGAGCACGGCGGACAGCTGTTCCGGGGTCTCGACGAAGAGGGCGCCCCCCGTCCCGCAGACCGCGGTCGGGCAGTTGTCCTCGGGGTCGTCGCCGACCGAGAAGCCATCGGGATACGGCGTGCGCCAGGGCGGCGGCGTGACGTTGGCCACCGAAGGCCAGCCGGCGAAGGCCAGGTTGTCCAGGAAGGTGTGCGGCGTGACCAGATCGCCGACGGTGGAAGTCTGGATGCACTCGTCCGGCTGTGCCATGCAATCGACGTCCGGGACGTTGAAACCGATCACGACCAGCAGGATCGGATCGGCCTCGGCCGGGTCGATCAGATCGAAGAACTCCTCCACCTCCCGCTGTGAGGAGTTCCAGGGGCAGTGGTAGACGCTGTCGGGCGCCGCCGCGGCCTGCTCGGCCGGCGGCAACGGTACGATGCCGCCCTCGTCGCAGTAGTCCTGTGGGAACTCGAACGCCGCATTGGGCTGTCCGTCGCTGATGAAGATCACCAGCTTGGGCCGGCACCAGTAGTAG
>CAYZAI010000074.1:9567-15760 GCA_964476305.1 uncultured Myxococcales bacterium
CCCAGCGTCCGCGGCCCGCACCTCGGGGCGGCTGTGGAAGTAGTGCCCCACGTCGTCGAGCAGGGCGCCTATCGGCGAGCAATTCAGGGGCTCCGCCGTCTCGAGCACGTGCCGTACGTCCTGGTTGGAGACCGCGAGGTCGCTGCTGATAGGCACCAGCCGGCCGACCGCTCGAGAGGATTCGGAGCGGATTCCCGCGTTCCACGTGCACGAGGGGTAGTCACCCGGGTCGTCGTACATCCACTCCTTGCAGCGCCACATCCTGCTGGGGCCGAAGTCCCACAGGCCTTCATGGGGATCGGCCAGCGAGGTGGTGCCCGGGGCGGCCGGAGCCGGCATGTTGTCATAGGTCATCAGGCCGAAACGCACGACCTGGCTGTAGCGCTCGAGGATGCCGTTCGATCGCCGAGAGCGGGCGAGCGGGTGGAGATTGTAGCAGATCCCGTTGGCCGCATCCCAATCCGTGTCGAGGCACCAGATCCGGTCGTGGGGGGCGCCTTCCGTCGGATCGAGGGCATTGCCGATGCACTGCCCGTACTGGGCGTTCCAGTCAGACGGGGCGCAGGGGACTCCGCGGAAGTGCTCGTGCAGGGCCTCGCGATACTCGCGGCTGTTCTCCAGCGGATCCGAGGAAACGGTACCCTGGCGCAGCGCCGGGCGAATCGGAGGGTTCTCGACCATGCACCGGTACTCGGCGCCGGGGATGCTTCCGAGCATCACGTCCAACAGCTTCTGCCAGGATGTCCGCAGGTTGGGGTTCTGGTCCCGGCACGCCTCCTCCGCGTCCTTCCATGAGCTCGTGTGGGGAAGCCAGTCCATGCTGCCCGAGCTGTCCACCACCAGCATCACGTTGGGGTTGACCAGCTCGCCGGTGATCTGCGCGCTCGCCCCTGTGGCGACAAACGAGATCAGCAGGCCGACGGTCGTTGTCCATGGGGCCGTTTTTCTTTTCATGGCTCAAGCTCCCGTTTCGTCATCGTCCATAGGCCGCGATGGGCCCGACCATCACCCGGCCCCGGGCCCGGGCGCGACCGCTCTCGTACAGCGGGTGTTCCGGATCGCCGGCGACCCGCGGGCCGTAGTCGGCCGATGCGTTCATCAAAAAGTAGTACCAGGCGTAGTTCTGCTCGTCGTTGCACGAGTATCCCGGGGGGCACGGCCCCAGGGCCGGGGCCGTGTGCTTCACATGCGTATCCGCCTCCACACCGTAGAGCGCCCCGGTCTCGGCATTGCTCGCCAGCGTGCCAGAAAGCTGCGGAATCACTCCATCCGTCGGCGGCCCGGCGTCTCCCGCGGTGAGCTGCAACTCCTCGCTGAGCGGAATATCGTACTCCTCCAGCCCGCCGTCCAAGGACATGCCGTCGTGCTCGGAATTGGCGAACATGAACTGGTAGTAGTCCGACGAGAGCCTGAGATCGGTGGTCACGATGGCCAAAGCCCCGTCCGCCAGGACCGCAGCCTGGGTGGCGTCCATATAGGCTCCCGTGGAACGCAGCTCGAGCCGCGTGTGACGCATGGCCAGGATCCCCAGCCCCGTGAACATGATCACCAGCAGCATCACCACCAGGATCACGGTTCCCCGCTGGCCCTCCCGCTTCTTCCAGTCGTCGCACCTTCGACGCATCGCACTCCCTTCCGTCAGAGTTCCGGGACCTCTGAGAACGACGCTACTCGCGCCGCCAGGTTCGGCATCGCCACCTCGGTCGTCACGGTCCGCACCTTGTACATCCCGACCTCGGGACACAAGGAGTCGTCGTCCGGCGGCTTCGCAACGTTGAAGGCGACCACTCCCGCGTCACTGAATCCGGCCATCCGGATCTGCGGATCCGTGGTCTCGGTGCGGACGGCGAGCCGGATCACGGCGGAACGCACGTGCTCGGGTCCCATGTCGGCGCTATCGAGGCCGCACGAGAGGTGGGTCGCGCCGGCCGCGTTGTCGCCGGCGTTTGCACCCACGATCGGCGAGGCGCTGTCGGGCACCAGGCCGGCCGCCGTACCGAGCTCGGAGATCCGATGGTAGTTGGGGCAGAGATCGACGGTGGTCCCGGAGCGCACTGTGCGGAACCAGACCTGGAAGTCGGCGACATACTCGGCGATGATCTTGGCGCTGTCGAAATCAATCATCTCATCCGTGATGTTGCCAAGTGCGCAAGTCTGCCCGCCCAGCGCGCTCTCCGAGACGCCGTCGTAGTCGACGAAATAGCGTACCAGCTTGTTCTGCCGCACCTCACAGGTCTCCGTGGCCGACAGCGCGCGCTCCTCGCTGACCGTTTCCACCCGGTACAGGGCCGTCTGGTTCGCGTTGACGAATATCTGCTGGCCTTCCGAAAAACCGCCCGGCCCGTTCAGGATCAGCTCGTTGTCGACCAGGGTCACCGTGCATTGGCAGGTACCCGGGACGTAGGGGTGATCCGGGCACGTCACCGCCGTGTCCCCGGCCGCGATCCGGGCGTCGAGGGTCTGCCCTGTGGACGTGGTCAGGTGAGCGTATGCGTATTTCGGATTGAACTCTCGCAGGCAGTTGTCGATGTGCGAGAAAGGCTCGTTCAGCGAGAGCACCTCGCTGCCGCCGGCGGCACCGATAATCGCCGTGTAGGTGTTGGCGGAAACCAGGTTGCCCGTCAGCAGCACCGCGTCGAAAGCGCCCTCGGCGGTAGCCGCGCCATCGCGGTTCAGGTGCACCAGCGCCCGCCGGTAGCGGGCGTGCTGGTCCTGCTGCACGATCGAGTCCGGGTCACGCTCGGGGTTGGGCGAGACCATCATCCCGGCCCGCTGGAAGTCCGCGGTGAGCAGCTCGAGCCCGAGGCGTGCCCGCTGCATGGCCTCGGTCTCCATCTGCCTCTTGGTCGTCTCCATCGACATCCCGCGAGTCACGATGTAGAGCGGAGTGATGATCACGGCGCCCAGGAGGAGCGCGATCATCATCTCCATCAGCGTGAAGCCTCGCTGCGAGAAATCGGTCCGCATCGTCTCTGCTCTCCCTTTCATTGCGCCATCTGCCCGGTGAACTCCCGCGTCACGATGCCGCTCAGCTCCACGATCTCCGAGTAGCGCAGCCGATCGCCGGCCACCGTCGGGTCATCGAAGCCCGGCCACGCGCAGTCGTTCCACGCCCCGGTATCCTCACCGCTCTCAATGACGTACTGCCCCCACTTGGGCCAGACCACGCGTACCCGGAATCGCAAGATTTCCTGGGCCGGCCCCATCGTCTCCAGCATGTAGTGCACGCAATAGGGCGCCGAATCGATGTCGGCATAGAAATCCCGGTTGCTGTGCTCGAGGTACGCGTCGATCCGCAGCGCGTCCTCCACCGGCCCGTCGCCGTCTGCCAGCAGGTTCCAGCGACCCGGGTTCCCGAGCCCCTGGGCGAGCATCGGAAAGTCCTCGGCCGCGGCAATGCTCTCGGCCAGCGGCCACGTGGCGGCCTCGCTCTGCAACTGCGTCATCACGTAGCGCGCGATGTTGACCCCGGCCGTGTGCTCCCGCCCCTTGTTGGTGCCGGCGATGGAGGCTTTCTGCAGGGCGATCAGGCCCAACAGGGCGACCATGAAAATCAAAAGGGAGATCATCACCTCGATCAGGGTGAAGCCCCCTGCCCCGCCGCGATCCCCGCAACGTTTCCTCGATGCGCTCACATGTCCACCTTCCCGTAGGGCGCGGCCCCCACCGGGACCAGCACCGCCCGCGTCACGTCGATGGCACTCGAGTCCTCGCAGGTGGTGGCCCCGTTCTCGAACCGGTTGAAACGGAGCACGGCACCACTGTTGCCGCTGGTGCCGTCCTTCAGATAGCAGGAGCGGCGCCACGAGTCCTGCCCCAGGATCTGCTGTCCCGGCTGGGCCAGTTCCGGGCCGTTGCAGTCCGTGGCATCCTCCTCGGGCCTGACGTACAGGTCGCCGTCTCCCGAGTAGCACAGGGCGAAGGAGGCGTCCGCGCCCATGTCGCCGGTCGCGGTGCAGGTCCCATCGACCGCGTACCACATCTCGACCCCGCACAGGAACGCACCGGCGTCCGTGTACTCGGAATCCATCATATCGAACCGGTTCGTGCCCGCCGTCGTGGCGATCGAACCCATGTTCTGCGTGCAGCGGTCCTCCCCCCTGAGCGCGGACCAGCATCGGGGGCCATCGAGCACGTTGATCCAGATCTTGCCGCCGGCCACTTCGAGGACCACCGCGCGCCGGGTCTGCATGGCCAAGGTCCGGACCGTCCCCGCGGACTGCTGGACCATGTTGGTCAGATCCGTGAGCTTGTTCCGCCGACTGACATCGACGAGTTGTGGCGCGGCAATGGCCGCGAAGATGCCGATGATGACCAGGACCACCATCAGTTCGATGATGGTGAAACCGCGTTCGGACTTCCCCCGGACCGATGATTTCTGTTTTTTTCCAGTCATTTCACTATCAAGTAGTGCAAGACTCGTGCCCTGCGCCAGGGTCCCGCGCACGGCATTCCGGCGCCGACCTCACGCCCACGTCCCAGGAACCGCCTGGTCGTTCGAAGCAAAGGGCGGACCTGTGCTGAGGACTTGCCAACAGGAGGAAAAACACGTGAAATGCGGACTGTGACAGCCGGGGAGACCGGACTTCCCCCTTGCAGCTATTTCGGGAGTATGAAAAAAATGCATAGACTCGAGGTCGTGACGTTCCCGTCCTCATCGCCCTTCCTCAGAGCCACTTCACTCGTTCTCGCGGGGCTCGCGGCCGTTCTCATCGGCTGTTCGTCGGAACCGGATCGGAGCACCGCGCCACGGATGCCGACCGAGGCGAGCGGGCCGGCTCCCGCGAAAGCGGCCGAACCGATGACCTTCGAGGGTCCCGGGGAAAAATTGCCGCAACAGGCCGGCGGCCTCGCGATTGCTTCTTCGCCAAGGTACTTCGGCCCGGACAACCTGTACGATCTCATCGACGGCGGCGCAGAGATCTACCTCGAGTTCGGACTGGTGCGCATGGTCACGGCCGACTATGCCAGCCCGGACAGGCCGGGGATCACGGTCACCGTGGAGGTCTACGACATGGGATCGCCAGAAGGCGCCTTCGGCCGCGCGGCCCGGTTCCTGGAAGGCCGGAAGGACCCTTCCACGGCCGGCCAGGGTCTGCCAGCCGCCTGGGCCGGGCACGGCATCTTCGGGACGGGGGACCTCGTCGTCTGGCGAGACCGGTTCCTGTTGCACCTCACGCTGCTCGATGAATCCACGACGACAGGTGCCGAATCCGCGGCTGCCACCGGCGGGAAGTTGCTTCCTCCCGTCGCCGAGGCCGTGCTCGCACGGATCGAATCGGACCCGCCGCCTCCATCCGACCTCGCGCTCTTTCCCCCGGCAAACCGCCTCGCGCGCTCCGAGGCCTGGAGCCCGCGAGGGCTCGCCGGAATCGACGGCCTGGGCGCCGGTTGCTCGATCCGCTATGCGGACGGGGATCTCGTCTGGACCGCCTTCGCCACCTCGGCGTTCGCCAATGCCGGCGAAGCGGAAGCGGCGTGGAAGACGGTACTGAGCGCCGAAGCGCCTGGGCGACGGATCGCGCTCCGGGTCGCCGGCAGGAGGCTCGTGGGCGCCGTGGCGGACGGAGAGCAGGCCCCACCGATGGAGCGCCTCGAGGCGTTCGCCAGGGGACTGGCCGCGGCGTTCCCGCCGGATTGAAGGATGGACTGGGACGGAACCAGCGGGTTGCTCGCCGGCGCGATGGGTTGCGCTGCCCTGGCCGCATGGCTGACGGGTGTCCTGGTACACTTGCGACTCTCCAGGACAGCCCGTTCGGGAGGGCGTCGTGTGTTCCGCGTCACGCTGCCAATGCCCGCGGATCGGGCCGAGGCCGGGGTCGCCGCCTCCCTCGTTTCGAGCGGCCACTACCTGCTGACGTTCACGGGGAGGATGGAGCAGACCCTGATGGCGGTGATCCTGTCACCGGGCTCCGCGTCCGCGTACCCCTTGGCGCGACTGTTCATGCGCGCGGACGATACCGGGGACGGCCAGAGCCGCGTGCAGGTCCGCCTCGATTTCGCCGGCCTGATCGAGCGCACCAGACGCGCGACCTACATCGTCCTGATCGCGGTCTGGCCCGCCTGGATTGCTGTCGTGGCGGCCGGCATCGCCGTTCTCTTCGCCCGTGCGACCGAGCCGAACCCGTGGCTCGCGCTCCACGGCTTCCACACAACCTATCCGCTGATCGCGATCCTGGTGCTGCTGTCCTCC
>CAYZAI010000075.1:0-1700 GCA_964476305.1 uncultured Myxococcales bacterium
CCCTGCCGCCCGAAGACGGGGCGCGGGAGTCGGTCGTGCGGGCGGATAACGTCGGCGTGATCCTCGACGCCAACCCCGACGTGATCGGCGTGCAGGACTCCGACCACCGCGTGCTGTTCTACAACCGGGCGGGCTACGATCTGGTCCGCCTGACGGAAGAGGAAGCCCGCGGCCGGCGCTGCTTCGAGTTGATCGGGCGCCACGTGCCGTGTGTCGACTGCCCGGTGGCCGAGGCCATCACCTCGAGGCGTCCGAAGCGACGCCGGCGCTACGAGGCCGCGCTGGGGATCTGGGTCGACGTCCGCGCCTATCCGCTACTGGACGAGGACGGAAAGGTCTCCCACGTGGTCGAGCACGTGCGCGACATCACGCGGGAGCGGCAGGCCGAGGCCGCGCTGCAGGCCGGCGAGACACGCTACCGCCTGCTGACCGAGAACCAGCGGGACATCGTCGTCGCCTGTGACCGCGGCGGCTTGATCGTCTACTGCAGCCCCGCGGTCCGGGAGTTCGGCGGCTACGACCCCGAAGAGGCCGTGGGCAGCAACATCGCCGAGTACTTCGTCGGGCCCGGCGATTCGGAGAGAATGACGACCGAGATGGCGCGCATGGTCGAAACGCTGGAGCCGACTGTGTACGAGCTGACGTACAAGCCGCGAAGCGGCCCGCCGTTCCCGGTGGAGATCTCGGCCAAGCCCGTGGTCGAGGACGGGGAGGTCGTCGGGTTCCACGGCATCGCCCGCGATATCCGAGAGCGGCGGCGGGCCGAGGAGGAGCGCGCAGCCCTCGAGGAACGGCTGGCCCAGGCCGGGAAGATGGAGGCCATCGGTCGCCTCGCCGGGGGTGTGGCCCACGACTTCAACAACCTGTTGGCCGGCATCTCGGGCTACGCCGAGCTCGCGCTGCGCAACATAGGCAACGCGGACCGGGTCCGTCGCGACCTCGAGGCGATCGTCGACGGCGCCCGCCGGGCGGCGGAGCTGACCGGACAGCTGCTCGCCTTCTCGCGCAAGCAGACCGCAGCCCCCCGGCTCGTCGATCTGAACAGCGAGATCGAGCACGCCCGGGGCCTGATCGCCAGGCTGATCCCGGAGAACATCGACCTCCGGTTCGAGCCCGGCGCCGGGTTGTGGCCGGTGCACATCGACCCCGTCCAGTTGGAGCGGATCCTCGTCAACCTCGCGGCCAACGCCAGGGATTCGATCTCGGGCCGGGGGACGATCGCAATCGCGACGGCCAACGAGCCCGGCCACGATGGTGATGACCTGGTGCGGCTCACGTTCCGCGACAGCGGCGCGGGAATGGACCGCGCCACGGTTGCCCGGATCTTCGAGCCGTTCTTCACGACCAAGGCCGTGGGAAGGGGTACGGGGCTGGGTCTGGCCACGGTCCACGGGGTCGTGGAGCAGAACCTCGGCTCGATACGCGTCGAGACCGCCCCAGGGGCGGGCACGACCTTCGAGATCCGCTTTCCCCGGGCGGAGGGAAGGGTGTGGGAGGGTGCGCCGCAGGCGTTCACCGGAACCTCCCCTGTCGATGGTGGGGGGAAGGTCGTGCTGGTGGCCGAGGACGAGTCCACCGTGCGCACGCTGATCTGCCGCATCCTGTCCCACCTGGGCTATCGCACGATCCCCGCGGCGGACGGCAACGAGGCCCTGCGGCTCGCCCGGCAGGAGTCGGCGACGATCCGGGCGCTGGTGACG
>CAYZAI010000075.1:1710-8544 GCA_964476305.1 uncultured Myxococcales bacterium
GGTGACGGACGTCGTGATGCCCGGCCTGGACGGGCTGGAGCTGCAGCGGAGGCTGGTCCAGGAGATCCCGGGCCTCGCCGTGCTCTTCGTCACGGGCTATGCCGAGGACGTGCTGGCGCGGGACGGGCTGCTCCCGGATCACATCCACCTCTTGCAGAAGCCGTTCACCGCGGACGCGCTCGTCGCGGCGCTCGAGACCGCGATGGCCGAGGCTTCGACGGCGACGGGCCCATGACCGGCGCGCGTGGAGCGATCTCGGTGCGGGGCATGGTCAAGGCCTTCGGCGACAGCGTGATCCTCGACGGCGTCGATCTCGATGTCCGCGCCGGCGAGTTCTTCGTGCTCGTCGGCCCGTCGGGCTGCGGCAAGTCCACCCTGCTGCGCTGCATCGCCGGCCTCGAGGGGATCACGACCGGAGATCTCGTGATCGACGGCCGGCGCGCCAACGATCTCGCGCCCAAGGACCGGGATCTGGCCATGGTCTTCCAGTCCTACGCCCTGTACCCGCACATGACCGTGGCCGAGAACCTGGGCTTCTCGCTGGCCGTGCGCCGGATGAAGGTGGCGGAGATCCGCGCCCGGGTCGAGGAGGTCGCCGGCAGGCTCGAGCTGTCGCACCTGCTCGATCGCATGCCGCGCCAGCTCTCCGGGGGGCAGCGGCAGCGGGTGGCCGTGGGAAGGGCCATCGTGCGCCGGCCCGTGGCGTTCCTGTTCGACGAGCCTCTCAGCAATCTCGACGCGGCGCTGCGCGGGCAGCTGCGCGTCGAGCTTCGGCGTCTCCACCGCGAGCTCGGCGCGACCATGATCTACGTGACCCACGATCAGGTCGAGGCCATGACCCTGGCCGACCGCATCTGCGTGCTGGATCGCGGGCGGGTGCAGCAGGTCGGAAGCCCGGTGGAGCTGTTCGAGCGCCCGGCCAACCGCTTCGTGGCCGGATTCATAGGCAGCCCGGCGATGAACTTCCTCTCGGGCAGCGCCTTGCCGGGAGGTGGGGCGGTCTCCGGCCCGGGGTTCGAGCTGCCGCTCGTCGGCTCCATGGGCGCCGGTCCCGATACTGCGCGGGCCGTGACCGTGGGCCTGAGGCCGAGCGCGCTGACCCTGCAACCCCGGTCGGACGGCTCCGGCGCTCTCTCGGGGACCCTCGACCTGGTCGAGAACGTCGGCTTCGATTCCTACGCTCACCTCCGGCTGCCGTCCGGTGCGGAGGTCGTGGCCCAGCTCCCGACCCGCAGCGTGGCGGGCCTCTCCGTTGGCGCCGCGCTCCGGCTGTTCGTCGCACCGACGGAGGTGCACGTCTTCGCACCGGAGACCGGCGCGGCGATCGAGGTTACACCCGCAGGCCCGGAGCCGGCGCGGTGAGGGCGGCGCACCTCGCGTCGGTTGCTGTCCTGGCGGTGCTCCTGGTCTGGAGCGCCGGGGCCTTGGCCGGAGAGATCGTCCTGTGGCACAGCTATCGGGGGGACGAGCAGGCCGCCCTCGAGGAGCTCGCCTCGCGCTGGAACGCACGCCACCCGGAGCAGCGGGTCCGGTCCCTGGCCGTGCCCCACGAGGGCTACGCGAACAAGCTGACCACGGCCATCCCGCGGGGGCAGGGCCCGGACCTGTTCGTCTTTGCCCACGAGCGCATCGGCGACTGGGCGGCCTCGGGCCTGATCCGCGACCTGGGCCCGGAGCTGACCGCCGGGGAGAGGGTCACGGCGTCCCCGGCGCTTTCGATGGGCGGCGGCGTGTACGGCCTGCCCCTCGCGCTCAAGTCGCCGGCCCTGTTCTACAACCGGGACATGGTGGGCGCTCCCCCGGTGGACACCGACGAGCTCGTGGCCGCGGCCGAGCGGCTGCGCGATCCCGGCCGGGGCGTCTTCGGGCTCGCCTGGGAGGCGGGCTCGTTCTACTTCCACGCGCCGTGGCTGCACGGTTTCGGCGGGCACGTCTTCGACGGGTCCGGCCGGCCGGATCTCGTGGCAGCCGAGAACGAGCGCAGCCTCGAGTTCGTCCGGGACCTCCAGGCACGGGACCTCATCCCGAGGGAGCCCACCGCGGCGCTGGTGACACAGCTGTTCAACGATGGAAGCGCTGCGATGGTGGTGAACGGACCGTGGTTCGTCGGCGAGATCGCCCCCGAGGTGCGCTACGGCGTGGCGCCCCTGCCCCGGGTGAGCGCCACGGGCCTTCCGGCCGCGCCGTTCCTCACGGTGGAGGCGGCCATCGTCTCGTCCCGCGCCCGCGAGCCGCAGGGCGCCCTGGCCTTCGCGAGGTTCCTCTGTTCCGACGAAGGCGAGGCCCTGCGAACGGCCGTGGGCCGGCAGCTGGTCCCGTCCGCCGTGGACGTGCGAGGCTCGACAGACGGCCTGCCGTTCCCCCTCGCCGAGTTCGCGGCCCAGGCCCGGACAGCGGTCGTGATGCCCGGGAGCCCGGTGATGCGCTCCGTCTGGGAGCCGGCCTCCCGCGCCCTGCGCGCGGTCCTGCGCGGGGATCGGGATCCGGCCGGGGCGCTGGCGCGGGCGCAGCACGAGCTCGAGGTCGTGACCCGGCCGCCGCCCGCGGCGCGAAGCCCGCTGCCGTACCTGGCGGCGCTCGTCGTTCTCGTCGCCCTCGGCGTCCTGCTCGCGCTGCGGCGCCGGCGGGGGGCGCCGACGATCGGACCGGGCGGGGGCGGGGGGCGCGCCGCCCTGGTCTGGCTGGCCCCGGCGGGGCTCGCGTTGCTGGCCCTGGTGCTGGTGCCCTTCGCCGTGGGCACGGCCGTGGCGTTCTTCTCGCACAGGGGCGGCGAGTTCACCTTCGTCGGCCTGTCCAACTTCGTCGACATCCTCGCGTCGCGCGACTATCCCGTGACGGACCCGCTCTCGTTCTGGTTCACCCTGGCCGTGACCGTGCTATGGACCGCGGTCAACGTGTTCCTGCACGTGAGCATCGGCCTGGCCCTGGCCCTGGTGCTGCGCCAGCCGTGGCTCAGGTTGCGCGGGGTCTTCCGCGTGCTCCTGATCGTGCCCTGGGCCGTGCCCAACTACATCACCGCCCTGATCTGGAAGGGGATGTTCCACGGCCAGTTCGGCGCCATCAACGGGCTGCTCGACCTGCTGGGGCTGGAGCCCGTGCCGTGGTTTTCGTCCTTCTGGACCGCGTTCGCGGCAAACGTCACGACCAACACCTGGCTCGGTTTCCCGTTCATGATGGTGGTCTGCCTGGGCGCGCTCCAGGCCGTCCCGCGCGAGCTCGAGGAGGCGGCCGAAATGGACGGCGCCGGGGGCTTCACGCGCTTCACCCGGGTGATCCTGCCGCAGATCCGGCCCGCCCTGGCCCCGGCGGTGATCCTCGGCAGCGTCTGGACGTTCAACATGTTCAACATCGTCTACCTCGTTTCGGGGGGCGAACCGGACGGCGCCACCGAGATCCTGATCAGCGAGGCCTACCGCTGGGCGTTCTCGCGCCAGGAGCAGTACGGCTATGCCGCGGCCTACGCGGTGCTGATCTTCCTGGCGATCTGGGGCTACACGCTCTTCGCCCGGCGCGTGGGCGCCGTTTCGGAGGGAGCGTGAGGCGAACTTCGACAGCGAAGCTCCTCCTGGTCCACGCCGGGCTCGCGGTGATCTCGTTCGCCGTGCTCTACCCGGTGCTGTGGGTGGTCAAGATGGCCCTGACGCCGTCCCAGGCGTTCTCGCTGGACCCCAGCCCGATCCCTTCGGACCCGAGCCTCGCCAACTTCGCCGACCTCATCGGCGTCACTGACATGGACGGGCGTTTCCTGTTCACCCGCCAGATCGTCAACAGCCTCGTCGTGGCTCTGGCCACCACGGCCCTCGGGGTCGCGCTGGCCACCACCGCGGCCTACGCCTTCTCGCGCTTCTCGTTTCGGGGCCGGAAGGCTGGGATGAACCTCCTGCTGGTGACCCAAATGTTCCCCGGGGTCGTGATGATGATCCCACTGTACATCATCCTCGAGCGGCTGGCCCTGCTCGACACGCTGGCCGGGCTGGTGCTGGTCTATTCGACGACGGCGGTGCCTTTCTGCGTCTGGATGCTCAAGGGGTACTTCGACACCATCCCGCGCGAGCTCGAGGAGGCCGCGGTGATGGACGGGATGGGGCGCCTGGCGATCTTCCGCCGGATCGTGCTGCCCCTGGCGCGGCCCGGGATCGTGGTCACGGCGCTGTTCTCGTTCATGACGGCGTGGAACGAGTTCATCCTGGCGGCGACCTTTGTTTCGAAGCCCCAGATGTTCACGCTGCCCGTGGCGCTCCAGCGCTACGTGGGGGACTACTCCACCGAGTGGGGGCGCTTCGCCGCCGGCGCGGTGCTGGTCTCGATCCCGGTGATGATCCTCTTCTTCGCGCTCCAGCGCCACCTCGTCGGCGGCCTCACCGCCGGCGGCGTGAAGGGGTAGGAAAGGGGGTCAAAACCCGCCACATGACACTTGGCCCCGCGAACACCGCGAACACCGTACGGACTACACGGATCAACCGGAAATCACTTGGAAATCGACTTGAGCGAGGATGGTTCTGCACTGGATTCGACCAAGGTGATGATGCCAGCAATGGTCACCCGACGCCTCAGTGTAGCCGCTGCCGCTTCAGGTCGGATACTGTCTGCCGTTCACTGTGCGGGCCGCGCTCCTGCGCGTTCTTGTCGTCCAGTTCGTCGCAGCGCGAGCATCGATCGCGATCCTCGGGTATGCGGTTCGATCGCTGCCAGTTCTCGGGCAAGCTGGCCCCCGTGGGCATGCGGTCGCATTCGCGGTGCCAGTGGTAGATCCGGTCGTGCTCGGTGTTCTTGTGGAAGAAATACATCATGGGCCAACCCCTTCCCGGCATGCGTGATCGTCGCTCGAGGCTCTCCGCTTTGTAACCACGAGTTGATCAATGTCAATTCAGGGACACATCGGGGACCACACGGATCAGGCCGATCCGCCGTTCCCATCGTGGCCGCGGGTTTCAACCCGCGGGAGAAGGGCTCCTCAGTCCCCCATGTAGCCCAGCGCCTCGAGCTGCTTGCGCGTCTCGGGGTCGATGGTCGTCTCCTCGGCCTCGTGGGCCTTGCGGGCGGGCGCCTTGCCGCCTGTGCCGGGGCGGGTGCCGACGTCCCCGGTCGGCACGAAGCGGCCCTGGTGCATCCCGAGCAGCCCCTGCATCATCGCCAGGGTGATGGGGCGCGAAGCGCTCAGGTCCTCGGTCTCCCGGGGATCCTCCTGCAAATCGAACAGCGTCGTCGAGAGCCCCCGGAGGATCAGCTTCCAGCGCCCGAGGCGCGCCACCCGCTGCCCGTCCAGGAAGTCCGAGAACGCCGCGCGGGGCCAGCCGTCCGCCGGATCGCCGGCCAGCAACGGCGCGAGGCTGCGCCCCTCGAGGCCCTCGGGGCACTCGACCCCGAGGATCCCACAGGCCGTGGGCATCACGTCCACCAGGCCCACGTCGGCCGGGCAGGTTGCCCCGCGCTCTTGCGGCGAGGCGCCGGGGAGCCGGAAGATCAGCGGGACGTGCAGCAGCTCCTCGTACATCGAGTGGCCGTGGCCCACTGAGCCGTGCTCGAAGAACTCCTCGCCGTGGTCCGCGGTGATGATGATCAGCGTGTCCTCGAGCATCTTCGCCGCGGCCAGGGCGTCGTACAGGCGGCCGAAGTGGTCGTCGTGGTAGCTGATCTCGCCGTCGTAGAGGGCCTCGAGGCGGAAGCGATCCCGCGCCGAGAGCTTCACGCCGCCGGTCTTGATCTGCTCGAGCAGCTTGGCGGTCCGGACGCCCTGGACCGGGCCGTTGTAAAGCCCGTCGTCGTACATCGCGCGGTACTTCGCGGGCGGGATGTACGGCACGTGCGGGTCGATGGTGTGCACGTACAGGAAGAACGGCTTGTCCGCCGGGCGCCGGCCGAGCCACGCCACGGCGTCGTCCATCACGAACTGGGCCCGGTTGGCCTTGCCCTCGCGCACGTAGTTGGTCCAGGCGTCCCACCCTCGCTGGAAGCCGAACTTCGACGAGATGTAGCCATTGGCCACGAAGGCGGCGGTGGCGAACCCCAGGGAGCGCAGGTGCTCGGAGATCATCGTCGCCGTGCGGGGCAGCACGTGCTTCTCGTTCTTGGTCCCGTGGGTCTCGGGGTACAGGCCGGTCAGCAGTGTGGCCACCGAGGGCTTGGTCCAGTTCTCCTGGGCCAGGGGTCGCGAGAAGACCATCGACTCCGCGGCCAGGCGGTCGAGGGACGGTGTCTTGACCCGCGTCTCGCGATCGTAGATCGCGAGGTGATCCGCCCGCAGCGTGTCGATCAGCACCAGCAGCAGGTTCTTCGCCGCGGGCCGACCCGGGGCCTGGTCGCCACGGGGTGCAGCGGCGTGCAGCCCGGCGTCGGACAGCACGGCCTCCCCGACGGTCACGGCGATGGTGATTGCGGCGGTCTCGCCGGCGAACCCGTCGAGTGGCAGTGACAGCGGGATCTCCGCGCTGCCGAGATCCAGCCGGGCGAGCTCGCGATCCTCGCGACCGTCGCCGCGCGCCGTCACCACCAGGACGGCGCGACTGCAGCCCTCCCGCGCCCGGGCCCGACCGGCGACAAGCGCGTCCGGCGGTATCGGCAGGTGGAACGTGAGCGACTCTCCGGCGCCCAGGGCCAGACCGGCGCGTCCGTCCGGGGAGCCGAGCAGCCGGAACGCGTCGAAGCCGGCCGCGGCCGGACCCTCGAGATCGGGCCCCGCCACGACGCGCACGTAGTCCACGGCAGCCGCGGCGCCGCGTCCGTCGTGGGCCGGCTTCCTCGCGTCGAACCGAAGCAGGATCTCGTTGCGCCCGGTGACGATCCCTTTTTCGAAGGACACCACGGCGTGGTGGAAGCTATCCTTGGGCAGGTCGA
>CAYZAI010000075.1:8554-15592 GCA_964476305.1 uncultured Myxococcales bacterium
ACGATGCCGAGACGGATGCCGTTCAGGTAGACCCGGCCCCTCGTGCTCCCCACCGCCCTGGCGCGAAGCTCGATGCGGCCGCCGCCCGCCTCGCCCGGCAGCGCGTCGAAATAGATCCGAGCGGCGGAGCCCTCGATGTAGGAGAACGTCGTGTCGCCGTCGCGAAAGTCCCCCCGCCACCCGGTCTTCCAGTCCCCGAGGGTGTGCTTGTGCCGCGAGGGCGTGCCGAAGTCCACGAGCAGCCCGCGGGAGCGGACGTGGGCGCGATCGAGGTTCGCGGCGAAGTCGAACAGCCGGGCGGGGGCCTTCTCGGCGCCGGCCTCGGGCCCGGGATCGGGCCTGCTTCGCGTGACCGAGACGGCCTCGCCCACGCGGGGCGCGGGTCGTTCGCCCCGGTGCGCCGGGCCGCCGTCGACAGCGCCGGTGGGTTGTTTCGGGGCGGGGGCCTGGCTGCCGTTGCCGCAACCCGCGAGGAAAGCCGCGAGGCAGCAGATCGCGAGCAGCGCCTTCTTGTCTGTTTCGTCTGGTCTCATGGCAAGGCGGTTATAGCCGCCCGCTGGCCGGAACGCCATTCCGGGGTGCCCGGCGACGGCTCACCTTCCCAGCAGGCCGGCGTCGCGGAAGCTGACGTAGGTGCCCCTGCCGATCACGAGGTGGTCGATCAGCGCGATCCCCACGAGATCGCCGGCTTCGGCAAGCCGGCGCGTGAGCGTCACGTCGTCCGGGCTCGGCGTGGGATCGCCCGAGGGGTGGTTGTGCAGCACGGCGAAGCGGGCCGCGGCCTCGAGGATCATCGTCCGGTAGACCTCCCGCGGGCCCACGGTGCAGTCGCTGAGCGTCCCGATGGCCACGACCCGCTCGCAGACCGGTTCGTTCTTGTTGCTGAGGCCCACGGCGAGGAAGACCTCCTGGGTCAGGGCCTCGAGGCGCGCGTGGTAGGCGTCGTAGATGTCGCGGCTGCAGGCGAAGCGGCATCCCGCGGTGCGGGCTCCGGCCCGTTCCACCAGACGGACCCCCAGCTCCAGGGCCGCCACCACCCGGCAGGCCTTGGCTTCGCCCACGCCCTCCAGCCGCGCCAGCCCGCCGAGGCCGATTCGCGACAGTTGCCCGAGGCCACCGACCTCGGCCAGCAGGCGGCGCGAGATATCCAGGGCGTTCTCGCCAGGGCGGCCGGAGCCGAGCAGCAGCGCCAGCAATTCCGCGTCGCCGAGGGCACCGGAGCCCCGGCTCTTCATGCGCTCCCGCGGGCGGTCGTGGGTCGGGAGATCGTGAAGCGACACCATCATCCGGGCGGAAGCAACTCCCGTGCCGCCTGGCCCGGGCCCGGCGGGCAGCCGCGGCGGGCCTCGACGGGAGGCTCCGGTCCGGATCGCCTGACGGGGAGGGGTGGCGGGTGGCGGCGGCGCCGGCTTCCGCCTCGGGCCCGCTCAGCGCAGGTGGCTTGGGGGCGGCTCCTGGAACTCCCGGTCCGGGAACAGGCGGCGCGCCTTGGAGAGGAGCTGGGCCTCGCTCTCGACGTGGTCCGGATCCGGCAGGCAGCATTCCACCGGGCACTCGGCCTGGCACATGGTCTGCGCGTAGAAGCCCACGCATTCGGTGCAGCGCTCGGCGTCGATCACCCGCCGGCCGGCGGCCTTGTCCTCGGTGATGGCCTCGGTGGGGCAGGCGTCCTGGCAGGCGCCGCAGTCGATACAGTCGCTGGTGATGATCAGTGCCACGGGCGCGTTATATGTCGCCGCCGCTCCCGGCGTCAACGATCCGGGCCTCGGTGTTCCGGGGGGCCCAGGGGCAGGGGGCGGGCGGCATCGGTGACGGCGCCGATCTTCACGGCGAAGCTCGAGCGTCGCGCGATATCCTCGTCGGTGATCACGTGCACATCGAGCAGCCCCTCGGTGCGGTAGCCCGTGCGCAGGAAGTTCATTTCGGACAGGCAGCGGCTCCAGCCTTCGAGCCAGTGCTCCAGCATCTGCCGCGACTCGGGGCTGCCCCGGTGGTGGACGATGATGTCGATATCGCTGGCCGGGCCCGCGGTGGCGTTCTTCGTGCTGCCGATCAGCCAGGCTCCGGCCACGCCGAACCGCGCGCAGTCGACCTCCCGGGCGATCCGCTCGGCCATCCGCAGGCGCCACCGCCAGTGGTCCGTCGGACGCGCCGCCTCTCCCGAGAGCTCGGGCTCCTCGATCTCGATCGCCTCCCCCGGGTCGGAGAGCATGGCCATGGCGGCGTCCTGATCGGCGTTCATGTAGACGCGGAGCACGCGGCCCGCCGTCGTGGACGGGACGTCGATGACGTGCAGGACCTCGGACAGCCCCGCGTGCTCGGGCAGGAGGTCGGCGAGGACGCTGGGCGAGCCCTTGAGGAAACTCTCGTTGAACCGCACGCCGGGCTCGTCTGGGTACAGCGGGAGGTAGCGGATCTGTGCCTCCACCAGGTCCTGGAAGAAGTGAGTGCCGAACGAGAGGTCGGGCACGTAGCCGCCCTTCTTGCGGGCGATTTCGATCAGCATCGCCGTATTGTTGATGTCCGAGTACGTCACGCGCACCCCGAGCCTGATGTCCCCGCGGCTACCCCAGCGCCCCGGCCCCAGCAGGATGAACCGGCGCTTCGTCAGCAGCTTGTTGAGCCGGCTGACGGCCTCGCCCACGGCGCGGAGATCGGCCTCGTTCTCGAGCCCGGCATAGCCGTCCGGGTCGACGTAGACGATGTGGGTGATGTCAGGGACCAGGCCGCCCGAGACGTAGCGGTCGGCCGTGAAGACGACGTCGGTCTCCGGGACCCGCTTGGGGATCGCCACCGAGGCGTCGCTGCCGGCGTTGCTCTGGGGGCGGCACTGCAGCAGGTAGAACTGCTCGCCGTCGCTCGCGAACTCGATATCCACGGGCGTGTCCAGTGCCTGCTCGAGCGTCGAGAGGATGGTCCCGATCTGCTCGATGAACGGCGTCCCGTCGATGAGCCCCGCGAAGTCGGCGACGATGCGGGCCGTGTCGAAGTCGGTCGTCAGCGCGCGCAGCCTATGCACCACGCCGTCCTCGATGACCGAGGCCACGCGACTCACGCCCGGGTAGTCGGCGCCGTGGCTTTTCAGCAGGTCGGCGAGATCGAGGGTCCGGAAGGTCCGGTACTTGAGGTCAATCACGTCGATCTTCTTGGGCGAGTAGCGCTCGATCTCGTCGATGGTGACGTTGACCCGAAGCTTCGGCTGCCCGGGCGCCACCAGGATCGGGTAGTCGTCGGTCAGCCGGTCCACGGCCCGGGTGCCCAGGCCCGCCACCAGCCGGATCAACCCGTCCTTGCGCCGGATGCGCGGCGACCAGCGGAACTCGTTGCTCGAGAAGGCTACGCCGGCGAAGGCCGGGAAGAACCAGTTGCCCACGCGCCGGCCCACCACCTCCTGGATCAGGATCGCCATCTCCTCGTTGAAGTCCAGCAGGCCGCGCTCGGAGCGGTACTCGATGGGGTCCGGGCCGAAGGTCGAGGCGTAGACCTCGGCGATGGCGTCCAGAAGCTCGTCGAGGCGCTCGGGTTTGGACCCCTGGTTCGAGATGAACAGGGACTTGTACTTGCCGGAGAACGCCGATCCCGTACGATCCTCGAGCAGGGACGAGCTGCGCACCACGAGCGGGGCCTCGCCCATGTCGTCGAGGGCCATGGACAGCCCCTTCACCAGATCCGGCGGGAAGTGGGAGTTCTTGAACATCTGGACGATGTGCGGGTACTCCTGCCGCACCTCGTCGATGTTCTTGTACTTCTGCTCGTAGACGTCCTCGAGGTTGTTGTAGTGCAGGAACTCGAGCAGCCCGTCCGAGGCGAGGTACCAGGTCTTCGGCGTGCGGATCCCGCCGGGCACGTTGCCCGCCCGCTCGAGGATCTTCTGCGCCACGAACAGACCCGAGCTCTTGCCCCCCAGCCGGCCGTGACTGTCCGCCGGGGCGATCACGCGCTCCTGCAGGCCGAAGAAATCCTCGATGGTCAGCACGCCCTTGGCGACCTTGACGAAGTCGAGCTGCTCGGTGAAGAAGCGGCGGATCAGGGCCGTCCCCACGCTCTTGCGGGTCGCCTCTCCGAGCTGGACGCCCTCCCGGGAGAGGCGTTCGAAGCGCCTGAGCGCGTCCCAGACCTCTGTCAGCGGCGCGTGGGCGTCCGCAGCGGCGTTGACGAGGAAGCTGGACTTGTCCTCGTCGATCCACTTCTGGATGTGCTCGAGGATCTCGTCGTCAGAGATATGCTCGGCCGCCAGCTGGAAGGTCTCCTCCACCAGCACCGAAAAGCCGTTGAAGAACGCGCGCCCGGAGGGCATGTTGCTCTCGCCGGTGTAGGTCGCCATCAGGCTCTCGCCGCAGCGTTCGAGCAGCTCCCGCGAGCCCGGAGTGCCGCGCCAGCACAGGTGGTTCATCATCTTGCGGGTCAGGCGGTCGAGCAGCACCGGATCGGTGCGGTGGATCAGGTCGAGGGCCACGCGCCACCTGCCGTGGGCCGACTCCTCGGCCGCGGCCTCGAGGCCGTCGAAGGTCTGGCGCAGCCGCTTGTGCAGCACGAAGTGGCCGAGCCGCGTGGCGATGGTGCCGATCAGCTTCTGCTCCTCGGGCAGGAACAGCATGCCGGCGACGGGAGAGACCGGTTCGGTGTAGTAGACGCAGACGCGTCCCTCCACCCGATCCTGGACGATGATCGCCGCGCACTGGACCCACTCCGTCTCGACGAACCCCGGCGGGGCATACAGCCGGTCTCCGTAGGTGATCGTCGCCCGGCAGAGTTGGGGGAACTGCCAGCCCGCGGGGATGGCGGCCACCAAGCCGTCGAACACCTCGTCGAGGGAGCGGTCGGGATCCGAGAGCAGCTCTTCGATGCGGTAGAGGCAGGCCAGCTCCTTGGCCCGCTCCTGGAGCTTTGGGATCAGGCTGTCCCTGGCCCGGGGTCTCTTGCCGCTCATCTTCGCGCCTTCCCGAGCGCCACGAGGCCGCGGCGCGTGCGGCCGTCCACACGGATGGCGAGCGGCTCGGCGGACCGCACGTGGCGGACGAAGCGCTGACGGCCGATCCCGGGGAGGCGCTCGAGCCGTTCCCAGTCCACGGCGCCGGGGCGCGCGGCCGTTCCGGCGGCGAGGTAGCAGGCCGCGAAGCTCGTCAGGTTGTGGAAGAAGTGGGACCCCTGGCTCGGGTCGGCGGGCATGCCCTCGAAGGGCGCCTCGACGATCACCCTGGCCCCGGCGATCTGGCTCCAGACCACGGGGATGCCCCGCCAGGGGTCCGACGTGCCGAACCTCCCGAAGCCGATCAGCACGTACGGGCGGCCCTCGGCCGCGAGCCGCACATTGACCTGCTGGAGCTCAGCGGCGACGAGGGCGGTGTGCCTCGGCTCGAAGACCGTGCGATCGATGAAGACCACGTCGCTGATCGCGTCGACGCTCGCGTTGCCCAGGGCCCGGTCGCTGGCGACGAGCACACCTGGGGCATCCAGGTCCTCCGCCGAGACGTCCACCACCTCAGTCGTCACGACCATCGGCCGGACCTGCAGCAGGCCGAGTCGCGCGGGGTCGCGGCCGAGGCGATCGATGTCCACCGCGAGTTCGATCTCGACAGGTCCGCCGCACAGATCCTCGCCCGTGGCGAGCAGGCCGCGCACGGCCTCGACCAGCGGGATCTGGCCGAGCACCAGCAGCGGGGCGAAGTCGAGGACCCGCGGGCCCTCGCGCCCGGTGCCAGGGACCACCCGGTCCGAGGCCGCGTCGTAGGTCGAGGCCACGAAGCGCAGCGCGCCGTCGTATTCGGCGTCCGAAAGCTCGGCCCGGACCGTGAACTCGTCCTCGCGCAGGGGATCCGGGCGCAGGGACGGACCCATGTGGATCGCGTAGAACCCGGTCTGGGTGCCGGCGAGCATGTCGCGGACGTTGTTGAATGGCGGCGGGGCCTTGGGGTAGGCCGGGCACACGGCCCAGCTCCAGTTGCCATCGACGATGGCCTTTCCCAGCCCGAGGGCCAGTTCCAGCACGCCGTCCTCGGGCCGGGCCCGACCGCTGGGATAGAAGTTGTAGGAGCGGGCGACGCCGGAGACCACGGGGTAGAAGCGGTCCCCGGCCTGGCGGCCCACCACGTCCTGGATGATCACCGCCATCCGCTCCGGCGCGGTGTCGGCGCCGAGGGCCCGGCGGTAGGCGCGGGCCTCGGCGAAGCAGGTCGAGGCCCAGACGAGCTTGACCGCCTCGACCAGGCGGCGGAAGCGCTCGTCCGGGTTCGCCTGGTTGTTGGGCAGCATCTTGGTGGCGTAGACACCGGCGAACGGCCGGAACATCGCGTCCTCGAGGGCGCTGGATGAGCGCACCGCCAGCGGGGTGTGGACGCCCTCGGCGATGGCCCGCAGGTCGCCCACCAGCCGCGCCGGGAGGTCCGCCCGCTGGAAGGCGTGGGCGATCCGCTGGTCCGGTCCCTCCTCGGCGATCGCCTCGGCCACGGCAGGGTCGGCCACGAAGCGCTCGAATTCCTCGGTGGCGATCACCGCGAAGCGCGGGATGTCGACCGTGAGCTCGCCGACTCCCCCGGACGGGAACCGCTCGGCGAGGAGCTTCGCTGCGGAGAGCAGCCCGCGGGCCTTGCCGCCCACCTCGCCACCGCCGATCACGGCGAACGGCGAGGCGCCGTCCAGGAACCGCCGGTCGAACGGCGGCAGCTCCACCGGACCGGACGACTTCGTGTTGTCGGCTCCACCCATCATGGGGGCCACTTTACCAACCGCCCCTCCGCAGTGCCAGAGGGAACCTGAGAGGGGCGGGCAGCTTCTTCCGGCGGCGGCGTTTGCGAAGGCGAAGCCGTATCCATCGTCCATGGACGGATCGTCACATAATGACCGTTGATTTCCCCTTTTCTCCGAGCGTAGCATTCCCGGTGATGACGGCCAGCGATTCACCAAGCGGATTCGAAGGGGCGTCCATGTCGTCCATGCGGTCCATGCAGTCCCTCGCCACCGCGCGCCCGGGCCGGGGGCGCGGGGGCGGGGGGGGGGGGGGGCGGGGGGGGGGGGGGGGGCGGGGGGGGGGGGGGGGGG
>CAYZAI010000076.1:0-15441 GCA_964476305.1 uncultured Myxococcales bacterium
CACGGACGCGGACACGGACGCGGACACGGACGCGGACACGGACGCGGACACGGACGCGGACACAGATGCCGACACGGATGCCGACTCCGACTCCGATTCCGGCTCGGGCTCGGACACGGGCGATGAGTGCGTCCCTGCGGCGTACACCCGCTGCAGCGGCGACGGCGATGTCATGGCCTTCGACTCATGCGACGTGCCCGGGGAGGTGGTGCAGGACTGCCACGACACCAACGCCGAGTGCGTCGAGCAGACCGAAACCGAGGCCGTCTGCCAATGCCTGAACCAGTGGCAGGGCGACGACTGCGACTCCTGTCCCGCGGGCTGGGACCCTGACGCGGCCTGCGCCGCTTGCCTGCCGGGTCTGGCCGGGGCCGGTTGCGACACCTGTGTCCGCTTCGCGATCGCCTCCGGCTCCGTCGCCGGTGCGGACGGCCTGACCTGGGACACTGCCTTCGATCGCGTGGCTCTGGCCGCCGGAGCCGCTTTGGCCGCCCTGACCGCGCAGCCGGATCTCGGAAGCTGCGAGGTCTGGGTCGCCGCGGGTGCCCACTACGTCTACCTGTCCACCGCGGCGGACGCGGTCGAGACAGGTCCCGGCGTGGCGCTCTATGGCGGCTTCCTCGGCGGAGAGATCGAGCGCGACGAGCGAGACCCCGAGGCCAACGCCACGATCCTCGACGGCCGGCACCACGAGGGAGGCACGCAGCACGTGCGGCACGTCGTCGTTACCGGCGACGGGACCGTGCTCGACGGCTTCACCGTCAGGGGCGGCCTGGCCGACGGCGAAGACACGAATGGCCTCGGAGGCGGTCTGCTCGTCACGGGCGGGGCGCCGGTGATCGTGGGTTGTCGCTTCGAGGACAACCTGGCCGACTCGGGTGGCGCGATCTATTCGGCGGACGCGTCACCGGAGATCCTCGACTGCGTTTTCGAAGGAAACGCGGCCGAGCTGTCAGGAGGAGCCGTCACCCTCGACGGCGGGGGCGGCACGCTGGAGGGCTGCGCGTTCGAGGCCAACGAGGCGGGAACCAACGGCGGGGCGCTGCGAACCTACCAGAGCGCGGTGCACATGGCGGGTTGCGATTTCACACAGAACAGCGCCGCGGTGCACGGCGGAGCCGCGTTCGTCGAGGATGGCTCGCCGGTCTTCTCGCAAGGCGTCTTTTATGAGAATTCCGCCGGGTTCGGAGGCGGCGCGGTGTTCAACAACGGCGGCGAGGCATCCTACGAGGGGTGCGTCTTCGAAGGCAACGAGGCGGACACGGGCGGTGCGGCACGCAACCTGGACGATGCTGCGCCCTCGTTCCGCAACTGCTGGTTCCAGGACAACGAGGCCACGACCGGCGGCGCCGTGGCCAGCCTCCAGGCTGGTGGCGAGATCGTGAACTGCCTGCTGACAGGCAACTCGACCGCGAGCTCGGAGTACTACGGCGGGAGCGCCATGTACCTGCAGGAGAGCTCTACCGCGATCGCGAGCTGCACAGTGACGGGCAACACCGGAGACATCTCCTCGGCCGTGAAGCTGCACAACTCTCCGGAGGTCACGATGGTCAACTCCGTCGTCTGGGGCAACACGCCGGGCAACATGACGTTCCTCGGGTCGGACATCGATCTCACATACAGCCTGCTCAGCGTCCAGCAACCCGGAGAGGGCATGCTCGCTGACGACCCGCTGTTTCTGGATGCGGCCGGGGGGGATTTCCGACTCAGCCCCGGCTCGCCGTGCATCGACTCCGGCATGGGCACCGGCGCGCCGCTCCTCGATCTCGACGGCAACCCCCGTGAGAACGACCCCGAGGTTCCCAACACGGGCGGCGGTTCGCCCACCTACGTCGACATCGGCGCCTTCGAGCGGCAGATCTGATACCGCTGGCGCATTGCCCGGGCCGGGCCGTCCTGATAGATTGAAGCCTCCGGATCCTGTGGGCCGACGGATCCGCCATCGGCCGGGAGGAGGTGCCCATGTCCGCGATCTTCTACCTGTTCCTCGCGGGTGCGCTCATGGGGCTCGTGGCCCTGGCGCTCCACGTGGCGATGATCGTGCTGGGTTTCAGGTCCTCGGCGGGGTGGGGCCTCGTGGCCCTGCTCGTCCCGGCCGGAAGCCTCGTCTTCGCCTTCGCCCGCTCCGGTCGCCGGAAGCTGGCCGCGGTATTCCTGATCGCGATACTGGCGTGCGGCGCGCTCTCGGGGATTGCGGCGCACCTCACCGCCCTGGCGGCCATCGGCGCCGCCGAGACAACGGCCGAGGGCCTGCGGGAGTTCGACCAACAGACCCAGGATCTCTCGAACGTCGACAGCATCGAGCTCGATCTCGGCGGCGGGGAATGACATGAGGGTGCTGGTGGTCGACGATTCCCGAGCGATGCGGGCCTACGTCCGTGGCGCGCTGCAGGAATCGTTCGACTGCACGGTGGTCGAGGCGTCCTCCGGGTTCGAGGCGATCCGGCTTCTGCCCCGCGACCTCTACGATGTCGTCGTCACCGACATCAACATGCCCGACATCAACGGGTTCGAGCTGATCCGGCTCGTGCGCCGCTCCGACCGGAACAGCCGTGTGCCGATCGTGATCATCTCGACGCTCTCGTCCAGCGTCGACCACGAGCGGGCCCTGTCCCTCGGCGCCACCGAGTACTTGGACAAGCCCTTCGAGCCCGCTGACATCGTGCGGGCCGTAGGCAGCGCCATGTCCGGCGGGGGGGTATCCTCTTGAAAGGTGGTCGTAAAAAAAAGGGAGGCTCCAAGGCGGTCCAGGAGTTCCTCTCCGAGGCCCAGGAGTTCGTCGAGGCCCTGAGCCGCAACCTGCTCCTGATGGACGGCGAGCGCGAGCGGCGGGAGCCCGATCCCGAGAGGATCAACGAGGTCTTCCGCGGCTGGCACACCCTCAAGGGCCTGAGCAGCACGTTCGGCGTCGAGAGCCTGTCCCGGCTCGCCCACCGCGAGGAGAACCTGCTCGACGACATCCGCATGGGACGCGCGATGCTCACGCCTGAGATCCTCGACCTCCTGCTCGAGAGCGTCGAAGCCGCGATGAAAGTCCTGGCCGCGGTAGGAGAGACTGGGAATCCGGCTACCGAGGCCGTCCTGCCCGAGATCGAACGGCTGCTCTCCCGGCTCGAGGGTCGCGAGCCCGGACCATCGGGCGCCTCGGGACCCGCCGAGAACAGCGCAGGGGCGATGGAGTTGCCGGATCCCGAGGTCGAGCACCTCGACCTGCCCGCGCTGGTCGGCGCGGACGTGATCGAGGTGCTGACCGAGTTCGAGGAGCACCGGCTGAGGACCAACCTCGAGCAGGGCCGACCGCTGTACCGGCTGCGGACCAAGGTCGAAATGCAGGCCATCGATACCGAGCTGGAGGCGATCAAGAAGAGCCTCAAGCCGGTGGGTGAGATCATCACCTACCTGCCTTCCATGGAGGGCGGGGATCCGGACACGCTCGATCTCGACGTGCTGCTTGTTCTCGAAAGCGATCGCGAGAAGCTCGATGCGGCGGTGACGGCGTACTCGGCCGAGGTCGAGCTGCTGGTCCCGGCGCGGGATGCGATGGGCTCGCGTAGGCACACCCTGCCGCCGCCAGCCGATCCGGGAGCGGACCCTGCCGCGTCGAACCGCATCGTGCCTCCCGCGACCGGACCCCGGGAGATCGCCGTCCGGGGCGACGCCGAGGAGCCGCCTCCGGTCCCCGCCCCGGAGCGGGCCCTGTCCCTGCGTTCGGTGAGCCACTCGGTCCGGGTCGACATCAGCAAGCTCGACCGGCTCATGAACGTCGTTGGCGAGCTGAACATCATCCGCGCCGCCGTGGCCAAGGCCAGCGACGATCTGCGCGCCCTGGCCGGGCGGCGCGAGCTGGCGATCGAGCTGTACCGGGTGACCCGCGGCTTCGAGCGACGGCTGGCCGAGCTTCGGGAGGGGATCCTCGAGGTGCGGATGGTGCCGATCAGCCAGATGTTCGATCGGCTGGCCCGGATGGCCAGGAAGATCTCCCGCGAGCTCGGCAAGGAGATCCACCTGCTGGTTTCTGGGGGCGAGACCGAGGTGGACAAGCTGATCATCGAGGAGCTCTCCGACCCGCTGATGCACATCATCCGCAATGCCATCGACCACGGGATCGAGGATCCCGCCGAGCGCTCAGCCGCCGGGAAGCTCGAGGCCGGCACCGTGGCGCTTACCGCCTACCAGAAGGGCAACCACGTGCTGATCGAGATCGAGGACGACGGGGGCGGCATCGACGGGGAGCGGATCGTCGAGGTCGCCATCGAGCGGGGGATGCTGACGGCGGAGCAGGCCGAGACCCTCTCGCCTCGCGAGGTGCTGCACCTGATCTACCTGCCCGGGATCACGACCGCGGCCCGGGCCACCGAAATCTCGGGGCGCGGCGTGGGGATGGACGTGGTGAAGACCAACATCGCGGCCCTCGGCGGCGTGGTCGAGGTCCAGTCCGATCCGGGCATCGGCACGAAGTTCACGATTACCATGCCCGTGACGCTGGCGATCATCCCGGCGCTTCTGGTGGAGGTGATGGACGAGACCTACGCCATCCCGCTCAACACCGTGGCCGAGGCCGTGTTCGTGGCCGAGGGGAGCGTGCAGGCAGTGCTCGGCACCGAGACGATGACCCTGCGCGGGCAGACCCTGCCCCTGTGCCGGCTCGACGCCTTCTTCGGTCGTCCCCGATCCGGACCGGTCCCAGTCGGCAGCTACGTCGTGGTGGCCGCGCTGGGACAGCGGCGCCTGGGTCTCGTGGTCGACGCGCTCGTGGGCCAGCAGGACGTCGTGATCAAGTCGCTGGGCACGAGCCTGGACAGGGCGAGCGGATTCGCCGGCGCAACGGACATCGGCAACCAGCGGCTGACGCTGGTGCTGGATACCGCGGCCGTGATTGAGGAGTGGTTCGCCGCCGGCGAGGGCACCGAGGCCCACGCCGCGCTGCCGGAGTAGGGCGATGGGCACCGCGTTGACAATGCTCGCATCCCTGGCGCCGAGGAATTCGGGGCCGAATCGCACGGCCCGGACGAAGCAGGGCTTCCTCTGTTTCCTCCTCGGCGGTGAGGAGTTCGGCGTGGACCTGCAGCTCGTCAAGCAGATTGTCAAGCCTCCGCCCGTGACGTGGGTTCCGCGGGTGGCGGCGTACATCCTCGGCGTCGTCTCGATCCGCGGGACGGTGGTGACCCTGGTCGATCTGGGGTTGTTGATGGAGTTCGGCCCCACGAGCTGGCCGCGCACCGCGAGGATCCTGCTGCTCGAGGTGGAGGGCGAGCTCGTCGGGCTGCTGGTGGACCGGGTCACCATGGTCCGGCGCCTGCCCGAGAGCGCCCTGGAGCGCAACCCATCGCTGGAGGGGACGGCTCACAGTGGTCGCGTGGTCTGCCTGGCGCGGCCGGACGAGCAGACCCAGATCACGGTGATTGACCTCGAGGGACTGGTGGCGGAGGCACTCGAGGGATGACGATCGACCTTTACAGCCGCCTGCCCGGCGCTGGCCAGATCGACCAGGAGCGCAAGCTCGTGGAGGTTCGCATCGGCGAGGTGCGCTACGGGATGGACATCATGTCCGTGGCCGAGGTCGTGGGCCCGCGTCCGCTGATCCCGGTACCCGGCGCCCCGTCCCACGTGGTCGGGGTCGCCGACCACCGAGCACGAGTCGTGCCGGTGATCGATCTGCGTCGCTGCCTGAAGATCGAGGGGGAGCACGGGCCCCGCGCCAAATGGGTCATCGTCACTGCCGCCGGCACGGAGACCGCAATTCTGGTGGATCGCGTGGCGGGTGTGGTCGTTGTCCAGGGACGGGATCGGCGCGAGCGCCACCCGCTGATGACCGGGATCGACACGCGGTGGATCCAGGATGTCTGGGGTCATGGCGACGGGCTGGTCTTCGAGATGGATCTGGCCGCCGTGACCGGAGGTGCTCACGAGGCCGTGGAGCGGGCGATGGCCGCGGAGGAAGAGCGATGAGCGGCGTCGACGCGGAGCTGGCGGCCAGGCTCTCGGATCCGAGCCCGGAGGTCCGGCGACGCGCCGTGACCAGCCTCGGCAGGCTCCCGCTGGTGGACCAGGGAGAGCTGGTGCTCCGGGTGCTCGGCGACGGGGACTGGCGGGTGCGCAAGGAGATGGTGGCCCAGCTGATCCGGTCGCCGTCCGGCCCGGCATTGGCAGGGCTGCTGGTCGACGCTGCGATCCAGGTGAGCGACATCGGCCTGCGCAACTCGGCGGCGGAAACCCTGGCGGGCCTGGGCGAGCCCGCGGTGACCGTGCTCAAGGCCCGGCTGCCCGCGCTGGACGCCAGCGGGCGCATCATCGCCTGTGAAGTGATTGGGCGCAGCCGCGATCCCCGCGGCGAGGGGCTGCTGGTCGCGGCGCTCGACGATCCGGACTCCAATGTCCGAACCTGCGCGGCCGAATGGCTCGGCGACCACGGCGGAGACGAGGCCCGCGCAGCGCTGACCTCGTGCCTCGGCGGCAAGGATCGGCTGCTGGTGCTGGCCGCGCTGCAATCCTTGGGCGGGCTGGGAGCACGGCTGCCCTGTGCGACGTTGTTGCCGCTGATGGACGACCCGCTGCTCGGCGTCGAGATCGTCATCGCCCTGGGCCGCTGCGGGGAACCGGCTGCCGCGCCGCTGATAGCGACCCGCCTGGGGCGAGAGCCGGGCGCGGCGCGGGCCTTCGAGTTGCTCCACGACGGAAAGCGGGAAGCCGCCGCGGAGGTTGAACGCGTTCTCGGCGCCGCGCCGGAGGAGGATCTGGCCGCGCTCGCACCGCTGGCCAGGGAAGGCGAGCCCATAGACCAGCGCGCGGCACTACACTGCCTGCTGTGGTCCCGGCGGTCGGATTTCGTGCCTTTGTTCGTGGAGCTGGCGCAGGACGAGAGCCTGCACCCGTTGCTGCTGGAAGGGCTGGGGGCATGGGGATCGGCGGCCGAGGAGGCGCTCGAAGCGCTCCTGACCCGCGCTGAGAAACGCGAGCTGGCCTCGGTGCTCGGCCTGCTCGCCAGGCTGTTGAAGCCCCGGACGGGACGGGACGAGGTGCCCCGCTTCGCTGCCCACCTGGAGTCGACGGATCCGGTCGTCGCGACCGCCGCCGCCGGCGTGATGGCGCGATTCGGAGACATGCGGGTGGTGCCCAGGCTGATCGAGCTTTGCGGGTCCGAGACCGCCCGGGTCCGGCGCGCGGCTGGCCACGCCCTGGCCGAAATCGGGCGACGGGAGCCGGACGCCGTGCGCGCCGCCGTACGGGCTGTGGACCTCGAGGGCGAGCGGGGCGTCGAGCTCTGCAGGACGCTGGAGGCGATAGGTCGGGCCGAGGACGCATCGCTGCTGGCGGGAGCCCTGGGCTCGCCCCATCCGAGGTTGCGGCGAGCCGTGGTCGGCGCCCTGGCCGCGGTGGCGGGCGACGCGGCGGTCGAGACGATCTCGATGGCGATGACCGACGAGGACATCGGCGTGCAGATGGCCGCGGCCGTGGCCCTGGCGCGTATCGGTCCGGCGGCCGCCGAGACGATCCTGTCGGGGCTGGCCGCCGCCGACGGGCCGCTTCGGGCGGTGCTGATCCGTGCCTTGGGGCAGGTCGGGCATTCCGAGGCGCCGACGATCCTGCGCGGCCTGTGCCGCGAGGGCGCCGCGGAGGCCATCGCGGCGCTCGAGGCGATGGAAAGCCTCGGTCTCGAAATGAAGGAGATCGGCGACGAGATCCTCGCCCATCCGGACGCCGAGGTGGTCAAGCGCGCGCTGATCTCACTGGGATCGGCGGTCACCCTGGGCCAACTGGCCGGGCTGCTCGGCCATCCGGCCTGGGACGTGCGCCTCGCGGCGGTGGAGCGATTCGCCGAGTCGGCACCGGCACCCGAGGCGCTCGAAGCTCTGAGAAGCCACCGACCGCGGGAGGCGGACGATCTGGTCCGCCGGGCCATCGAGCGCATCCTGCTCGCCGAGACCGCGCGACGCGGGCACGGGGAGGGTTGACCGGTGCGACTCGGTGATCCCGTCGTTCCGCTGTCCATCGAGCGCTTCCGGCTGCTCCGGGATCTGATCAACCGGCGCTTCGGCATCTCATTCAACGACGACGACCGCTACCTGGTCGAGAGCCGGCTCAGCGAGCGGCTCGTGCACCTGGGCATCACGACCTTCGACGACTACTTCCATTACCTCAGCTACCACCCGGACGGCGAGGCTGAGATCGAGGAAGCCGCCGAGATCCTGACGACCAACGAGACCTACTTCCTGCGCGAGGAGTACCAGCTCCGGTCTTTCACCCGGGAGATCCTTCCCGAACTCCAGCGGCGCAACTCCGGGCGGCGGCGGCTGCTGATCTGGTCGGCGGGGTGTTCCTCCGGCGAGGAAGCCTACACCATCGCGATGCTCGTCCTCGACTCGGGCCTGTTCCGAGGCTGGGACGTGCGGATATTCGGCAGCGACATCTCGAGCCGGATGCTGGCCCGCGCCCGCCGCGGGGTCTATGGACCGGCGGCGTTCCGCACCATGCCGGCGGAGCTGATCGCGCGGCATTTCGTCGAAGTGCCCGAGGGACTCAGTGTCGACGACGACCTGCGCCAGATGTGCCACTTCGGCCGGCTCAACCTGCTCGATCGGGAGCGGATCGTCTTCGTCGGGCGGGCGGACGTCGTCTTCTGCCGCAACGTGCTGATCTACTTCGACAAGCAGTCCAAGGCGCAGGGAATCTCGGTGCTATACGACCGACTCGGCCCTGGCGGCTATCTGCTGCTCGGCCACACCGAGTCGCTGCTGAACCTTTCCACCGCTTTCGAGCTCGTGCACCTGAGTGAGGATCTGGTGTACCGCAGGCCGGAGATATGAGCACAAGAGAGAAACCGCCCCTGCGCGTGCTGGTGATCGACGATTCGGCCTACAACCGCCGGGCCGTGGCGGGTTTCCTGGAGAGCACGCCCGGCATCGAGGTCATCGGCAAGGCCCGCGACGGCCAGGACGGGCTGCAGATCGCGATCAACGAGAAGCCCGACGTGATCACCCTGGATCTGGAGATGCCGCGGATGGACGGCTTCTCGTTCCTGCGCCTGCTCATGGCCCGACAACCCACGCCGGTGATCGTGATCAGCTCCCATGCCAAACCCGACAACGTCTTTCGCGCCCTCGAGCTCGGTGCGGTCGATTTCGTGGCCAAGCCCACGGCGCGGATCTCACCGGAGATCCATTCCATCCGGGACGAGGTCGTGCGCAAGGTGCTGCTCGCCCGCAACCTGGAACGTCGGGCTCTCCGCCCGGTGGCCCCGCTGCCCGTGGAACGGGCCCTCGAGACCGGGTCGTACGCGGCGGTGGAACCGGAGGCCGGGCTCGAGGTCCCGGAAGCCGAGCCGCGCAGGGATGTGGAGACGCGCCGGCTGGTCGTGATCGCCGCGTCCACGGGCGGCCCCGCGGCCCTGACCCGCATCCTCACGTCGCTGCCCGGAGACATCGAGGCCGGGATCGTGGTGGTCCAGCACATGCCCCCTCGATTCACCACGACCTTTGCCGAACGGCTGAACCGGCAGGCCAACCTGCAGGTCCGCGAGGTGACCCGTACCGAGATCCTGCACAATGGCTCGGTCTGGATAGCCCCGGGCGATCGTAACGTCGAGGTCCTGCCCTTGGCTGGTGGATCCCTGGCGGTGAGAGCGGTGGCGCCGGACCCGGGTGACCGCTACGTGCCGTCGGCCGACCACCTCTTCGTCTCGGCCGCCGCTTCGGCCTGCCGCGAGGTACTGGCCATGGTGCTCACGGGCATGGGAGACGACGGCCGGCTCGGGGTCGAGGCCGTGGCAGACGCCGGCGGGATGGTGGTAGCCGAGTCCGAAGAGACCGCCGTCGTCGCGGGCATGCCCATGGCCGCGATCCGCACCGGCCACGTGGCACGGGTCGAGCCCCTCGGCCGCATGATGGACGTGATCCGCGCCTTCTCCCGGGGCTAGTCTCGGACGGTTGCGCGGCACAAGGATGGTCTCTTCCATGACCGCATGGCGAGTACTGGCCTCGGATCTGAACCTCGTTCATGTTTCCCACCCGGCACCGGCCATGAACCAGGGTACCATGGAGGGGGACCGAGCCGGACACCGGGTCCGGGTCAGGCAGATCGACGAGTATCGTCGAACCGCGCGAACGGGGATCACCCTGACCTTCGGGAATCCTTTGGCCACGAAGCTGTCCGTGAAGGCGTCGGCTTCATTGCGGGGGCAAGCACACTGGCTGTGGGCCGCGTTGGCCGGGCTTCTGCTTTGCGGTGGGGTGGGCGGGGCGGTCGCAATGCTGCATCCCGGCCCGCTTGTCGTCTGCCTGGGGGGAGCACTGGTCCTGTGGGGTTGGCTGGCGGCGCGCAGGTCCATCGCCCGGAAGAAGGAGAAGAGTATCCTTCTGGGGGACCCGGATCTGGATCGAATTCTCACCATCGAGGCGGAAAACCGAGATCCTGCAATCGAGCGCCTGGAGACTTTGCGGGCGCGCGAGCTCTTGGCCGAGCTGGCTCGGGGCGACAGGGAGCTGGCGATCACCGAACGGGAGATGACCCTGGACATCAATCGCGTTCTGAAGACGTGCGCCGATTTCGAAGCAGTGCTGGACACCATGGCCGAGCTGGCGAACCTGTTGGTTGCCAAGCAGCCGGGACACACCGATGGCGCGGGCTCGGTATGGCGGGAACCTCCCTGCCCCTAGTGCAGATCGACGACGAGCCTGCCGTCCTCTTCCGTCACGGGGAACGCGGGCACGCCCTCCCTGGCGAGGCCCGAGACGATCGCCCCTCTGCGTCGTCATGTTTTCCTACCTCCTCGAACGCCGAACCGCTCACTTCTTGGTTTCGGGTTCGTCCTCGATCTCGGAAAGGCGGGTGAGGGCCTCGGCGTGTTCGGACTCGATCCGCTCCTTCTCGAGCCGGAGCTGCTCGTGGGCCTGGCGCAGCCGATCGTGTTCGAAGCCCGGCACGGCCTGGTCGCGGCTGGCGATGGACACCGTCTGGAAGCCCGCGCCCTTGCGATCCCGGGGCGGGAGCGGCGGCGGGGTCGAGGCTTTTCCGGGCTCGGCGCATTCCGCGGAGGGCGAGTTCGGCGAAGCGGGAACAGGCGGGGGCCGGGGGGCCGCCCGCTCCCGTTCGAGCAGCTCGATTCTCGCCTGTGCCTCGTCCAGCGCCTGGCGAGTCTTGGTGTGGGCCACGCGCTCGAGGTCGAGATCAGCCAGGGCGTTGTCCGTGTCGGCGGCCTCCGGAGGATCCGATGCCCGCGCATATCCGATGGCCATGGTCTTCTTGGGGTGAAAATCTCCGGAGATCGGCGGGATCGACATCCCCGGCAGGGGATCCGGCGGCATGGTGGGCGTGTCCGCGAGCTCACGGGTCGTCGCCGCGAGCTGCGCTTCGAGCCTGGCTATCTCCAGGCCGGACTGGCTCAGCTCCGCTTCGGCCCGGCCCAGCTCCCCGGCCGCCCGCTCCATCTCGGTCTCGGCGCGGGCGAGGTCGTCCTCTGCGGCGCGGCGCGCGGTCCGCTCATCGGCCATCTGCGACTCGAGCCGGCCGAGCTTCTCGTGGGCGTCGAGCAGGTTCCCCCGCAGGGAGTTGCGGTTACGGACCAAAGCCGCGAGCTCGTCCTCCGCGGTCCTCCCGCCGCCGGCGCGGCCGCCCAGCAGCAAGCCGGCCACCCAGAGGCAGATACCGCCCGCGCCGACGAGAGCGGCGACGATGGCGAGCAGGCTCATCGGGACCCTCCTTCGATTTCGATGCGGACTTCGAGCCCTTCGAAGCCGGCCTCCTGATCGGCTTCGACCTCGCAGTGGCGGCGCTCCACACCGGCGGCTACCAGTCGATTCCTCACGGTGCGGGCCGCCTGCAGGGCGCGCTTCTCGCTCATCCGGTTGTTGTTGACGCCGAGCAGCCGGACCCGCGCCGACGGGTTCGCGGCCAGCAGTGCGGCGATCTCGGCGATGGCGGCTTCCCCGGTCTCGTCCGGGGCGTAGTTTCTGGGATCGAGGCTCAGGCGCCACGGGCCTCCGGCCGCCGCGGGGCCTGCGTCGGCGATCGTCGGCGCTGGGCCAGGTCCGGCGCGCCCGTCGTGAGGCGGGCCGGGCGGGACCTCGTTCGCCGGCACGGCCACAGGCGGATCGGTTTCGGTAACCGGCTCCGGGCCAGCGGCCTGCCCCGCCGTGGCAGCCGGCAGGGAGGCGATCGCGGCCGGCGCCACGGGCTCGCGGAGATCGAAGCGCGACCAGACCAGCAGCACCGCGGTCGCCAGTGCCGCCACGCCCGCGACGAGGAGGAGCAGGGACAGGGCCAATGGGGGTTTTTCAGCTGTTGCCGTCATGGATCACACCATCACGATGTCATCGAGGTTGATGGCCGGAGCGGCCATGATCGAGTTGTTCTGCGCTTCCCGTGCGACCGCGATGTCGTAGACGCCTTTCAGCAGTTCCGGGAAATCGCCGGTGACCGCGTGGTAGTCGTCTCGGGAGAGCACGAGCAGCGCGGTGCTCTCGACGGCGGTGACCGTGGCCGTGGCGGGCTTCTGCATCAGAAGTGAGATCTCGCCGAAGAGGTCGCCCGGTCCGAGTCGGGCGACGACCAGGGTTTCGCTGCCATCCCGCCGCGTCACCCGCACCGCGCCGGAGACGACCAGGAAGAGGCCAGGCCCGGCGTCGCCTTCCTCGAGGATCACGTCGCCGGCGTCGCGGAAGTCGGTGCCGAACCGAGCGACCACATCCGGCCGCTTCGCCGGCGGCACCGGTGCGAGAACCGGCGAGATGCGCACCAGGTTCTCGAGCATCCTGGCATGGCAGAAGGCGATCAACACGTTGCCGACGGCCGAGGTGTGCCGGGCCAGCTGCTCCATGTCGTCGCGACCCACGCGTAGAAGCAGCACGCGATCCAGGGCGCGGACCGAGGCGGCGCGGGGGGCACGGCAGACCAGGGCCATCTCTCCGAAGAACGCCCCAGGACCGAGTTGGGCCAGGACCTGGATCTCGCCGCCGGGCGCGGCGCGGCTGACCTCAACTGTGCCTTCGGCCATGATGTACATCGCGTCACCGGCCGTGCCCTGTTCCACCACGAGATCGCCGGGCTCCTGCGTCACCGGCTCGAGGCAGCGGGCCAGCTCCACGAAGTCTCCCGGGGCAAGGGCGCCGAGCAGTGGGACGAATGGCAGCGGACCGCCATCCCCGGTGCGGGTCAACGCCGCGCCCCAGGCCACGGCCATGGCTTCGCCGGCACGCGCCTCCAGGCGCTCTCCAACGAGATCGCCACCCCACGGAGCGGGGCCCGCGACGGCCGGAAGCGGCGGCGGCGACAGAGGAAGGTTTTCGACGACACGGGAGGAGCCAGCGCCGTAGAGCTTCGCGATCTTCCCCAGCACGCCCGCCTCGTCTCCGCCCAGGGTCCCGAGCCGTCTGGCCATGGCGATGGCGAGGATCGGGTTCTGCTCCTCGGCCAGGGCCAGGGCGAGGCTCTTCAGGTTCTTGACCGCGGCGTTGGTCCGGCCCAACCCGGCCATCGCCAGCGCGACGAGACGCCAAGCCATGACGTCAGCCGGATCGGCCTCGAGCATCGCGCCGGCCACGCGCAGAGTGTTCTCGCTATCGCCGGACGCGAGGTGCCTGCGCGCCGTGATGTGAGAGCAGGCCGAAGCGGTCATGTCACACGTCTCCATCGGGTGAGGCCGGATAGGGCCGCCGAACCGGATCATAGTAAACGCTCACCACGTTGGCGGCAAGTCGCGACGGCCGGCGATCAGGTGGCGATCCCGGGGTCGGTCTCCCGGCCTTGCGCTCCTGCCGCCGCGGCAAGCGGTTCGCCGGCGTAGCACCGGTCGAGCACCCGGTCCTTGAGAGCGAAGCGCTCGAGCAGCCAGCCCGCGCGGTCGTCGTCTGAAGCGGGCAGGGCGGCGGCGTCGAACACCCGCACGTGGACACGAGCCGAGGGGGCGCAGCCGAGGATGAACTGCCACAGGCTCGGTACGCCGCTCTCGTAGGCGATGGTCAGATCGCAGACCGCATGCAGCCTGCCCTCCAGCCCGGTGAGGGTGGCAACGAAACCGCGGGTGTGGGGTGGCAGCACATGGCTGGCCGGCTCCCGGCCCTTGCGCCGCCAGTGGCGCTCGCTCGAGGCGATCTTGGCCACTGTGGCGCGGGTGCCCTCGGCGAAGAGCACGACCCAGACGCGCGACCCGTCGCGCCTGAGCCGCGCGAAGGTGGCCTCGATCGAGCCGCGATCGCGGGACCAGGAGCGCTCGACGAACAGATTGTCCAGGAACGCCATGCCCCAGCCGAGCAGCGGCACGTACCGCACCTTGCGCTTGACGAACCACTTGAGATCCCCGGCGGCGCGGTTCTGGACGGCGAGCAGCGCGAGGAAGCAGATGTCGGTCATCTGCTGGTGGTTGGCGATCACCAGGACGCTCCCCGCCGCGGGTAGTGGATCGCCACTCGCCTCGACACGGATCCCGTGCAGAACGCGGGTCAGCAGGGCAAACAGGCGCCACCACGCGTCCGCGCCGGCGCGGTTGAAGGCGACGAAAGCGCGGCGGGACACGGGCAGCAGCGCGAGGCTCAGCATCTGGCCGATGTTGTAGATCACGAGGCCGGCGACCAAGAGCAGCAGACCGGGCAGCGCCCGAGCGAAGCCGGCGGCGAGACCCAGCCAACCGACCCGGGGTTCGAGAGGGGGCAGCGGCACTAGGGACCTCCGTTCCGCCCACCGCGGATCGGGGCCGCGATTTCCGCTGCCAGGGCCGCCACCAGGGCGAGACCCACGAGCGCGCTCGACGTGCAGAACCTGAGGTCCAGCACGCCGCCGGGATCATCTTCTGCGTCCGCGCGAGCCGATGCGTCGTAGAGGCCGCCATAGCCCAGTTCGGCGAAGTACTTGGAGCCCATGTAGTAGTGAAAGAAGTCCCAGTAGTGCACTGCGCCGCGTTCGCCGTGGAAGCCCAGGAAGTCGAGGTGAGCGCCGAGGCCCACCGCGGCCAGCAATGCGATACCCGCGAGGACGAGCCGGGGCCGGGGATGGAGGAAGTGGAGCTTGTCGCGGCAGAGGACGAGAGCCGCCAGCAGGACGTTCAGCCCGGCGAGGAAGGCGCTGGCGAAGTGCGACATCATTCGTGGCGATGATGGCAGCGTCCGAGGCGCCGTGTCCAGCGCGGAGGAGGGTCGTCAGCCTCCGGACATCAGGTGCAGGACCTGGACGTCGGAGCCGTCCTCGACAGGCGTGTCGGCATAGGAGCCGCGCTCGACGAGCCGACCGTCGATCCGCACGACGAGCAGCGGAAACGTGAACCTCCGCCGCTCGAGCAGACCGGCCACGGTCAACCCGGCCTCGTGCTCGAACGCTTCGCCGTTGACCCGGACCATCGCGCCTCCCGACGACATCCTAGCACAGCCGGACGCGGCCTCCACGCGCGGGCGGCCCGCGGGCTCACCACTCCCCAGTTCTCGCCGGTTCCGTTCCTGGACAGCACGGCGGGCGCTA
>CAYZAI010000077.1:0-15423 GCA_964476305.1 uncultured Myxococcales bacterium
CCTCTTCTTTTTTCCCGCCTATGACGCCGGCAGGCCCTGACACAAAACCTGATACGTCACCGAGGAGTGAGGGTTCTTGACGGTTTCCGGGCGGGCCGCTACAGTAATCTCATCGCAGAAGGAACAGTCGCAGGTGGATTGCGGCGACCCCGGAGAATGGCGCCGGTTCGGCCTTGCTCCAAGGGGTTGTTTCTATTTCGGCGGAAAGGGGGCGATCATGGCGGAGTTTCGGTATCCCGGAGCGCTCGTGGTCGCTGCGGGTCTCCTCGGACTGCTCGCATCCCTGGCCTTGGCGGCCGCGCAGGAGGAATACGAGTCACCCGAGGCGAAGACGTGGGCCACGACCAAGGCCGAGACGCCGCCTGCCGACGAGGGCAGCGCTGCCCCACCACCTCTAGTCGAGGCGGCCGTGGTTCCGGACTCTCCGGCGACTGCGGAGGAGGCCGAGGAAGTCGCCTCGGAGGTCGAAACGCAAGTCGCCGACGCCGGGGTCGATGAAGGCGAGCCAGAGCCCGAGGAGGAACCGGTTTTCCTCAACCGCCTGATCTTCACCACCGGCAGCTTCATCGTCGGCGGCATGGGCGGCGGCGAAATCGGCTACGATCGGGCGGTCTCGCAGTGGGTGACCCTGGACATCGACGTCAGCTTCCTCTTCTGGGGGTTCGGGGAGTTCAAGATCTTCGGCCTGGCGGGGCGCCTCGGGTTCTCGACCTTCTTCGCGGGGCGGGCCCCCGAGGGGTGGAACATGAGCGTCTCCGCGAGCGGGGGTTCGATCTTCATCGACGGAGATGCGGCTTTTCTTTTCGACGCGCAGCTTCTCGTCGGGCACAAGTGGGCGTGGGAGAACAACGTGACGTTCGGCACCGGCGTGGGTGTCTCCTACCTCTACTTCCACGTGGACGAGGATCTGACCATCGGCGGTGCGGCGCCCTCGGTCGGTTTCGAGTTCGGATACACCTGGTAGGAAGTCGCTCGGGGAACCGGGTCGACTTCCGGCATGCGGCTATGTCCGGCCGCGGTGCGGCGAACGGATGAGGGTTCGCAGAAGCTACCAGTCCAGGCAGTCGGTGAGGTCGTCCCATTCGCCGTCGCAGTCACCGGCGCAGTCGTCCTTCGCCTCCTTCACGAGGCAGTTCAGCACGTCCTGGAACTCGCCCATGCAGTCCTCGTCATCGGCTTGGTCCTCGATCTCGTCGCAGATGTCCTTGGCCAGGGACTCGGGGAAGTTGTACGGGTCGTCATCGTCGTACCACGCACAGGTGTCCATCCAGATCGTGTAGCCGTCGTTGCTGCACCACATCTCGCAGTCCTCGTCATACATCTTGTCCATCGCTTCGTCGCAGGAGTAGTCCTTTTCCTCCTCCTTGCAGCCCATGGCCGCCAGGACGATGGCGAAGCACGTGACAACAACAACCAAGTACATGCGCGTCATCGGGCACCTTCCTTTCGTGAAAAGAAATTTTGGCAACTATATAAAGGGGAGCGGGCATGGGCAAGTCGGATATCGGGTGGATGTCTGGGAAATCGTGCGGGTGGGATCTCAGTCGGTCGACTCGCCCGAGCGGACCGTGACGCCCTCGATCCGCAGCAGCTCCTCCTTCCAACCCGGTGGGCCGGACCAGCCGCCGAGCTCACCGGAGGCCGCGATCACGCGGTGGCAGGGCAGGAAGATCGGACAGGGGTTCGCGCGCATCGCCGAGCCCACAGCACGGGCCTTGCCTGGGTGCCCGGCCAGCCTCGCCAGCTCGCCGTAGGTGATGGTCTCACCGAAGGGCACGCTGGTCAGCGCGCGGTAGATCGATTGGGCGAAGGGCGTGCAGAACGAGACGTCCACCGGGGTCTCGAACCGCTTCACATGCCCCAGCAGGTAGCCCGTCAGCTCGAGGCCGGCCTCGAGGGCGCGGCGCTTGCCGCTGTCGGACCGGCCCGCCACCCCACAGCGCTTCATCCGGTCGCCGATATCCCGGTCGCGGTATCCCGGGAAGAACACCATCGACACGCCGTGGATCGAGGCCGCCACGGCGAAGTCCCCGTAAATAGAGGGTACGGCGAACCCGTCGAGGTACGTGTATTCGGCCTGTCGCGGAAAGCTCCGCATCGCCTCCTCGTGGGTCGGCAGCTCCATCGCGGTGACTTTCCTTCCGTCTGGCAGCCGTGAAAACATCCTCGTCTTCCTTTCCACTCGCGCCGCGGCGCCGGCATCCGGGGTCAAGGCCCCCATTATCGGCCGTTTCCCGGGGAAACGCCTCCTGTCTCGAGCGCTTTTTCGAAAAGCTCCGTCGCGGGCCGGAACGCTGGTAGGATCCGGGTCGTCATGACCGCACCCGAGCAGCGCGCCGACGTCCTGGCCACGATGCTGATCAACCGCGCGCTGAAAAACCGCCGGCGGCTTTCGCCCTGGCTCGCCCGGGAAGGAGTGACCTGCTACCGGCTCTACGACCGTGACATTCCCGAGATCCCGCTGGCCGTCGACTGGTACGAGGGCCGACTGCACGCGTCGAGCTACGCGAGGGACGGCGTCGGCGAGACCGCGGACGTGCGTCACCGGAAGCTCGCCGGGCTCCTGGGCGAGCTGGGCCGGACCCTCGGGGTAGCCGAGGCGGACGTCCACTTCAAGCGCCGGGTGCGCGCGTCCGGAGGCACCCAGTACGGGAGGCTCGCCCGCACGAACCGGCGCTTCGCCGTGGGCGAGGGGGGCCTGCGCTTCTGGGTGAACCTCGCGGACTACGCGGACACCGGGCTGTTCCTCGACCACCGGCGCACCCGGGCATTGGTCCGCGCCGAGGCCGCGGGCCTGCGGGTGCTGAACCTCTTCGCGTACACCGGTGCGTTCTCGGTCCACGCCGCGGCGGGGGGTGCGAGGGAGACGGTCTCGGTCGATCTGTCCAACACCTACCTGGCCTGGGCGAGGGACAACCTGGAGCTCAACGGCTTCCGGGGTCCGGTCCACCGCAGGGTGCGCGACGACGTGGCCGGGTTTCTAGAGGGTGCCCGTCGCCGGGGCGAGGGGGGCTTCGACCTGGTCGTCATCGACCCGCCGACGATCTCGCGCAGCAAGAAGATGGCAGGCGACCTCGATGTGCAGCGCGACCACCCGCGGCTGATCGAGGGCGCCCTGGCCCTGTGCCGGCCTGGCGCGGTGATCTACTTCTCGACCAACTTCTCGGGCTTCGAGCTGCGTCCGCCGCCGGGCGTCGCCGTCGAGGACATCACCCGCCGCACCGCCCCGGCGGATTTCCGCACCTGCCCCCACCGCTGCTTCCGGATCACCACGGGGAGGTAGCCCCAGGGGCGTTGCGTCATCGGCTCTCGTCGCCGAGCCATGAGGATCCCGATCTCGTTTTCGAGAGCGCGGAACTCGGGATCGCCGGTGGCCAGGGGCGCGCCGCGGTGCAGCGCCAGGGCCGCGGCGAAGCAGTCACCGAAACCGCATACGAAACCGCATAGGGACTAAACGGATCATTCGGTAATTGCTGGTCTTTCGCGGAGCGGCGGTGTGCTGGCGTTTCCGGCTTTCCAGGCGGCGCGAGACGGACTATACCATACATATGTACGGTTATGCGCCCCTCTGGTGCAAGAGCAACTTCTCGTTCCTCGAGGGCGCCAGCCACCCGGACGAGCTGGTGGCCGAGGCCCATCGGCTGGGCCTGCCGGCCATCGCCCTCACCGACCGGGATGGGGTTTACGGCATCGTGCGCGCCCACCTCGAGGCGAAGCGGCTCGGCGTCAAGCTGATCTGCGGCTCGGAGATCACCATCGAGGACGGCTCGACCGTCGTCCTGTTGGCCGCGAGCCGCAAGGGCTACCGCAACCTCTGCCGCCTGATCACCGCCGGGCGGCGCGCCTGTCCCAAGGGCTCGTCGCGGGTGGCCTGGCGCCAGGTCGCCCTGCACGCCGAGGGGATCATCGCGTTGTGGGGCGGCCCGCGAAGCCTTCTGGCTGCCGAGGAGGAGGGGGATCTCGACCGGGTGGCGGCCCTGTTGCGGGACGCGTTCGGCGATCGGCTCTACGCACTGGTGGCGCGCCACCAGCGAGCCGAGGAGACCCGCGAGGAACCCCTCCTCCGCGCCCGGGCGGACCGCTTCGGCCTGCCCCGGGTCGCGGCCGTCGAGGTCCTGTACCACGCGCCGGATCGCCGCCCGCTCCAGGATGTGCTCGCCTGCATCCGCGAGCGCGTCCCCCTGTCCGCGGCCGGGCGGCGGATTCGCTCCAACGACCGGCACCACGTGCTGGCGCCGCCGCGGCTGTGCTCGCTGTTCGCCGATGACCCCGGGGCCGTGGAGCGGACCCTCGAGATCGCGGGCCGCTGCGAATTCTCCCTCGACGCGATCCGCTACCGCTACCCGGCCGAGCAATTGCCCGACGGCACCACCTCCTCGGCGTGGCTGGCGGAGCTGGCGCGCCGGGGCGCGGCGGAGCGCTACGGCGGCCGCGTGCCGGCCGCGGTCGCGGCGCAGGTCGAGCGCGAGCTGGCCCTGATCGACGAGCTCGACTACCCGGGCTACTTCCTCACGATGCACGAGATCGTGCGCTTCTGCTCGGAGCGCGGGATCCTCTGCCAGGGCCGCGGCTCGGCGGCCAACTCCGCGGTCTGCTACTGCCTGGGCATCACCGCCGTGGACCCGGCGCGGACGAGCCTCCTGTTCGAGCGCTTCATCTCCCGGGAGCGGGCCGAGCCGCCGGACATCGACCTCGACATCGAGCACTCGCGGCGCGAGGAGGTGATCCGGCACGTCTACGAGAAGTACGGCCGAGACCGGGCCGCGATGGTGGCGGTGGTCATTCGCTACCGCCCCCGCTCGGCGGTGCGCGACGTGGGCAAGGTCCTCGGGATCCCAGGGACCGCCCTCGACCGGCTCGCCCGGCTCCTCGGGCGCCACGACGCGGTGCCGCCGGAGAAGCTTCCACTGGCCGGGCTCGATCCCGCCATCCCGGCCCACGGCCGGCTGCTCGACCTGACGAACAGGATCCTCGACTTTCCGCGCCACCTTTCGATCCACCCCGGCGGTTTCCTGCTGGGCCACGAGCCGGTGCACGACCTGGTGCCCGTCGAGAACGGCGCCATGGAGGGCCGCACCGTGATCCAGTGGGACAAGGACGACGTGGAGGCCCTGGGCCTGTTCAAGGTCGACCTGCTGGGCCTGGGAGCCCTGACCCACCTGCGCATCTGCTTCGACCTGCTGCGCTGGCACCGCGGCGTCTGCCTGTCGATGGCGTCGATCCCCGCCAGCGACGAGGCCACCTTCGACATGATCTGCCGCGGCGACACCCTCGGCGTGTTCCAGATCGAGAGCCGGGCCCAGATGGCGATGCTCCCTCGCCTTTTGCCCCGCACGTTCCACGACCTGGTCGTCGAGATCAGCATCGTCCGGCCCGGGCCGATCACCGGGGGCATGGTCCACCCCTACCTGCGGCGGCGCCGGGGCGAGGAGCCAGTGACCTATCCCCACCCGTGCCTCGAGCCGGTGCTGGCCCGGACCCTGGGCGTGCCCCTGTTCCAGGAGCAGGTGATGAAGCTGGCGGTGGTGGCCGCGGACTACACCCCGGGCGAGGCGGATCAGTTGCGCCGGGACATGGCCGCCTGGCGGCGGGGCGGCCGCATCGAGCAGCACCGGGAGCGGCTGGTGGGGAGGATGGTGCACAAGGGCATCGCGCCCGACTTCGCCGAGCGCGTCTTCGAGCAGATCCGCGGCTTCGGCGAGTACGGCTTCCCCGAGAGCCACGCGGCCAGCTTCGCCCTGATCAGCTGGGCCACCGCGTACCTGCGCCGCCATTTTCCAGCCGAGTTCGCCTGCGGGCTGCTGAACGCCCAGCCCATGGGGTTCTACACCGCGGCCAGCATCGTCGAGGACGCGAAGCGCCGGGGGGTCGAGGTGCGCCCCATCTGCGCCCTGGCCAGCGGCTGGGATTGCACCCTCGAACCGGCCGCGCGCCCGTCGACCGAGACCCCGCTGGCCGTGCGGATGGGCCTGCGCTGGGTCAAGGGGCTCTCCCCCTCGGCCTTCGAGCGCCTCGACGCCGCGCGCCGGGATCGGCCGCCCGCGGACCTTCACGATCTCGCCGCCCGCACCCGGCTCGATGCCGGGTCCCTGGTGCGCCTGGCCGAGGCCGGGGCCCTCGGGGTTCTCGCGGGCTCCCGGCGCCAGGCCCTGTGGGCGGTGCGCGGTCTGGCCCGGGGCCGCGGGGATGCGCTCGCGCTGCGCTCGAGGGAGCCGGTCCCCTGCTTCGCCGGCCTCGGCGCGTTCGAGACCATCGCCTGGGACTTCGCGGCCGCCTCCCATAGCACCCTCGGCCACCCCCTCGAGCCCTGGCGCCCGCGCCTCCGGCGGATGGATCTGCCCGACGCGCGGGCCGTCGCCGGGATGGCCGACGGCCGGAGGGTGCGCTACGCCGGAATGGTGATCTGCCGCCAGCGCCCGGCCACCGCCGCGGGGGTGGTGTTCATGACCCTCGAGGACGAGACCGGCCTCGTGAACATGGTGTGCTGGAAGGACGTGTTCGCGCGCCACGAGGTCCTGGCCCGCACCGCGCTGTTCCTCGGCGTGAGCGGCAAGATCCAGGCGCAGGACGGCGTGGTGCACGTCATCGCCGAGGAGCTCTGGCCCCTCGACCTCGGCCGGCCCCTGCCCGCCGGCGGCAGCCACGACTGGCGTTGACACGGCTCCTCACGGAAGAATATAGTTCGCCCCCACGAGCGGGGGCTTCCGGAACCGTTCGACCGACAAGGAGCGCGCACTTGGCACGCAAGAAAATCAAGGAAAAGACGAGCCGCAAGGACGGCCTCGATCCGAACAAGGACAACTTCATCGAGAAGTCGATGACCGCCTTCGAGTGGGCCATGTCCCGGCGGCGCCAGATCGGCGTGGCGCTGGGCGTGGCGCTGCTGGCCGCGGTGGCGGGGATCGTCGTCAACCGGATGATCGAGGCCGACCGGGCCGAGGCCTCGGCGGAGCTCGACGAGGCACTGGCCGCGGCGCTGGCACCGGTGGTGCAGCTCGGCGACGATCCCGAGTCGCCCCAGGAGATGGATGAGGGGCAGCCGCTCACTTTCGAGACCCGGGGGGCCCGCGCCACCGAGGCCATCGGTCGCGCCGTGAAGCTCGAGGAGTCCCGGGGCGGCAGCGCCATCGGCGCGGCGGCCCGGCTGGTGGAGGCCGGGGCCCGGCTCGACTCCGGTGAGCACGAGGCTGCCATCGCCGCCTATGAAGCCTTCCTCGACGGCGCCGGGAGCGATCTCGACTGGCTGCGGCCCAACGCCTTGGAGGGGCTGGGCCTGGCCCTCGAGGCCGCGGGCAAAACGGAGGAGGCCCGCACCCGCTTCCAGGAGCTCGGCCGCACGGCCACCGGCCGCACCGTGCTGGCCGCGAAGTACAACGAGGCGCGCATGACCCGGATCCTCGGGGACAACACCGCCGCCGCGGAGCTGCTGCGGGAGGTGGTCTCCGGAATCGCCGAGGGTGACTATGATCGGCTCGACTACCTCTTCGTCCAGGCCGGCAACCTGCTGCGCACGGTCGACCCCGAGGCCGACGTGCCGAGCCTGCCCGGCGGGGGCATGGGGGGCATCGATCCGGCCATGCTCGAGCAGCTGATGCAGGCCCAGCAGGCGGGCGGGGGCGGGTTGCAGTGAGCTGGAGAGGCCCGGCGACCATCCTCGTCCCGATCGCCCTCGTCGCCGCTGCCCTCGCGGTCGCCTGCGGCGGTGTCGCCGTGGAGCCGGGTTTCCCCGGGGACGGGGTCTTCGTCGAGGTTCTCAAGCAGCGCTGGATCAAGAGGCTCTGCCCGGAGCTGCCCAACTTCCAGATCCCCGAGATGGTAGAGGAGCACGACCGGTTCAACCCGATCGAGACCGGCGCCGCCGGGTTCGACACCGACCTCAAGCGCGCCTTCATCGGGGCCGCGGTGGGTGGGCTCTACTGCCTCGACCTGCAATCCGGCCGCACGGTCTGGCGCTTCGACCTCGGAGACGCGGTGGGTTCCACGCCGCTGTACGATCCCCAGCGCAGGCGCGTCTACTTCGGCGCGGACGACGGCAAGCTGTACGCCCTGCACGCGCGGTCCGGCCGCCTGATCTGGTCCGTCGAGACCGGCGCGGAGATCCGCAGCCGGATCCACTCCCACGAGGACACGCTGTTCGTCGCCAACGCCGACAACGCGGTGTTCGCGGTCGATCCCGAGAGTGGCGAGGTGATCTGGCGCTACCGGCGGCCGCCGCTGGAGGGGTTTTCGGCCTGGGGCTATGCGGACCTGACCCTGGCAGGCAACCGGCTCCACGCCGCCATGGCCGACGGGACGGTGGCCTGCCTGGATTCGGTCTCGGGGGACGTGCTGTGGAGCCACGATCTGGCGGCCGAGGTCGTGGCCGTCGGTCGGGAAGGCGTCGTCACGCTCATCGACGCGGACGCGACTCCCGTGGCCGCCGATGGTGTCATCGTGGCGGCCTCCATCGCGGGTGGGATGGTCGGCATCGATTCCCGCAGCGGATCCGTGCGCTGGACGAATCCGGGCTTGAAGGGCGTGACCGGGATGGCCACGGACCACGGCATGGTCTACGCCACCCTCCCCGGCGGCGGGTTGATGGCCGTCGATTCCCGCGACGGCGCGGTAGCCTGGAGGTCGGCCTTCGGCCGTGGCGTGCAGCGGGATCCCGTGGTCTTCGACGACGTGCTGCTCATCGCGGACAGCGAGGCGGGCCTGTTCGTCGTGTCCAACGCGGACGGCCGCGTGCTGCAGCACATCGACCAGAAGGAAGGGTTCTTCTCGAGGCCGGCGATCCACGGCGGGTACGTGCTGGCCATCGGCAACCGGGGGACGCTGTACGCCTGGGCGATCAAGTGACAGGCGAGCGGGTTGCCGTGTAAGATCCCGGCGTGCCCATGCCCCTTGCGTCTCGACCAACTGACCGGCTCGCGGTCGCCCTCCCGCTGGCGCTGCTGGCGCTGCTCGCGCTGCTCGCGCCCCCCGCAGCCGAGGCCGACACCGGGCAGGTCCTGGTGGTGTGGATCGAATACCCCGGTGATCCCGGTCCGGACACCTACCGGGCCGCGGCCCGCCGGCTGGAAGAGATCGGCATCACGACCGCCGTGGACCAGTCGCCGGTCGTTCCGGACCGCTCCCGCGTGCTGGAGACCCTGGCGATCTACCACGCCACGGCGGTGATCTGGCACGAGGCGGACGGCGCCCTCGGAGTGCTGCTGGGCGGCGGCGGCGGGCCCGAGTCGTACCGCGTGGCGGCCGGGTCCGCGGACGAGGAGGCGCTGTACGTCCGCGAGCTCCTGACGGCGCGGTTTCTGGGCGAGAGTTCCTCCGTCGATCAGCTGATCACCGCCCCCGGGGAGGTGGTCCCGTCGTCGGAGCCGCGGCAGCTGAACGTGACCCGACCGCGCTCCGGCGATCGCACTCCGGCGGGCGCGGGCGAGCGCCGGTCGACGGGGCCCGGTTTCGCCCTGGGCTGGCGCTGGCGCGCCCATTTCGACGAAGTGTTCTGGTCACAGCACGGGATCTCCGCCCACCTGCCGGCGTGGCGCTTCGCGTCCGGCCGGGAGCTGCGCGTGGCGGGCGCCGTCGGGCTGCCGGCCAGGATCGGAGAGCCGGGCGTGACCTGGCTCGAGCTCACGGATCTGGAACTGGGGATCGAGGCCGGGGCCAGGCCCCTTCGCGGGCGGTTCTTCGACGTCGAGCTGTTCGCCGGTGGCGGCGCCTACTACCTCAGGGCCGCGGCGTTCCTGCCCGACGGCACCTCCCGATCGGCGGACCACCTGGCCTGGCAGATCACGGGCGGCGCGGCCGTGATCTGGCGGCCCGCGGGCTGGTTCGAGATTCGGCTCCACGGCGGCGTGCACCGGGTCCTCGGGCAGGGCTGGTTCTCGATAGGCGGAAACGGCGACTTCGGCGCCGAGCCCTGGCAGACGTCCATCGGCCTCGACCTCTGTGCCCTCCTGCCCGGAGGGTGAGACCGATGATCCACCTGTCCAACATCTCCAAGCAGTACGGCCCGCAGATCCTGTTCCAGGGCGCGAGCCTCCAGATCCCGCCGGGCAGCCGCACCGGCCTCGTGGGCGCCAACGGCGCGGGCAAGACAACCGTGCTCAGGCTCGTCACGGGCGAGGAGCAGCCCGATTCCGGCGAGGTGATCCGGCCGAACCGCGCGGTCGTCGGCACCTTCTCGCAGGACGTCGGCGAGATGCACGGCCGCTCGGCTCTCGAGGAGGTCATGGCCGTGTGCGGGGAGGTGCTGCGCCTCGGCGAGGACATCCGGCGCATGGAGGCCGCCATGGGCGAGCCGCTGGAGGCCGACCGGATGGCCGCCCTGCTCGAGCGCTACGGCGACGCGACCCAGGAGTTCGAGCACCGGGGCGGTTACGACCTCGAGAAGCGCGCCCAGGCCATGCTCACGGGTCTCGGCATCGGTTCGGATGCCCATCACCGCCCGGTGGAGTCCTTCAGCGGCGGCTGGAAGATGCGCATCGCTCTCGCCCGCATCCTCACCCTGAAGCCGGACGTGCTGCTGCTCGACGAGCCCACCAACCACCTCGACGTCGAGTCCATCGTCTGGCTGGAGGGGTGGCTGGCGAACGACTTCCAGGGCGCCCTGCTCATGACGACCCACGACCGCGACTTCATGAACCGCCTGTGCACGCGGATCATCGAGGTCGCGGGCGGGACGATCACCACGTACGGCGGCAACTACGATTTCTACCTGAAGGAGAGAGACATCCGGCGCGCGCAGCTCGTCGCCACGGCCCGGCGCCAGCAGGAGGCCGTCGCCAGGGACGAGGGGTTCATCGCCAGGTTCGCCGCCAGGGCCTCCCACGCGGCCCAGGTGCAATCGAGAGTGAAGAAGCTCGAGAAAATCGAGCGCGTCGAGATCCCGCCGGAGCCCAGGACCATCCGCTTCGAGTTCGCCGATCCGCCCCGCAGCGGCGACGAGGTGGTGAAGTTCGAGGGGCTCGCCAAATCCTGGCCCCTGGAGGGCGGGGGCGAACGCCCGGTGTTCAGCGGCGTCAGCGGCCTCATCCGGCGCCGGGACAGGGTGGCGGTGGTGGGCATCAACGGAGCCGGGAAGTCGACCTTTCTCAAGGTCCTCGCCCGAATGACCGAGCCGACCGGGGGCGTCGTGACCCGAGGTGCGAGTGTCAGCCTCGGCTACTTCAGCCAGCACGCCATGGACCTGCTCGAGCCGAAGCGGACGGTGTTCGAGACCGTGAGGAACGCACTGCCCATGGCGCCGCGCGGCCAGATCCACAACCTCTGCGGCGCGTTCCTGTTCCCGGGGGACGCGGTGGACAAGCGCATCGAGGTGCTCAGCGGCGGCGAGAAGAGCCGGGTGGTGCTCGCCACCCTGCTGGCCCGGCCCCACAACCTCCTCGTGCTCGACGAGCCCACGAACCACCTCGACATCCAGTCCCGCGGGATCCTCCTCGAAGCCCTGCGGCGTTTCTCCGGCACCGTGGTGCTCGTGAGCCACGACCGGCACTTCCTGCGCTCGCTGGCCACGAGGGTCTTCGAGATCGACCGCGGCCGGATGCGCAGCTGCGAGGGCAACTACGAGTACTATTTGGAAACGATACGACGGGCGGGCTGACCCGGTGCCCGGGAGCGCCGCGCCGGATCGCTTTTTTCTTCAACCGGCGCTATCTTCATGATGACTAAGGAGACGTGAAACGGCAGATGGCCAGGCGCGCAGAGAACGAGACCACACCGGAGGCCAATGCCCTGGTGCGCCGGGCGCGGGAAGGCGACCGCGAGGCCCTCGGCGAGCTGTTCCTGCAGCACGCTCCGGCCGTGCGCCGGCTCCTCGGCTCGGTGATCGGGCCCTCGGGCGAGATCGACGACCTCGTGCAGGACGTCTTCGTCCAAGTCCACAAGGCCCTGCCGGGCTTCCGCGGCGACTCCCAGTTCTCGACCTGGCTGCACCAGATCGCGGTCTACGCGGCCTACAACCACCTGCGCCGCCTGCGGGGCCGGATGCTCTCCCTCGAGCCGGAGCGCATCGCCAACCTCGACATGCCCGAGCGGGAGGGACCCCACGCCCGGCTCTACGGCAGCGAGGTCATGCGCCGGCTGCACATCATCCTCGATTCGATCAAGCCCAAGAAGCGTGTGGCCTTCGTGCTGTTCGCGGTCAAGGGGCACTCCGTGGGCGAGATCGCCACGCTGGTCGGCGCGCCCGTGCCCACGGTGAAGTCGCGGATCTGGTTCGCCAGGCGCGAGCTCAGAAGGAAGGCCCGCCGCGACCCCTACCTGGCGCAGCTGCTGGACGAGCTGGAGGACCATGACGAGCGCTAGGGACCAGAGGGACGAGGCCCACCTCGTGGCGGCGCTCAGGGCGGCGGGGGCCGAGGATCTCGGGCCGTCCCGCCTCGAGCTGGAGAGGCGGCGCCTGATGGCCCGGCTCGCTGCCCAGCCGTCCCCGGCCCTGCGGCGCAGGCGGTTCGTCCTGGCCGCCGGGTTCGCCGGCGCGGCCCTGGCCGCCGCTGCGGGGCTGCTGTTCGTCCTGGCCCCGGCCACGGACAGGCAGGAGGACACGACCGTGGTCCTTTCCGGCACCTGGCGCCTCGAGCCCGGCGACGCCATCTCCCGCGGCCTGCCGGTGCGGGTCGGCGACGGGAGTCGGGCCCGGCTGGAGCTGCCCGACGGAACCAGCGTCGAGGCCGCGGCCGGTACGCGGATGGCGCTGCTGGACGGGGACACCTCGACGATCCGGCTGGACGCGGGCCACGCGGTGATCGCGGTGGCGCCCCGCACGCCCCCCGGGCTGTTCCGGGCGGTCACGCCGGACGCGGAGGTGCAGGTGCACGGCACCGTGTTCTCGGTGACCGTGGATCCGGGTGCGGGCACCACGGTCCGCCTGTACGAGGGCGAGGTCCGGATGGCCTGCGGCGGCCGCACCATCGCCATGCGACCGGGGCACCGGGTGGTGGCAACGGCGAAGGGCCTTGTCTCGCTGGGCACTTTCGACGCTGGCGAGAGGGCGCTGGACGCCGAGGTCGCGCCCGGGGACGTGCCGCTGGCGGAGGAACCCGGGCTCGCGGTGACGCGGCTCGAGGAACCCGTCGCGGAAGCCGGCGAAACCCTGGCGGGCGCCGCGCCGGACATCGCGCCGAAGGCCGGGGACGATCTCCCGGATCGGATCCCGAAGCCGGCGACGGAGCGGATCGCGTCGCGGTCCCGGCCCGCACAGTCCCTGGACGAGCGGGTGGCGGAACAGCAGCGGCTCGCCCATCACGACGCGGTGGTGGAGCTCACCGACGACGTCTTCGAGAGCGCCGCCCCTGCGGGCGCGGATCTGCTGTTCAGGCGCGGCCGCTCCCTGGGGCAGCTCGGCCGCTGGAGCGAGGCGGTGGAAGTCTACAAGCGCATTGCGGCCATCGACGCGGGGCGGGCCGCCGAGGCGCTCTACCTGGCCGCGGACGCGTTGCGCCGCGCCGGAGACTTCGCCGGGAGCGCCGCGATCGCGGACCGGGCCATCGACGCGGGCGGGCCCAACGCGGATCATGCGTGGAGCGTCAAGCTCGGGGCGCTGACGGGCCTGCGCCGCTACCAGGCCGCGGCCGAGGCCGCCGAGACCTATCTGGCCTCGCACCCGGCCGGCGCCCACGTGGGCGAGGCCCACTTCGTCCGCGGCACGGGCCTTCGCCTCGAGCGCCGCTGGGGCGATGCGGCCGAAGCGTACGGTCGGTTCCTCGAGCGCGGCGAGGGCTCGGCCGCCATCCTCGAGGACGGGAAGTTCTACCGCGGCTACTGCCTGCTGATGTCCGGGAACCGGGACGCGGGCATCGCGGCCCTCGAAGCGTACCTCGACGAGCATCCCTACGGACGGCACGCCGGCAAGGCGCGCACCGCCCTCGGCCTGTGAGATATCCCATCAGAGGACGGAGGTCTCGGGCACCCGGCGCGCTGGCGGCGACCGCGCTCGTCGCGGCGTGCGGCACAGTGGGCTACGACTTCGACATCGGCGATCCGCCGGACGCGGGCGATCCTTCGAAGGAGGCCTGCGAGGCGCTGCACGTGGTCGGAGCCGATTGTCCGGGCGAGGCCGGCTCGTGTGACGGGACCGTGGAAGTCGGCACCGCCCGCATCGACGCCCCGGTGGGCTGCTCGCCCGCGGGATTGGCCCTGGGCATCGCGCGGCTCGAGGGAGAGGAAGACCTGGGCGCGGCGGATCTGTTCGCCTGGGTCGAGTCCGGGCCGGGGGATGACGGGCCGTTCGGTGCCGGGGCGGCCCTGTCGCTGTTCGGATCCAAGTGCGGCGACCCCGTGGGCGGCGAGCCCGGACTGAACTGCGCCTTCGAGCCCTACCTGGTGGAGGCCGCGGTCGGCGTCGACCAGCCGCTGTACATGCACGTGCAGACACCGGCGCCGGGTGCCGCGGCCATCGGCCTGCAGGTGCTCGAGCGGGAGGCCTGGCGCGCGGTGCTGCCCGCCGCCGGCGAGCCGCTCTCGTGCCGATTGACCGACGGGGAGGTGCTCCCGGATCTCGTGGCGGTGCCGCCCTGGGACGGGGAGCCTGCCCTCGTCGACGGCTCTCGGCTGCCCCCGGCCTTGGATGGTGATCCGTGGATCTGCGCCTCCGCGTCCGGCGGCTGGCGCCAGGTCGCGTTCCTGCTGCGCAACCAGGAGGACGCGGCGCTGCGGATCACCGGGCTCGGGCTCACGGTCGCCGGTGAGCCGGGGTTGGTCGCGCGCTTCCATTTCGGCCTGTACCGCTGTCTCGACGACGGGGCGGTGGCCTCGGAGCTCGCGGCCCTGGCCTCGAGCTGCCACGACGCGGGGGATCACGCCTCCAAGACCGTGGACGCGATGGTGGATCCCTGGGTCCCGGGCCTCGCCGAGACCGAGTACGCCCTCGTGCTCCAGATCCCCCCGGGCCCCGACCGCCTGTTCGACCTGATCATCGACTCCGAGCCCGTCGCACGGTGAGCGACTCCGAGCCTCCCGGGATCGATGCCTTGACTATCGTGCTGCGACATCGATACTAGTCGAACCGGGCAGGGCAATCTGCAGACCAGGGGCGTCGCGGATCCGATGGACGAGTTGGCCAAAGACAGAATCGGAAGATACGATATCATCTATCCCATCGGCCACGGAGGCATGGCGGAAGTGCACGTGGGCCGCCTCCCCGGCATGGCCGGGTTCGAGAAATTCGTCGCCATCAAGTTGATCCACTCCCACCTGTGCAAGGAAACGCAGTTCATCAAGATGTTCCTGGACGAGGCCCGTCTGGCCGCCAGCATCCGTCATCCCAACGTGGCCGAGATCTACGAGGTCGCCCGGGAGGGCAACATCTACTACATGGTCGGCGAGCTGGTCCTGGGGCAGGATCTGCACGCCACCATGAGGCAGGCGAAGAAGCAGGGGGTCGTCTTCCCCGAGGCGCTCACGGCGTACATCATCTCGCAGATCTGCCTGGGCCTGCACGAG
>CAYZAI010000078.1:0-6473 GCA_964476305.1 uncultured Myxococcales bacterium
CCTGTTCATCGGCATCTTCATCACGATGATCCCGGCGCTGATCCTGCTCGAGACGCATGGCAAGGACCTGGGACTGACCGAGCCCTGGCACTTCTTCTGGGCCACCGGTTCCCTGTCGTCGTTCCTCGACAATGCGCCGACCTACGTGACGTTCTTCACCACGGCCACGGGTCTCAACATGGACCAGGCCACGGCTCTGGCCGGACAGGCGGCGCCCGAGGGCCTGATGTGGGTCGGCCAGAACCTGATCAACGAGCGCACGCTGGTGGCGATCTCCCTGGGCGCGGTGTTCATGGGGGCGAACACCTACATCGGCAACGGCCCGAACTTCATGGTCAAGGCCGTGGCCGAGGAGGCCGGGATCAAGATGCCGTCCTTCTTCGGGTACATGCTCTATTCCTGCCTGATCCTGCTGCCCCTGTTCGCGCTCGTCACCCTGCTCTTCATCGTTTGATCGGAAGGGAAAGCCACAAGGAGGCGTCATGCAGGAGAACCTGATCTTCCTCATCGGCCCGCCGCGCTCCGGTTCGACGATGCTGCAGCGGATGCTCGGGTCCCACTCGGCGATCCACACGCACCCCGAGCCGCACATCGTCACGCCCCTGGCCCACCTGGGCTACTACGACAACGTCGACAAGGCGCCCTACGACCACATCAACGCGGCCCAGGCCATCCGCGAGTACGTCGAGGACCTGCCCGGCGGCGAGCAGGACTACCTGGACGCCTGCCGGGCCTACACCGACGTGCTCTACGGCCGGATGCTGGAAAAGAGCGGCAAGCGGATGCTGCTCGACAAGACCCCGGCCTACGGGCTGGTGCTGCCGTTCCTGTCAAAGCTCTGTCCGCGGGCGAAGTACGTCGTGCTCACCCGCCACCCGCTGGCCGTGCTGTCCTCCTATGCCGAGTCGTTCTTCGAGGGCGACCTGGACGCGGCCCTGGCCTTCAACCCGATCCTCGAGCGCTACGTCCCGGCCATGGCGCGCTTCATGCGGCAGACCGAGGTGCCGTTCCACCACATCCGCTACGAGGATCTGGTCAAGGCCCCGGCCGAGCGGATGGCCGGGATCTTCGCCTTCCTCGGGCTCCCCAACGAGGAGGGCGCCGTGGAGTATGGCGAGCACCAGCACGTGGTCAAGAGCTACGGCGACCCCAAGGCCAGCCAGGAGAAGCGCCCCACCACCAAGTCGGTGAGCAAGTGGGCCGTGGAGCTGGCGGGCGACGAGCACAAGCTCGAGCTGGCCCGCGCCGCGGTGGCGCCGCTCGACCCCGAGGACCTGAAGCTCTGGGGCTACGACAAGGACCACCTGTTCGACAAGCTGGCCGAGGTCGGGGACAAGAAGCCGGTAAAGGACCGCAAGTGGCTGACGAACTCGTACCGCATCAAGCGCAAGGTGTTCATGGCCCTGCGAAAGAACATCCACGTGAGCGGCTTCGGCCGGGCCGTCAAGCGCGTGAAGTACTACTGCGACGTGCTGCTCAGGGAGTAGGCGGGGGCGGGCGAGCCCGCCGGGAGCCGAGCCTGCTCGGAGTCCTCGAGGTAGAGCTCGATGGCCTCGCGGATGTTGGCCAGGGCCTCTCCTTCCGACTCCCCCTCGCTGATGCAACCCGGCAGCGCGGGTACCCAGACCGTGAACCCGCCCTCGTCCGACGGCTCCATTACGACGGTGAGCTTCATCGCTTCGTTCCTCCTGTGGGAAAGGATACCCGCGAGAAGCAACGCCGGTCAACCGGCCGCGGGACCCGCCGGGGGGATGATCGACGACAGCAGACCCTCGCGGGTGGCGGGCTTGGCCACGCAGGCGTGCACCAGGCCCGACTGCAGGTGCGGCAGGAAGGTCGCCGGATCGTCCCCCGTGTGCAGCACCCGGCGCGTGGAGGGGTGGCGCCGCTCGCAGAACCGCAGCAGCCATAACCCGTCCCGGCCCGCCAGGCCGAAGTCGGTGACCACCGCGTGGAAGCGCCGCTCGCACAGCCGGACGAAGGCGTCCTCGGCGCTCACGGCGGTCTCCACCTCGCACTCCCGATCGAGCAGCCGGACGCCGAGCCTGAGCATCTGCGGCTGAGGATCGACGAGCAGGACTTTCAGCCGGCCGCCGGCCGGGAGCTCCGGCACGAGGCTCGGCCGCAGCGTGAGCGTGATCTCGTCGTGATCACCGGAGGGATAGTCCTCGATGTCAGGGATCGGTGCGAAGTATTCCTTGTCTCGACTCATGCTCACGAATCCTGTGGTGAGGATACCGTGAGACGGCTCATCTGATCCAGTATTTCGACCGCAAAACCGCGGAGATCCGGCGGGACCGGGATCTACTTGATGCGGTAGATGATCCGGCCGCGGGACGGATCGTAGGGTGAGACGGCGATGCGCACGTGGTCGCCGAGGACGATGCGGATCCGGAACTTCCTCATCTTGCCCGCCAGGTGCGCCAGCACCACCAGCCCCGAGTCGAGGCGCACGCGGAACATGCCGCCGGCCAGGACTTCCTCGACCAACCCGTCGAGCTCGATGTGATCCTGCTTGGTCATCCGCCTCCGCGCGCCTTCGGTCCTGCGGCGCGGGAGACAAGCTACTGGCTTTTCCCGGGGCGGTCAATCGGCAAACGGACAGACGACGCGAGTGGACTGCGCGGTCGGCTAATCGGCGGACGGGGGCGGCTCCGGCGCGGCGGGCGCCGCCGCGGCGAGGCCGAGGGCCTTCAGCAGGTCGTCGGCGATGCGGGCCGGGATCGCGAAGGCCGCGTCCACGCCCTCGCGGCGGACGAGGACGCCATTCTCGGCGGCGTCGTCGCTGGAGCCGCCGAAGAGCAGCCGGACCGGTCCGGCGTCGGCCTTGTCGCCCCCGAAGGTCAGCTCGAGGGTCAGGCGCGGCTCGCCCACGGCGGCGGCGGCCTTGTCCTTCCCGAGGGCCGCGGCGCGGAGCGTCCGCACGGAGGACAGGTCGGCGAAGGCGCGGCCGAAGGCCGCCTGGTCGAAGCCCGGTGCCGTGCTGGCCCACGCCTCGCCCTCGCGGGTCGCCTCGGCGGCCCCGCCGGCATGGGTCCAGGCCGCATTCCGCACCGAGCCGCCATCGAACTGGAGCAGGTCGCGGGCCACGGGCGGCCTGCAAAGGTCGTCGATCCAGGACCGGGCGAGCACGAACACCGCGCCGTCGGCCCCCGCGATCCGGGCGAAGCGCGATCCGTCGCCGGCGCCCGCCTCGGCGCCGATCTCGATCACCACCCGCCGCTCGCCGGTCCGGTCGCTGGCCTGCTTCCCTCCTTCGCCCGGCTTCTCCTCGGCGAAGGTCGCAATCACCTCGGCGAACGGCCGCTCCAGGCCATGCTCCGGCGCCGCGGCCGCGGTGGCGAACCGCTCGACTTCGATCCGGGCCGCCCGCTTCACCAACTGGCGGGCCGCGGTGCCGTCCGCAGCCAGCTCCACTGGCGCGGTGACGACCCATGCCTCGTCCTTCTTCGCCATCGTGAAGCCGACGGGTCCATCGACCTCGAGGCGCGTCGCATCCCCGATGTCGCCGTTCTCGACGGCCTTGGCGCGAAACGCCAGCAGGTCGGGCCGGACGGCCTCGAGCAGCGCCGCCTCCACCGTCAGCAGCGCGGCCTCGGTCCCCCGCCGCACGGTCACGCGCTCCGCCTCGGGTCCCGTGTGGAACAGCAGCTCCACCGGCGGCTGGTCCCCGGCCAGGTGGAGCACCACTTGCGCCGCGGGCTCGCCGAGCCCGGCCACGGCCTCCTCCCCGGCGACCAGCTCGAGAGCCCGGACCGCGGACAGTCGCCCGATCAGGCCGGTCACGGCCTCGCCGTCGATCTCCGGAGCGTTCTCGATCCCGGCCGCCGTCCACGTGCCCGAACCCTCTTCCCGCTCCAGGGCCAGCTCGGCCTTTCCCCGGGCGAGCCGGACGCGCGTCACGTCCTCTTCGCGGACCGGCGCCAGCCGCAGCTCGCGGAAGCGCTCGGATCCCCCGGCGAGCTCGTCGAGGATTGTCCGGTCCACGCAGGCCACGGTTCCGCTGCCGACCACCGTGGCGTGGATGTTCCCCTCCTGGCCCTCGCAGGCCGAGCCGAGCCGGATCTCGATCTTCTCGTCGCCGGCCATTGAGATCTCGGCGACCCGGGCCGCCGGCTCGAGGCCGTACCTGCCGAGGTCTGCGGGAGCGACCCCGTCGGCCACGAACCGCGACGCCTCGAGGCGACCGAGCTCCCGAAGCAGGTTCCCCGCGCGATCCGCCGCGGCCAGGACCTCGGTGCCGGCCATCGCGACCTTCCATGGGGTCCGCTCCCCCTCGCGGGTCATCTCGAGCGCGGGCTCCCCGCCGGTGACGGCCACGGCCAGCGCCGCCGACAGCGGCCGCTCGACGAGGCGCTTGTCGCGCAGATCGCCCGGCGACTTGTCGACCTCGGCCAGGAAGCCGTGGTCGGCCACGACCACCTCCTCGCGACCCTCGACGACCAGGTAGAGCTTGTCGCCGGGGGCGTCCGCCCCGACCTTGAAAGACGTGGTCAGGCCCCTCGCGGTGAACGAGACCTCCACCCTCGGCTCGGCCAGGCCGAAGGACGGGTTCTCGAGCGCGCCGGGCTCTCGTACCACGCGGTCCTCCAGCAGGAAGTCGATGGCGGACAGGACCTGGCGGACGGACCCCGGATCCGCGGTCAGCTCGCGCTCCGGGCCGGTGATGACCCAGCTCTCCTCCGCCACGGGGTCCCCGGTGCCGCCCGTCCGGCGCTCGAGGGACACCCGGACGCCGCCCGAGCCGCGGATCGTGAGAGCCGTCACGGCATCCCGCTGGAAGTCGACGAAGACCCGCCCCGTTCGGCCCTCGCGCTCCGAGGTGGTCATGCTGCCCCGCTCGAACAGGAAGATGAAGGCCATGAGGCCCGCGGCCACGAGCAGGATGGCGATGGCGGTTCTGTTCTTCATGACCTAGCTCCTGCGCCGGATCCAGACGGCGACGCCCACGCCCACTCCGAGCAGCAGCTCGCCGAGCAGCACCAGCGCGATGGTGAGGAAGTCGTCCGCGGTCAGGTCGAGCTTCACGTGCTCGGGGTTCTTGGGGGCGATGGCGATCAGATCCTCGCGAGCGGTGAGCCACCCCACCAGCCCGGACCAGAAGTCACGGTTGTAGAAGCTGGCGTGGGCGTAGAGCTCCTCGCCGAGGAAGTCGCTGTCGCCCACCACCACCAGCCGGCCGCCGGGTTTCCCCGCTTGCCCGTCCGGAAGCGCCGCGGCCATGGCGATCACGGCCGGGCCCTGGGTGTCGTCCGGACCCTTCTCGGGAGGCTGTCCGATGCCGCCGATGAACGACAGGTCGACCTCTCCCCAGGCCTCGGCCGACGTCCGCGCCAGGGGTTCGGCAACGACCTCAACCGCCTCGTTCGGAAGCAACGAACGGACAGACGAGAGCACCACCGGGAACGCCCCGAGCTGCTCGCGCACGGCCGGGTCCACCGAGTCGGGCACCGAGAGCTGGCGCACGGCCGGGTGGGAGGTGAACTCGCTGGCGAGGAACGTCTCTGCCGACGGTGAGACCAGCCGCCGCGGGTCGATCTCTATCAGCAGGTCGCCGCCCAGCCGGATGCCGTGATCCGCAGCGAGCTTTTCGAGACCCGTGGGAGCGAAGCGGTCGCCGTCGATGATCGGGTCGAGCAGCAGCAGCACCCGTCCGCCGCCCTCGAGGAAGCGGCCGAGCAGGGCCGCCTCCTCCTCCATCAGCGCCCGCCCGGGCCCGGCCACCACGACCAGGTCGCAACCCTCGGGGACACGGCTCGCGCCCGCGGTGGCGACGGCCTCCACACGGAAGCTGTCCTGGGTGAGCTCGTCCCGCACGTGGCCGAGGGAGCGGCCGCCGAAGCCCTCGAGGGACCATTCGCCGTGGCCCTGGACGAAACAGATCTCGGACTGCCGCTCCGCCGTGACCCGCAGCAGGGCCGAAGTGATCTTCTGCTCGGCCATGTAGCCGGTCACCCCCCCCTCGTCCTCACGCTCGCCGCCGAAGGGGTCCATGGCCGAGGCGTCCTCGAACTCGCCGGCCGCGATGAACTTCACGTTGTCGCCGGCGACCACGAACAGCCCTGTCTCGTAGCCCATGTTGACGCCGTCGGTCATCACCTTGCCGCCGTAGCGCTGGATCAGCAGCTGGGCCCGGTCGCGGGCCAGGTCAGGATCCACGACCTCGAACGACAGCCGCCGGGAGTGCGCGAGGTAGTCGTCGAGCAGCTCCTTGACGTCGGCGAAGCGCGGATCGGCCTGGCTCCACATGGCGAAGATCTTCACGTCCCGCGGCAGGGCCGAGGTGACCTTGATCGACTTCTCGGACAACGTGTAGATGCCCGCCGACGTCCAGTCCCCACGAACGTAGTGGCGCATCGACAGGTAGTTGACCATCACCAGGATCGCCGCGGCTCCGACCAGCGAGATCGCGGCGTTCAATCCCATCCCCTTGCGCGTGGACCCGCTCATCCCCGCCACCTCCTCGTCTGGAG
>CAYZAI010000078.1:6488-15327 GCA_964476305.1 uncultured Myxococcales bacterium
AAGGCGGCCACCGACCCGTAGTAGGCGAGCCAGCGGGTGTCCACGATGCCGCGGCCGAAGTCCTCCATGTGCGTCCAGAGGTTCATGTAGGCGAGCGGCGAGTCCGAGCCCGTGGTCGGGTCGATGAGGGTGAAGATCGGCACCAGGAAAAGCGCGAAGTTGGCGCCGAGGGACAAGAGCGCCGCGACGACCTGGCTGCGGGCAACGGCCGATGCCAGCACGCCGACGGCGAGGAACATCGCGCCGATGCCCAGGGTGCCGAGGTACCCGGCCAGCACCGGGCCGATATCGATCGTCGAGGTGCGCACCAGGATGCCGACGTAGAGCAGCGTGGGCAGCCAGAGCACGGCGTTGAAAGCCAGCGCCGCCAGGTACTTGGCCAGCACCACCTGGGCGTCATTGATGGGCGCCGTGAGCAGGGTCTCGAGGGTCCCGGTGTGGTGCTCCTCGGCCAGCGAGCGCATGGTGAGCAGCGAGGCCGAGCCGAGCAGCAGGATGTAGAAGAACACCGTGCCGCCGAACAGCATCTGCAGGGCGGCGCCGTGGCCGGCGTAGGGGTTGGAAAGGAAGTCGACGATCAGCACGAAGGTGATGCCGTTGACGACCATCGAGAAAGCCAGCAGCACATAGGCCATCGGCGAGTAGAAGAACGCGGCGAACTCGCGCCGCAGCTGGGCCAGCACGGCGGTCACGGCGCCACCCCCTCTCCACCGGGCACCGGCGCCGCCGGGTCCTCCTCCACCTCCTCGCGGGTGGTGATCTGGACGAAGATGTCCTCGAGGGAAGCCATGTGTGACGAGAGCCCGACCAGCTTGAACCCGCCGGCCACGGCCGCGTCGAAGATCCGCTCTCGCACGTCCGCGCCGGGCTCGACCCTGAGATCGAGAGCCAGTACCCCGTCGTCCCGGACCCCGGGCGGACCCACCTCGGCCACCCCCGGAACGCCGGCCAGGGCGGCGGCGGCCCGGCCCTCGGGGTCGCGAATCTCGACGGCGAGCACGACCCGGCCACCGGCCAGGCCCGAGCGCAGCTCCTCGGGCCTACCCTGCCCGACCAGCCGGCCGCGGTGGATGATCAGCACCCGCGAGCACACGGCCTCCACCTCGGGGAGGATGTGGCTCGAGAGGATGACGGTGCGCTCCCGGCCCAGCTCGCGGATCAGCTCACGAACCTGCCGGATCTGGTTGGGATCGAGGCCGATGGTCGGCTCGTCGAGCACCAGGATCCGGGGATCGCCCACCAGCGCGTCGGCCAGGCCCACCCTCTGGCGGAAACCCTTCGAGAGCTGGCCCACGATGCGGCGCCTGACCTGGCCCACGCCGCAGCGCTCGATCGCGCCGTCCACGGCCTGTCGCCGGCGTGAGCGGGGCACGCCCTTCAGCGCCGCCCGGTAGCGCAGGTACTCGTGGACGCGCATCTCCGGATACAGGGGGACGTTCTCGGGCAGGTAGCCGACGACGCGCTTGACCTCCGCGGGCTCGGCGACCACGTCGTGGCCGTCCACGGTCACCCGGCCCGCGGTGGGCGGGTGGAAGCACGTCAGCACGCGCAGGGTGCTCGACTTCCCGGCGCCGTTGGGGCCGAGGAACCCGAGGACCTCGTGCGGGTGCACCTGGAACGAGACGCCGTCCACCGCCGTGGTGGCGGCGTAGCGCTTGGTGAGGTTCTCCACCTGGATCAAGGTCGTCCTCCTTGTGACGGCGGGCAGCGGGCGCCACCCCGCCCCTGCTTAGCCGTTCGCCGGGAAAAAGGGAACTTCCCGGCCCGTCCTCGCGCGAGATTGGAACAGCCGGTGGGCGGGGTTATTCCGGGGGGTCAGTATCCCGCCAGCCAGACCACGGCGTTGTGCAGCAGCGTGCTGATGTCGCCGACCGTCAGGCTGTCGCCGAAGAGCCGCAGGTTGAGCCCGACGACCTGTTCGTCGCCGGAGACGGCGATGGCCGGGTAGGTCGACTCCTGCCACCGGGCCAGCTCCACGGCCCCGGGTCTGAGGGTGACGTTGTACAGGAAATCCGCCGCCGAGGTGGAGATTGAGGCGACTCCCGCCATCACGGGGTGACCGCCGTCCAGCACTGAGAAGCCGTTGATGGCGGTCACGTCCGTGGTCGACTGGTAGAACGGCCCGTACCCGTCGGTCATGTACCGTCCCTCCAGATACCACCCATACCAGTTCGGCCCGATCTTGACCTCGTACCAGTCCTGGACGAACTGGGACTCGATGACCGTGCCGCCCGCATCGATATAGTCCGCAAGGGCGTTGCCCACCTCCTCGGCCGATGCGGCGACCGCGTCCCACCTGACCGTGTTGCCGACCACCACGACGTCGTAGCCCAGCAGCTCCGCCACGGTGGGGGACCCCGCGCCCGTGTTGTAGATGGTCGTGTTGCAGTCGCCGAACGAGGCGAAGATGCCCGTGATCAGGCTCGTGTCGGCTCCGGCGGCGTAGAAGTCCGGGCTGAGCAGCAGCACGTTGATGACGACCGAGCAGTCCCCCGGGCAGGAGGCGTTGGTCTCGCCGCAGTTGCAGGTGGCGTCGCCGCAGTGGCTCGTCTCGGTCTCGGTGCAGCTCGACGTCCCGTTGCAGCTGCGCGTGAAGCAGGCGTCCGAGGTGCACGAGATCCCCGTCCCGGCGCAGGTCTCCCCGGAGCACAGGTCGCCGTAGGTGCAGAGGTTCGAGTCGTCGCAACCGGCAGCCGTGCGCCAGGCCCAGGAGCCACCCGCGTTGGTGCAGCGATAGGCGGTGCCGCCGCAGGAGACCGCCTGACAGAGGGTGTGGGTCGCGCCGTCGCAGGTGTACGTCGTGCCGCCGCCGCACGCGCCGTTCGCCAGGTTCGCCCCGCAACCCGAACACGTCCGGCCCGTCGTCAGCAGGTTCGACCCGCAGGTGTCGGCGCAGGCCCCGGCGGCGGTGCCGCACCCCAGCTCGCCGGTGCAGGTCACGGTGCAGCACTGGTTCCCCCCGCCCACGGCGCAGACCGTCTGCGCCGCTGTGCACGTGCAGGCGCCGCACGTGTCTTCCGTCCCGGAGCAGTAGCGGGTGCAGCTCTCCGGGTAGTCGTAGAAGATGCTCGACGCGCAGTAGTCCCCGCCGCACGCCGTGCTCCCGCACGCCGTCGACGACGGTTTCGGCGTCTCGGTGCACGCGCTCGTCCCGTTGCACGTCCTCGTCGTGCACGCCGTGTCGGTGCAGGTGATCGCCGTCCCCTGGCAGGTTCCGCCCCCGCACACGTCCCCGTAGGTGCACGCGTTCCCGTCGTCGCACGCGGAACTCGTCCGCCACTCCCAGACCCCGCCGACGTTCGTGCAGTTGTAGGTCTGGCCGCCGCAGCTCACGGTCTGGCACTCGTCGTGGGTCGCGGCGTCGCAGGTGTAGCTGCCGCCGCCGCCGCAGGTCCCCGTTGCCCCGGCCGCCCCGCAGCCCTCGCACGACGACGCCAGCGTGATCACGTTCGCCCCGCACGTCTCGCCCCCGCCGCAGGTCCCCGCCACCGTCGAGCACCCCGACGCCGGCGTGCACACCGCCTCGCAGCAGCCCCCGGCCGTGCACGCCGTTTCCGCGGCCGTGCACGTGCAAGAGTTGCAGACGTCGCCGGTCCCCGAGCAGTACTGCGTGCAGCCCGCCGGGTAGTCCTGCCACGTCAGCCCGGCGCACGCGTCCGCCGGACAGGCCGTCGTCCCGCACACCGTCGTACTCGGCTCCGGCGTCTCGGTGCACGCGCTCGTCCCGTTGCAGCTCCGCGCCAGGCAGTCTGTCGACGCGCACGTGATCGACGTCCCGTTGCACGTCCCGCCGAAGCACATGTCGCCGTAGGTGCAGTCGTTCCCGTCGCTGCACGATACCGCCGTCCGCCACGCCCAGCTGCCCCCCGCGTTCGTGCAGCTGTACGTCACGCCCCCGCAGACCTGCGCCTGGCACAACGCGTGCGTCCCCGAGTCACAGGTGTGCACCGTGCCCCCGCCGCAGGTGCCCGCCGCGTTCGCCGGGCCGCACCCCGCGCAGCTCCGGCCCGTCACCAGCTGCTGGGTCGAGCAGGTGTCCGCGCACCCTTCCGCCGTGGTCAGGCAGCCCGAGCCGTCGTCGCAGCCCGCGGCGCAGCACTCGTTCGTCGGATCCACCCCGCACGTCGCCGGCGTCACCGTGCACGTGCAGGCGTTGCACACATCCCCCGTCCCGCTACAGGTGCGCGTGCAGGTGGCCGGGTAGTTCTTGAAATCGAGCCCGTCGCAATAGTCCATCGGGCAGGCCGACGTGCCGCAGAGGGTGGACGACGTCTTGGGGGTCTCGGTGCAGGCGTTCGTCCCGTTGCACGTCTTCGTCATGCAGGCCGTCGAGGTGCACGTGATCGCCGTTCCGCCGCACGCGCCCCCGCCGCACGCGTCGTCGTACGTGCACGGGTCGCCGTCGTCGCAGGCCGGGTCCGTGATCCAGCCCCAGCCGTTCACGGGATCCTCCATGCAGAAATAGAGCACCCCGCCGCAGCTCCGTTCCTCGCACTCGAGGTTCGTCAGATCGTCGCAGACGTAGGAACCGCCCGGGATGCACGTCCCCGCGGCGCCGTTCGCCCCGCAGCCCTGGCAGATCTGGTTCACCTCCAGCAGGTTCAAGCCGCAGGTGTCGCCACCGGCCCCGCACAGCCCGGGCACGGTCCGGCAGCCGAGGGTCTCGCTGCAGGACGCCTCGCAGCACTCGTTGCCGCCCCCCACGGCGCACGCCGTCGCGGTCGCGGCGCAGGCGCAGCCGTTGCACGCGTCGTCGATCCCGCTGCAGTACCGCGTGCAGCTGCCCGGGTAGTCGTAGAAATCGAGCCCCGTGCAGTAGTCCGCGGCGCAGGGGGTGGTGCCGCAGGCGGTGGTCGACGGCTTCGGCGTCTCGGTGCAGGTGTTCGTGCCGTTGCAGGCCGAGGTCGTGCACGCGGTCGACGCGCAGGTGATCGACGTCCCGCTGCAGCTCTCCCCGAGGCAGGCGTCGTTGTAGGTGCAGGGGTTGCCGTCGTCGCAGGAGGGGGCGGTGCGCCAGGCCCAGGTCCCGCCGGCGTTGGTGCAGCGGTAGTTGACGCCGCCGCAGCTCATGGTCTGGCACAGGGTGTGGGTCGCCGCGTTGCAGGAGTACGTCGACCCCCCCGAGCAGATCCCCTCCGCCCCGGCCGACCCGCAGCCCACGCAGAACTGCCCCACCGTGAGCATGTTCTCGGTGCAGGTCTCGGGACAGGCCCCGTCCGTGGTCTGGCAGCCGCCAGCGCCGGCGTCACAGGCGGGCTCGCAGCACTGGTTCCCCGGACCGACCCCGCAGGTGGTCTGCGCCGCCGTGCAGGTGCAGCTGGCGCAGGTGTCGCTCGTGCCGCTGCAGTACCGCGTGCAGGTCGCCGGGTAGTCGTGGAAGTCGATGCCGTCGCACCAGTCCGCGGCGCACGCCGAGGTCCCGCAGGTCGTCGACGCCGGCAGCGGCGTCTCGGTGCAGGCGCTGGTGCCGTTGCAGGTCCGGGTCATGCAGATCGTCGACGTGCAGGTGATCCCGGTGCCCTGGCACGCGCCCCCGATGCAGCTGTCGCCCCAGGTGCATGCCACGCCGTCGTCGCAGGCGGCGTCCTCGCGCCATCCCCACGTCCCGCCGGCGTTCGTGCAGTTGTACGCGACGCCGCCGCAGGCCTGCACGGCGCAGGCGTGATCCCCGTCGCAGGGGTGCGACGTTCCCGCGCTGCATGTGCCTTCCGCCAGGTTCGCGCCGCAGCCCTCGCACGCCCGCCCCACTATCAGCTCCGCCGCCGCGCACACGTCCGAACACGTCCCCGCCGCGGTCGCGCAGCCCGACACCGCCTCGCACGCGGCCTCGCAGCACTCGTTCCCCGGGCCCGGGGCGCAGACCGTCTCGGACGCCGGCTGGCACGTGCACGGCGCGCACTCTCCATCGCCGTCGCACAGGCTCACGCACTCCGCCGGGTACTCGAGGTACGAGCCCCCGTCACAGGTCGCCCCGGGGCAGGCCTCGGTCCCGCACGGCGTGGCCTCGTCGTACAGCTCGCAGGCTCCGTAGCCGTCGCACACCCCCGTCGCCCCGCAGGTCCCGGGCTCCTCCTCGTCGCACTCCTCGTCGGGGTCCTCGCCCTCGTCAATGAACGTGCAGATCCCCTCCAGACCCGACAGGTCGCAGGCCTCGCACTCCCCGTCGCACGGTCCGTCGCAGCAGTACCCGTCCACGCAGTGTCCCTCAGCCCCGCACACCGCCTCCTCGTTCTCCGGAGTGCATGGGACACAACCTCCTGTGTCGGTGTCCGTGTCCGCGTCGGTGTCCGTATCCGTGTCGGCGTCCGTGTCCCCGTCCGTGTCCGTATCCGTGTCGCTGTCCGTATCGGTGTCGGTGTCCCCGTCCGCGTCCGCATCCGCGTCCGCGTCCGCATCCGCGTCCGTGTCGCCGTCGCTGTCCGCGTCGCTGTCGCCGTCCGTGTCGCCGTCCGTGCCAGTATCATCTGATTCCGGGCCCTCGTACCCACGGAACATGTTGCAGGCCGAGGCCGCGAGCATCGCGGCCAGGAGCGCAATGATGGATAGTGCGCGCATCTTCAAAATCTCCCGGTCAGCGACAGGCCGACCCCTCCCTCGACCGCGAGAGGCGCCACCCCGGCCTCCGCGGCCCCGTCGTCCTGCGGGCTCTCGCCCTCGAAATCGGTGAAGAACGCCAGCACCGCGGTCGTGACCGCCGCGGCCAGGGTGAGGCCGAAGAAGACCTGCTCGACGACCTGGAGCGACTCCGCGCCGTCCCTGGCGGAGGGCTTGCCGGTCTCGTCGGCCTCGTCGAAGCGCTTCCCCACCTGGACGTCGAGGACGATCGTTCCCACGCCCAGGGCCGCGGTCACCGCCGCCGAGGCGATGAGCGGCGCCAGGCCGAGGGGCTTGCCGTCGTCCTCGGGAGGCTGCGGCTCCACCGGTTGCGGGGCCGGCTCGGGCTCCTGCTGCGCCGCGGATTCCTCGGTGAGCGCCTTCTTCTTCGCCTCTTCCTCGGCCACGGCTTCCTCGGTGCCGACGGCCACCTTCAGTTCCACGAGGGTCTTCCTCGCCTCCCGGGCCTTCTCCCCGTTGGGCGCGATCTCGAGGTACTTCTCCGTCAGCTCGAGCGCGGTCCGCTTGTCACCGGCGAACAGGGCCGCCTGGGAGGCGTTGTAGACGGTCACGCGGTGCGGAAACATCTGGATCGAGCATTGGAACGACAGGAGGGCCTCCGCGTACCTCCCCACCGCGAACATGGATTCGCCGGCGGAGAACCACTGCTTCGCCGCCTTCTTCGCCGCTCCCGCGTCCGCGGGCTTCTCGGGGCAGGCCGCGGCGGCCTTCTGGGCACGCGCCCCGGGCGCGACGGCGACGGCCGAGGCGACGAGCAGTGCCGCGACGATGGCTGGAAGCTTCATCAAGGACCTCCACAGATGGCCGACCCGCGCGAGGGCCGAAGGCGCCCTCGGGGCATCTCCCGACACGTTTTGAAACAGTATAGTAGATTTCGAGAAAGACTGCACGACCAACCGTTGCGGACGGCGGTCAGTCGAACGGGCTCGGGAGGAGCGGGCCTTCTGCCGGGGAAGTGGCCTTCTCCCCGGCCGGCTTCTTCCCCTTGGGCCTGCCCGAGGGAACGGTCTTCGGTTTCTCCGGGGCACGAGACTCCTTCTCGAGGGCGACCTTCACCTCGCGGTCGCGGTCCAGGGGGATTTTCGCTTCGAAAGGAAGATAGCCGGGCGCGGCTATCCCGAGCCTGCCCATCTCCGAGGAACGAGGAACCACGAATGGAGACTTGATGTCATTGTCGTCCAGCGTGACCTTCGCGCCAACCGGCAGCGCGCCGAGATCCAGGCGGATATCCTTCGGTTCCTCCGGAGGGGCTGCGGGCTGCTCTTCGGACTCGCCGGGTGGCGGTTCCGTCGCGGCGATCCCCGGTGTGGCCCCCTCCTCCGTGCTCCCGGAGGCCGGCTCCCCCGAGCCGACGGCAAAGACCACGACGGCGACGATGGCGGCCACGGTCGCTAGCCCCGCAGCGACCAGCACCTTGCGGCGCCGGGCGGGGGTCGCCGCAGCTCCCCCGCCCGTTTCGTCGAGGATGATGTCCGGCCTGCTCCTCGCCGCCGGCCTCGGCTGTGACTCCCCTTCCGCGGGAGGCGGCGGCACCGACGTGATGCCGGTTTCTTCTCCACGCTCCCGGCGGTAGTCGCGGAGCTTGCGCTCGTGCTCCTCGATTTCGGCACCGAAGAGCCCGTGCATCAGCCGCGAGAGCCGTCCCGGGCTCACCTTCTGGTCGTGGATCTGGATCCACTCCTCGAGCTCCTCGTGCATCTGCACCGCGGTCTGATATCGATCATCGGGAGCGGTCGCCAGGGCCGTCGTGACGATGCCCTCGAGGTCCGGGCTGAGATCCGGCGCGAGCTCACCGGGTCTGGCCATCTTGCCGTTGACGATGTTGTTCATCGTCGCGGCGTCGTTCTCGGCCTGGAACGGGTGCCTGCCCGTGAGCATCATGTAGAGCACGACGCCCAGCGCGAACAGGTCGCTGCGGCGATCGACGGGATCACTGCGGACCTGCTCGGGCGACATGAACGCGACCTTGCCCCGGATCGAGCCCGCCTCCGAGTGCGAAAGCCTCTTCTCGGCCCAGGCGACGCCGAAGTCCGCCAGCTTGGCGTAACCCCCGTAAGACAGGAGGATGTTCCGCGGCGTGACGTCCCGGTGCACCAACCCCAGCGGCTCATTGTTCGACGAGCAGAGCTCGTGCGCCGCGTGCAGCCCGGCGGCGGCGTCAGCGGCGACGCGCGCCGCGTAGAGCCAGCCTTTGAGCGGGAGCGCGCTGTCCCTCGAGCGTGCG
>CAYZAI010000079.1:0-15261 GCA_964476305.1 uncultured Myxococcales bacterium
CCCGGACGCTGCGAAGAAGCTTCACTACTCGGCGCTTTCACCATCAGCGGGCTTCCGGCTCTTGCGGGCGCGGTTGATCACGTCCTTGTTGAACTGGCCGGCGAGGTCCTTGCGATCCCAGAAGGCGATCTTCGCGACCTTGTTCACGTTCTCGATCTCCTGCAACAGCCGGCCCTTGGTCTCGTAGAGCTTCAGCGTGTCCTGGGGCAGCGCGGCCAGCTTCTGCTCCTGGGTGCCCTCGCTCTCGCCCAGGTTCCGCCGGGCCTGGGTCACCATCTCGGCCGCGCTCTCGCCCTTGAAGTACGGCCGGAGCTGCTCGTCGATGGCCCGCACCGACGACTCGATCCTGCCGAGGTAGCCCAGGATCTTCGACGTGGACTGGCGCAGCCGCTCGCCGGCGTTGAACGACTCGATCGTGACGCCCGGGACCGTGCCCTGGGCCAGCACCAGCCCCGCGCCGAGCCGGATCTTCCCGATCAGCGCCTTGGCGTGGGCCCGGGCCGCGACCTCGTCCCTGGTGGTGCCCTTGGAGGACTCCTTGGCCTCGAGCTGCTCGGACATCTGCGAGGCCAGGCCCTCGACCAGCGCCGCGATCTCGGCCGTGGACGCGGGCAGCCAGCCGTGGTCGGCCAGCGCTGCCTCGTGGGCCTGGCAGAGCTTGATGTGCACGTAGCCCTGATCCAGGAGCCCGGCCCTGGGCTCGCTGGTCCCCTTCTTCACCATGTTCATGTCCAGCTCCGTCATCGCTCCCTCCGCTTACGGTTTTCTTGGCCGGACTCCCCGGCGCCGAAACCCTGGCACACGGCTCGCGCCATGGGCAAGGGAATTCTGTCAGCACTGCGTGTTATTCCAGTGGCAGTGACTTTTATCCGCCCGGTACGTGCCTTTGTGGTCGCTGGTCCCTGGTCCGGCAGCGCCTGGAATGCGCCCGGTTTGTCGATCGTCCCCGCTCCGGCAGCGCGTGGAACGCGCCCGGTTTGTCGATCGTCCCCGCTCCGGCAGCGCGTGGAACGCGGCCGGGTTGCCGATCGTCCCCTATCCGGCAGCGCGTGGAACGCGCCCGGGCAGTCGATGGTCCCCGATCCGGCGGCGCGTGGAACGCGCCCGGGCAGTCGATGGTCCCCGATCCGGCAGCGCGTGGAACGTGCCCGGGCCCGGCCTGGAATGTGACCCAGCGGTCGATGGGCGCCGATGAGGCACCGCGCGGCGCCTGATCGGGTTGCCGATCGTCCCCCCAGTCCCCCGGGAATAGGGCCGCTTCGCCTCTCGTTCGGAAGGTCAGGAACTTGATCACTCGGATCGTTTGCTGATGAAACAGACAAGAGGGCATTCTCAGAAGTCATAGGGGCGCATGCTCCCGAGGAGGATCCACGCATGTCTCTTGGTTCGAGAAAATGGCTGACCCTCACCGGTATTCTTGCCCTGCTCGCCGCGGGTTGCGGTCCGGACTACCCGAACTGCAAGAAGGACAAGCACTGCCACGAGGGCGAATACTGCGTGAACAACCGCTGCCAGCAGTGCCGGGACAACGGTGACTGCCCCGAGGGCCAGGAGTGTGCGGCCGGCGCCTGCCGCTCGATCCCCGACTACTGCCAGGACAGCAGCAACTGCGCCGAGGGCCAGGTCTGCCGCAACCGGCGTTGCGGCCCGTGCATGATGAACGGCGACTGCCCCGAGGGCCGGGTCTGCATCGACGGCCTGTGCGGCGAGGCCGAGTGCCAGTCCACGGACGACTGTCCCGCGGGCCTGGCGTGCATCAACTACCGCTGCCGGGTCGATCAGGCGTCTACGACCCAGCTCGGCCCGGGTGATTGCACGCTCGAGCCTTTGTACTTCGAGTTCGACTCGTCCGAGGTTTCTTCCGATATGCGGCGCGTTCTCGAGCAGAACTACGAGTGTCTGGCGAAGCGCAGCGGCCGGGTGACCCTCGAGGGGCACTGCGACCCGCGCGGCACCACCGAGTACAACATGGCCCTCGGCGAGCGCCGATCCCGGATCGTGTACAAGCTGCTGACCGGCATCGGCCTCGACAAGGGACGGATGCGCGTGATCTCGAAAGGCGAGGAGGATGCCACGGGCGGCAACGAGGCCGGCTGGGCCAAGGACCGCCGGGTCGATTTCGAGTAGGCCGCCATGAACCGCGCGCTGCTGATTCCGACGCTGCTGCTGACGATGGCCCCCGCCGTCTCGGGGTGCTTCCTCTGGACGACCCGCGGCGAGGGTGACGCCCTCACGAAGGAGAACGATCGCCTTCGCCAGCGCGTCGACCGGCTCGACTCGCAGCTGGCCGAGGAGCAGCAGCGGCTGACCGAGATGATCGATCGCGCCCGCTCCGACGTCGAGAAGCTCGACGAGATGCTGACCCGTGCCACCCAGGTGCTTGCCCGAAACTCCGCCGACTTCGGCGCCGAGCTGGAGTCGGCCAAGGACAGGCTGCGGGAGGCGAGCGGCGGCATTGCCGAGCTTCGCCACGACCTCGACGAGCTTGCCGCGAAGGTCGATCTTTCCGACCATAGGGTCCACGAGTTCGCCCTGGCCGCCGGGCTCGATCTGCCGGTCGAGGAAGGCAAGATCCCGGCGACGGCCGACGCCCACTTCGACGCGATCAAGGAGTCCCTGGCCACCGGGCGCCACGGCGAGGTCCGCTCCCTGGGCAAGATCTTCCTCGAGCGCTACCCCAAGGACCAACACTGCGACGATGTCCAGCTTTTCATCGCGAAGTCCCACCTCGAACAGAAGCAGTACGCCAAGGCCCTCGGTGCGCTCCGGCGCTTCACCGATCTCTATCCCAAGAGCGCCCTGACCCCGGAGGTGCTCTACGAGATGGCCCGGGCGTTCCTGGCGCTCGGCGACTGCACCGACGCCCGGGTGCTCGTCGACGCGGTCATCGCCCGCCACGCCAAGAGCCCGTTCGCCGAGAAGGCCCGCAAGCTCAAGGAGCAGATGGACAGGAACAAGTCCCGCTGCTCGTCCTAGCCGATCGGCTGCCGGCGCGGATCAGCCGAGCCTGGCCGCCGCGAGCCGCTTGACGAGCTCGGGATCGACCCTGTCCTTGTGGGCCTTCATCACCGCGCCGACCACCCTGCCGACCATCTTCGCGCCGGCCGCCCCCGTCTCGGCGATGGCCGCGTCGACCAGCGCCGCCGTCTCCGCCTCGCCGAGCTTCGACGGGGTGAACGGCGCGAGGTACTCGAGCTCGAACCTGATCTCGGCGACCTGCGCCGCCGCCCGCTCCCCGAGGGCCTCGTACTCGGCGAGCGCCTTGGTCTGCTGCCGGACGTAGCGCTGGATGACGCCGAGCCAGAAGGCGTCCTCGTCGTCGCAGGCGAAGCCGGGGGCGGTCCGCTCCCTGGCCGCCGCCGTCTTGATCATGCGCAGCACGTTGATCTCCGGCACGCGCCTGGCATGCATCGCCTCGGCCAGCCTGGTCTTCAGCTGCTCCTCGATGCCCATGTTCTCTCTCTCCGCCGCGGCTTGAAGGCGCCGCCTCGCCGCCGGGGACGATGGAACGCGACGCCCTTCCTGTCAACCGAGCCGCCGGCACGGGGGCGCCGGCGCGGGGGTATGAAACCCGCGGCCACGATGTCGTCTCCCCGTAGGGCGGGGGTTCATCCCCCGCCTTCCCCTGCTGGCTGGAAATCCCCCCCAGAGCCTCCCCCCTTCGCCGAAGGGGGGATCTCCGGATCCCGGCTCACTGAGTGGCGCCTTCGGTCCCATCCGTCCGCTCGGTCGCCTCCGTCCCTTGTCAGCACGCCGCGCCCTTTTTCGCAGGGCCGCGGTTCGTCGCTACCGTCGAGAAGAGGGATTTCGCCATCAGACCCCAGCCTTTCTTCGGCAAACGGATTTACCTACTATCCGCTACTCAACCCGTCACTTCAACCAAGTTGTTCTCGCACAAAACGACCTTCGCACGCTCCCCGGTCACGATCTGTCCTATCGCCCGCTCCGAGGCACCCGAGGCGCGGATCATATCGCTTGTCCGCCTTCGCTCTTCTTCGCGCTTTCGCGCTTCGAAGAGCTTCGGCGGATGATCGATGCGCCCGAGGCAAGGGCCGTCCGGGGAGGAACTACGGACGGGGATGAACCCCGTCCCCACGGGGAGACTGGAAGGCGGGGAGACGAGGAGACGACGGACTGGACCTCCCCCTACTCCAGGTGCCTCGCCGCCAGGGCGGCGATGTGCTCGCCGATGGCGATGGAGGCCGTGGCCGCCGGGGACGGCGCGTTCAGCACGTGGATCATGCGCGGCGCCTCGACGATGTGGAAGTCGTCGAGCAGCTTCCCGTCCAGGGCCAGGGCCTGGGCGCGCACGCCCGCCCCGCCCCGGCGCAGGTCGGCCAGCTCCAGCTCGGGGATCAGCCTCCGCAGGGCCTTCAGCATCGCCCGGCGGCTCCAGGAGCGCCGGATCTCGCCCAGGCCCATGCGCCAGAAGCGCCAGGCCATCCGCCAGAACCCGCCGTAGGTCAGGTACGAGAGCACGTCCCGGGGCGAGAACGCGCCCCACGAGTAGCCCTCCCGGGCCAGGGCGAGCACGGCGTTGGGCCCGGCCTCGACACCGCCGCGGATCATCCGCGTGAAGTGCACGCCCAGGAAGGGGAAGCGCGGGTCGGGCACCGGGTAGATCAGGGAGCTCACCAGGGTGCGCCGCTCCTCGCGGAGCTCGAGGTACTCGCCGCGGAAGGGGACAATGCGCAGGCCCGGATCCACGCCACACAGCCGGGCCACACGGTCGCTCTGCAGCCCGGCGCAGTTGACCAGCATCCCGGCCCGAGCGACTCCGGCCGCGGTCTCCAGCACGAGGCCGCCGGCCTCGGCTCGCACACGCCGCACCCGTGCGCCCAGCCGGATCTCGCCGCCACGGCCTTCGACGCGCCTTGCGAAGGCCGTGGTGACGGCCGCGAAGTCGACGATGCCGGTCTCCGGCACCAGCAACCCGGCAAGCCCCGCGGCGTGGGGCTCGCGCTCGCGGATTTCCTCCGGTCCGATCCGCCGCAGGCCCTCGAGGCCGTTCGCCCGGCCCCTCCGCTCCAGCTCTTCGAGTGCCGGCAGCTCTTCCGGCCGAGTGGCCACCACGAGCTTTCCACAGCGCTCGTGAGGAATGCCCTCCTCCTCGCAGAAGCGGTACAGGAGCTCGCGGCCCGCCGCGCAGTTCACGGCCTTCAAGGAGCCGGGTCCGTAGTAGAGTCCGGCGTGGATCACACCGCTGTTGTTGCCGGTCTGGTGACGCGCCAGGATGTCCTCGGCCTCGAGAACCAACACGCGCAGGCCGGACTCGGCCAGCGCCATGGCCGTGGCGCAACCGACGATACCGCCGCCCACCACGCCCGCGTCGAATGTCGTGTGCTCGTCCATGAACCCGTCGTTCCACGACCCCGCGCCGTCTGCGGAGTTGAACAAGTCGAGTGGTCTGCTAGAATCCCCTTGGAGTCAACGGATGAAGCTCACGAAGCTCGAGGAACAGGGGATGCGGCTGGCGATGTGTCTCGCCCGCACGACCGGACAACTGACGCTGCTCGAGCTCTCTGGCCTCGAGGGCATGACCGAGGCCCTCGCGGCAAAGGTCCTCGGCCGGCTGCGCTCGGGAGGCATCGTCGCCGCGCTCCGAGGCCGTCATGGCGGCTATGCCCTGACCCGGCCGCCCGCGGAGCTGACCGTGGGCGCGGTGCTGCGCTCCCTGGGCCGCCCCCTGGTGGATGGCTGCTTCACCGGCAGCCCGGGCCAGCGCCAGGATCCCTGTCCCCACGTGAAAGCCTGCGGCATCCGCCCGGTCTGGGAGTTCATCGGCGCGCGCATCGAACAGGTCCTCGATCGACTAACCCTCTCCGATCTGCTGGAGCAGGAGGACGACATCCGGGATCGGCTCGCCTCCATCGACCGCACGAACAGCCACGTCACCGCGAACCGCTACACCACGCCCTCGACCTGCGCCCCGCGGAACGAGTGACACCGCTTCGATCGAGGCCGTGCCCGTCACCCCCGGTGCTGATCGCCCTGCTCGCGGGCCTTGGTCCGGCCCTGGCGGCAGCCTCCGTCGACGCTGGTGATGACCCCCCCGGGGCGCGCGCTCTGCTCGCCGCCTACCCCGATCGCCTCGCTGGCTTCGAGGACGGCGCTCTGGTCTGGGACGACGGCACCCGCATGCCGTGGGGCGAGGCAGCCGGCGACACTGGCGAGACGCGGCTCGACAACGCGAGCCTCGCTGAGCAGATGGCCCAGCCCTACCCGGCGGGGATCGACTTTTCGCCACCGATCCCGGGAGAGGAGCCCGGCCGAGCCCGCTGTACCGCTTTCTTCTCGAAGATGTACGGCGCCACCCGAGCCGAGGTCCGTTCGAACCTCGAGCGCGTACCCTGGCTGAGAAGCCGCGGTACCAGCCGGCGCTCGGTACTGGTTACCAGGTTGAACGGAGTTTCCGCGGCCCTCGGCAAGGTGGTCTCCGAGCTTTACGACCTCGAGCCAAAGGTACGCACGGTCGCGGCCCGGGTCCGGGGAGGGTTCGCTTGGCGACCGGTGCGCGGGACGTCCCGGCCGAGCGCCCACTCTTGGGGGATCGCGGTCGACATCGGCGGGGCCCGGGTCGACTACTGGCGCTGGGTGAGGCCGCTTCCGGATGGCAGCCGTCCATGGCGCAACCGCATCCCGCCAGCCATCGTCGAGGTCTTCGAGCGCCACGGTTTCATCTGGGGCGGCAAGTGGCACCGCTTCGACACCATGCATTTCGAGTATCGCCCGGAGCTGCTGGCGCGGTAGACTGCGGCTCGTGCCGGCAAGAACGATCATCGCGGCGTGCCTCCTGCTCGGGTTGGGCCTTTCCGGGGCGGCCGCCCGCGCCGCCGCTCCCGAAGGACCTCCGCCGGGGGGGGGCTATGACGGCGTCAGCGGGGTCAACGTCGGCTTCTCCACCGGGTACGTTGGCGGGAGCTTCCCCCACGCCTTCGCCGGATCCCTGGAGCTCACCTGGTGGCGCCGGGTGCACCTGCCGATCTTCTTCTGGGCCTCGGCCGGCGGGCGGATCTGGACCGACCCCGACGTCACGGCGCTGATCCCCTATGCCGAGCTCGGCCTCTCCTTCTTGTATCTCGACCTGGGCGCGGGGTACGGTCCCGGCTTCCTGGCCGACCAGGCGCCCGAGCACGGCGTCCACCTCTACGCCGGCTTCTCGATCCCTTTGTGGCACGCCTCCCACGGGGTGCTGCTCTTCGCCGCGCCCTACTACCGACCCACCTGGGACGTCGCATCGAACGACCACGCGGCCTTCCACGAGGCGGGCCTGTCCCTGAAACTCCTGATCCAGACCTCACCGAAGCGCCGCGGCCGGCGTTGACACCTCCGATGCTCCCGCAGTCCCGCGACGCAACCGAGCGAACGTTCGGCTTTCCGCCGGGCTAGCGGAACCGAGCGAGCCGGATCCCCAGTCGGCGCTGGAATTCCGCGCGAGCGTCCAGGTCTGCGCTCGACTTGGCCTGGGGCTCGTTTTCGTAGGCGTCAGCCGTGCCGAGCACGGCCTCGACCAGCTCCGGATCGGGATCGAAGGCTATCGGCAGCGTCTGATCCACACACGACGTGTCGAGCGGTGCGGTCGGATCGATCAGGAACGCCAGCATCAGCTCGTTGCCGCAGTCTGCGGTTCCGTCGTCGGTCGGGTAGGGACTGGAGCCGGTCACCCCGTGGCACGCGTGTGGAAACGACACGAAGTGCTGGCTCGGTCCGGTGAAGTGCTCGGCCAGCGCCAGCGCCTCGGCGTGCGGACAGACCGGGTCGAGCTCGCCCTGGAGCATCAGCAGCGGGGTGTCGGTCTCGGCCCAGCCGTCGTCGTAGAGCGCGTCGTCGTACAACGGCCACATGTCCTTGATCGTCTTCTTGTTCGGCAGCGACAGCTTGGCCACGTAGGTGGTTTCATACAGATCCTGGAAGTAGGCGTCGAGGTCGACCCCCTCGAAGTCCGGGTGGTCCCACATCTCGGAGAACATCACGTGGTGCTGCAACAGGATCGAGTAGGCCTCGATGTCCCACGCTCCGCCGTCGCCGAAAAGAAAATCATAGAGGTTGGAGACCGCGGTGGCGTCCTCCGGCTCGCAGCGTTCGAGCCTGTAGGTCACTGCCGGCAACAGGGCGGCGAGCTTCTCGGAGTACAGCGCGTAGGCGAACACCACGCGTACCACGTCGGCGCTGAGCCCGGACTCGATGCAGTGGCCCGCGCGCATCGCCTCGAGCACGGAGCCCAAGCGTCCCCAGGGATCGTCGCCCAGCTTCTGCCCGCACAGCACGTGATCCGCGCAGCGATCGAACAGCGCATGGGCCACCTCGTTGATATGGAAATCGCTGTCGATGAAGGTGGCGTCCGGCGGGAAGATTGCCTCGATGATCGCGCCGTCGGCCTGGTCCGGGAAGATCTGCAGATAGCGATGCGCGAAGTACGAGCCGTAGGAACCGCCCCAAACGATCACCCGCTTGCCCGGTTCGCGGTTGGCCTCGATCAGCGCCGCCAGATCGATCGCGGAAGCCGATGTCGTGATCACGTCGAGGGTGTCGCCCCATGTCTCCTCTATGTATGGGATGCAGCCATAGGTTTCACCGGTGTTGATCTGCTCGCCGTCCATGCTCTCGGGCGATTCGGCGGCGGGGCAGCCGAGCCGGCCCGATCCGCCGGTGCCACGGTGGTCGAGAGTGTAGACATCGGCGCCGGGGTAGAGCTGCTGGAGAAAGACCATGTAAGGCGGGAAGTCGTAGGTGCCTGCCGCGCCGGGTCCTCCGTCGAGCAGCCAGATCTGCACGTCGCTCCCCCCTGCGGCGAGCAGTCGCTTGGCCGCCACCTCGAAGGTGCGCCCGTCGGTCGCGTTGTCCCACAGGAGCGGCATGTCGACGCGCGCGCACTCGGCCAGCCCGTCGCCCTCGCCCTCATAGAGTGAGCAGGGCTGCCAGGCGACCGTGATCTGGTCGATCGGGTAGGGCCAGGGAGGGTCCCCCCCGGCATCGGGCTGATCGGGCTTGCCGTTGTCATCGCAGGCCAGCACCAGCCCCAGAACCACGGCCGTGGCCATCATCGACGCGAGTTGCAAGTAGCGCATTCGGTCCTCCTTTTGTCACCCCCTTCGATTGCGATCTTCGCAAGCACCGTGCCGGCCGACACCCGGCGCGCCCTTCGCGACGTGAATGGATATTTATTCTGCCTTGTCGATAGTTTGTCGGTTCGGCGCTGCACCAGTTGCCCTGGGGGGCACGGTACCCAGATCGTTCCGCGCGATCCCGGCGATGTGGTGCCACCGCGCTCCAACCAGATCAGCGTCTGAACGAAGGTGGGGACGCCGAAGGCTTCCGGCGATCGCCCCGGTGGTCGTTGTGGTCGTTGTTGACAGCCGGCGAAAGCCGGGGCAGAAGGGGATCACGCGGACCGGGACCTCCAGAAATCATCCGGTTGCAGCGGGGTGGGTGGGAGCGAACAACCCGTAACGTGCTCGGGTGTCGCTCCTTTTTCGTCGCCCCGGGCACCAGGACTGGAGGATCCCATGTCAATCGTTCTCACCGGCAAGAACCTGACCATCGAGCAGATCGAGGCCGTCGCCCGCCGGGGCGAGAAGGTCGAGCTGCACCCCGACGCGCTGGAGCGCATCAAGAAGTGCCGCGCCTTCATCAACGATCGCCTCGCGGCCGGCGAGATCATGTACGGCGTCAACACCGGCATCGGCGAGTTCTCCGAGGTCGTGCTCAACGACGAGCAGGTCCAGCAGTTCCAGCGCTACCTGATCTACAACCACGCCGCGGGCATCGGCGAGCCCTGCCCCGAGGACCAGGTGCGGGCCGCGATGCTGCTGCGCGCCAACGTCCATGCGAACGGCTGCTCCGCCTGCCGCCCGGAGATCACCGGCACCCTGATCGACCTGCTCAACAAGGGCGTGACCCCGGTGGTCTGCCGCAAGGGCTCGGTGGGCGCCTGCGGCGACCTGGCCCCGATGAGCCAGATCGCGCTTCTGATGATGGGCGAGGGAGAGGCGTTCCTGAACGGCGAGCGGATGCCATCGAAACAGGCCATGGAACGGGCCGGCGTTCCGGTGCCCGGTCTGGAGGCCCGCGACGGGCTGGCCACGATCAACGGCTCGAACCTGCTGACGGCCATCGGGTGCCTGGCCCTCTACGACGCTGAGCGCTGGCTCAAGCAGGCCGAGATCGCGGCGGCGATGACCCTCGAGGCGCTGAAAGCCAACATGAAGCCCTATGACACCCGGCTGCACGAACTGCGCGGCTTCCGCGGCGCCGTGACCTCGGCGGCCAACCTGCGCAAGGTGATGGAGGGCTCGGACCTGATCACCGGCAAGGAGAAGGTCAAGGTCCAGGACGCCTACTCGATGCGCTCCACGCCCCAGGTCATCGGCGCGGCCCGGGACCAGCTGCGCTGGACCCGCGAGCAGCTCGAGATCGAGGCCAACGGCGTCGGCGACAATCCGATCTTCCTGGCTCAGGACAAGGTCGTGCTCACGGGAGCCAACTTCCAGGGAAGCCCGGTGAGCCTGCCCATCGACACCATGGGTGCGGCGATCACCATGATCTGCGTGCTGTCCGAGCGGCGCCTGAACCGCCTGACCAACCCTGCCCTCAGCGTCGGTCTGCCGGCCTTCCTCACCAAGGGCGCGGGGATGATGTCCGGGATGATGCTCAGCCAGTACACCGCGGACATGCAGATCGTCGAGCAGCGGATCCTCTCGGCCCCGGCCTACATCCAGTCGATCCCGGCCGCCGCGGACCAGGAAGATTTCGTCTCGATGGGCATGAACAGCGCGATGAAGACCCGCCAGATACTCGACGTGGCCTGCGGCGTGCTGGGCATCGAGATGATGGCCGCCGCCCAAGCTCTCGACTTCCGGAAGTACACTCCGGGTCGCGGCACGCGCACCGCCCACGCCGCGGTTCGAGGCTGTGTCGAGTTTCTCTCCGAGGACCGGCCGCTCTTTCCGGACCACAACCGGATGCTCCAGGCCGTTGCCTCCCGCGAGATCCTCGACGCGGTGGAGTCCGAGATCGGCGCGCTTTCGACCTATTGAACCCCCGGCCCGGACGGCTGTAGAATTCCGCGGATGGAGACACCTGGACAACGGCCAGCAAAGAGCGATTCGAGGACAGGGCGACCCCGGACCTCGGGGTTCTCCTATTTCCTCAAGCTCTTCGTCCGCTTCCGCTGGGCCGCTGCCTTCAGCGCCGGGCTGACCGTCTTCGCGACGCAGTTCTACCTCGGCATCGAGTCCTTCGCCTTCCTCTGGCTCTACGCCATCGTCGGGCTGATCCTGCTCTACAACACGGCCTTCTATTTCTACCTCGAGCACCGCATCCAGACTGGCGCTACCAGCGAGTTCCAGGACGGTTCGCGGTTCCCTCTCACACGCGTCGTCGCGCTTTCGCAGATCCTGCTTGATCTGCTGGCCCTGTTCTGGCTCCTGCATTTCGCCGGCGGCCTCACGAACCCGTTCGTGCTGTTCTTCCTGTTCCACATCGTCGTGGCCGGCACCCTGCTCGAGCCCGGCCCGACGGTGGGAGTGGCTCTTTTCACCTCTGCGCTGATCTTCGCCCTCGGCATCCTCGAGAAGACCGGGATCCTGGCACACTACCATCCTGTCGCAATCCTCGGCAGCACCGACCCGATGCGAAGCTGGCTCTTCGTGCTGGGCCTTCCGGCGGTGCTGACGGTGACGATTCTCTCGCTGACGATCCTGACCATCTCGATCATGAACGAGCGCGCTCGGCGCCGTGACCAGATCCTCGAACTGAGCGAGGAGCTGGATCGGAAAAACCTCAAGCTCCAGCGGGTCGACAGGATGCGCAAGCAGCTCCTTGCCGTGGCCTCGCACGATCTCAAGTCCCCCATCGCCGCGGTCTCCAGCTACCTGATGGGGATGCGCGACGGGTACCTCGGCCCGTTGACGGACGAGCAGCGGCGCGTGATCGAGCGCTCCCTCGGCCGGCTTGGTCGGCTCAAGGAATTCATCTCCGATGTGCTGAAGTGGACGGCAATCGAGCGCGGAACCATGCGCCAGGACATGCACGCGGTCGACCTGTCGGACATCCTCAGACGCGCCGTAGAGGACTATGAGGAACAGGCCTCCGCCAGATCAATAGCCGTCGATCTGGCGTTGCCGAAGGAGATGCCGCTCGTGGTCTGCTCACCCGAGAGAATGGCGCAGGTCTTCGACAACCTTGTTTCGAACGCTGTGAAGTACTCCCACGACAGCAGCATGGTGAAGATCGAGGCGCGCGTCGAAGACGAGGATGTCGTCATTTCCGTCAAGGACACAGGGATTGGCATCAGCGAGTCCGATCTCGGCCAGCTGTTCCAGGACTTCTTCCGCGCGCCGTCGGTCAAAAGCAGATTCGAGGGCACAGGGCTCGGCCTCTCGATGGTGCGCCGAATCGTGGGCGCGCATAACGGGCGGATCTGGGCCAACAGTGAGCTCGGCCGCGGCTCGACCTTCTTCGTCCGCTTGCCGATCCGCCAGATCAAGCCCAGCATGATGCCGCTGCCCCCCGGCTGACCCTGCCGACAGCCGCGCCGGCAACCGCGTTGTTGACAGCAGGGTCGCAACGCGACACGATCCCCTCGATGCGGATCTGGTGGCAAGCGCTGCTGTCGACGCTGGTGATCGCGGTTCCTTCCATCGCCTCGGCCGGCGAGCCGGCCGTTACCGCCGGCCCGGAGGCGGCGCTGCTGTTTCCCGTGGCCGCTCCGGACAGCGATAGCTCTTTTTTGATCTCGCCGGGCGAAGACGGAGCCGTGCGGGCTTCAGCGTCGGGAGGCGGCGCACGCCTGATCGTTCGCGGGACGGCGCTTGTAGTTGCCGCCGATGAGACCCGCCTGGACTTCCCCGCCGGGGTTCGGGACCCCGCCGTGATAGTGCCCATCGACGGCGCGCTGCGCCTGCTCGTCGGCTCAGGCGGTGCGCGGCTGGAACTGAACGGCTTCGTCCTCGACTTGTCGCGGGCGGAAGTGCTGCTGTCCCGCCAGGGAGCGGCGTGGGCCATCCACGTGGTCGAAGTGGCGGAGGGCGGAACCGCTTCCCTGCACCCACCTCCGGCGCCGAGCGTGGTCGAGGCCGCCGCGGCCGAGCCGGGTGCCCAGATCCCTGTGCCGGTCTACTCCCCGCGTCTCCTCGCTTCCGGTACCCGCCTCGTGCTGACGGCCGGCGCCGCTCCCGAACCCGCTTCCCCATCCGCTTGCACAGCGCTCGATGCGGCCGGCAAGACCCTTTTGGCGCTGTCCCCGTTGGCGGCGGGGAACCACCTGCTTCCGATCCAGGTGGAAGATCCAGCCGATTTCGCCGCGTCGCCTGGCCGCAGCGGCATCGGCGGCACCGAGGTCGAAATCGAAGCCGTAGAGGTCGAAGTCGGTTGCGTCGAGGTCTGCGTGGACTGATGCGGCGGCTCCATCCAGTGCTCCCAGCGACCCTGCTTCCCCTCGCTATCTGTCTCGGCTGCAACGACTTTCCCGTGGAGCACTGCGTCGCGGGCCAGGGGGTCGGTCTCGACTCGACGGACGCGCCTCTCCTCGGCCCGGCCCAGGCTCCGGTCGAGGTCGTGATATTCGGCGACCTACAATGCCCATACACGCGCTACGCGCTCTGGATCGTGCTCGACTACCTGACCGATCTGGAGGAGAGCCCCGAGGCGGAGCGCGTCCAGCTTCGCTTCCGACACCTTCCCCTCGAGCAGATACACCCCCGGGCCCGTGCCGCCGCCCTCGCCCTGGCCGCTGCCCACCGCCAGGGCGATCCCGCTTTCTGGCAGCTCTTGCGACTGCTGACCCTCGCCGAGGATCTCTCCGACGACACCATTCGATACTTCGCTGCCCAAGTGGGCCTCGACCTCGCGGCGTGGGAGGCCGACTGGGCTGGCCCGGCCGCCGCCAAGGTGGTTGATCGCGATCTCGGGGTTGCCGCCGATCTCATGCTGCCAGGCACACCTTCCTTCCTGATCTGCGGCGTACCTGCATCCTACGATCCCGAGGAGGTGATCGCGAACGTCGACGCGATCCTCGAGCAATGACCGTGGAACGGAAGAGCGACATCGTGATCGTCGGCGCCGGCCCCGCGGGTTGCGCCGCGGGCATCGTAGCCCTTCGCCAGGGCGCCAGGGTTACCGTGATCGAACAGGCGCTCCTTCCCAACCACAAGATCTGCGGTGACGCGCTTTCGAACCGGGCCGCCGCCATCGTGGGCGACCTTTGCGGCCGGACGGGCGCGGTCCTGTCCCTGCCCCACGCCGACGTGCTCGGCGCCCAGGCGATCTTCCCGGACGGCACCCGCATCGGCAGGTCCTATGGCCGTGAAAGAGGCTACATCGTCCCGCGCAACCGCCTTGATGCCGCCCTTCGCGAGGCGCTGCGCGATGCCGGCGGCGAGATCGTCGACGGCGTTCGCGTCCGGAGCCTGTCTCGCGACAAGGAAGGGCGTGTTCGCGGGGTGACGGCCGGCGAGCAAAGGTGGGCGGCGGAGGCGGTGATCGCTTGTGACGGCTTCGCCTCGGTCGCATCGCGCTCGCTGGGGCAGGGGATCCGGCGGGGTCCTCATCTGGGGTTCGGGATCACGTGCTACTTCTCCGGCCTCGACGCCGGACTCAACCCCGGGATCAGCGAGCACTACTTCGAGCGCGACGTTTCCATGGGATACTGCTGGATCTTCCCGGCCGTGGAAGGCCTGGCCAACGTCGGCGTGTACCTGCGAGCCGACGAGCTCAAACGAGGCGGTGTCAGGCTCGCCGACCTGCTCGACCGGTTCGTCGCGCGCCACGCGGACCGGTTCTCGGGCGGTCGGCGGGTCGGCCCGGCCCGCACCTGGTCACTGCCACTGGCAGCGTCCTCGTGGAGCTTGACGGTTCCCGGACTGCTGATGGCCGGAGATGCCGCCTATACAGTCGACCCGTTCACCGGCGAGGGGATCTGGCAGGCGCTGCACACCGGATCCCTGGCCGGCCGAGCGGCCGTTCAGTCTCTCGGAACACCGGGAGGCCTGGACTCGCAGAGGATCGTTTCCTATCAAAAAGTACTGCGCCGGGAAGTCTTCGGTCCTTCGGCCAGGCGGAGCAGGATTGCCAGCGGAATCGCGATCGTCGTCAAGCGCCAGCTCTATCGCTGGAGAATCGTTCGTGCCGTCATCGGCTGGGGATACCGAAGGAACTCGCTCGAGATCACCAAGCAGGTCGGCTCGTCGTTGCAGATCCCGAGATCGTCGTTACCAGAAATGGTGGCGCTGCCGGTCCATTCGAGGTCGATCAGCCTGTCCC
>CAYZAI010000080.1:0-15238 GCA_964476305.1 uncultured Myxococcales bacterium
CGCCATCTGCCGGCGGGTGCTGCGGGCCATGGACGGGGACGGGGAAGCGGGGCCGGGAACCGACGCCTGAGCTGCCGGGAATTCGTGCGAACGGCCGGTGGGCGACTCAGTCCGATCCGAGCTGTCCGGCGTGGCGGCGGATGGCGGCCAGCCGGTGGCGCAGGGGAGGGTGGGTGTTGCGCCAGGCGCGGTACCAGGGGTGGGAGCCCGGGCTGGCCAGATTGGTCCTGGAGAGGGCCACCAGGGCGTCCGCCAGATCCCGCCCGCTGCCCGTGGCCTCGACGGCGAATCGATCCGCGGCCAGCTCTCCCAGGCGCGAGAGGACCCTTTGCAGCCAGCCGAAGGGGAACGAGCCCACCGATGCCAGGACCGCGAACACGGCCAGCGCCGCGTGGGCGCTGCGCTGTTCGAAGCCCAGGCCCGAGTAGGCCGCGGGCAGCCGCTCGAGCCAGCCGAAGAGCGCGAAGGCCAGGGCCAGGCCGGCGAGGCCGAGGACCACGCGGGTGCGGACGTGGTGCAGCCGGAAGTGTCCGAGCTCGTGGGCCAGCACGGCCAGCAGCTGCGGCCGCGGGAGCTTCGCGAGAAGCGTGTCGAACAGCACGATGCGCCTCGCGCCGCGCAGGCCGACGATGAACGCGTTGACGTGGGACGAACGCCGCGAGCCGTCCATGGTGACCACGTCCCCGAGGGGGAAGCCCACCCGCCCGGCGAGACGTGCCACGTCCTCCGCCAGGTCGGCGGGGACCGGCGTGAAGCGGTTGAACCGCGGCAGGATCACCAGCGGGTGGATCCAGGCCACGAAAAGCTGGAAGGCGGCCACCGCGGCGAAGGCGAGGGCCCACCACCACGCGCCGCCTTCCCGGATCAGCAGCAGCACCACGGCGGCTGCGATCCCGCCCACCAGCAGCGAGAGCACGAGCTGCTTCGCGCGGTCCGCCGCGAACGTGGCCGGGGTACGCCGGTTGAAGCCGTGGCGGGCCTCTACGACGAACACGGACCAGAGCGAGACGGGCAGCGACCAGAGGTCGACGGCGACCATCAGCAGCAGCAGGAAGGCCAGCCCGCCGGTGAACGACCCCGTTTCGAGGCCGGTGCTTCCCACCAGCCACTCGATCCACAGGAAGCCCGCGCCGACGAGCAGGACGAGCATCGCGGCGTCATGGAAGTGCCGGAAGACGGCGAGGCGCAGCTTGTCGCGGTTGTAGTGGACGGCCCGCCGGATGGTGTCGAGGTCGACCTTGCCCTCGAGATGGCTCGGGATCCTGTCGCCCCGGCGGGCGAGGTGGCGCAGTTGCAGCCCGTCGACGACCAGCTCCACCAGCAGGTGCGCCGCCAGCAGCCCGGCGAAGATCCACGTGATCGCGTTCCATTCCATCGCGGGAGTCATAGCAGAGCCGACCGGCGATCAACAGCGCGGTTGTTGCGTTCGGGCGGTCGGAAACGCTAGACTGGCTGTTCCATGGGACGCAGCGCGAAACCGGCCGATCGCCGGAAAAGGGCGCCGGCTCCGGGCGGAGCCGGACCGGTGGTGCACGTGGCCGCAGCGGACGCGCCGACAGCGAACCACGTGCGTTCGGCGCTTTCGGCCGCGGGGCTGCGGGCCGTGGTGCTCGGGCAAAGGGACTCCGTCCCGGCAGAGGTTCGGGCGCTGCTGCTGGTGCCGGGCGGGTCGCTCGCGAGCCACCGCATCGCCGAGGCGCGGGCCGTGAGCGAGCGGGGCGGCCTGGTCTTCTGCTGGTCCACGGAAGCATCGGCGACGACAGCGGGAGACGACTGGATCGCCTTGCAGATCCTGGCCCAGCACGGGGCCCTCGTTTTTTCGCGTCTTCCGGCTCTCGCACTTGCCGCGCGCCTGTGGTTCACGATGGGCGAGCCGCGGGAACCCGCGCCCCGAGCCGTGCGGCTTCACGGCAGGTCGAGCGGCCTGAAGAACAGGCTGCAGGAGGCCCTGGCGCGCGTCGGCGTTCCCCTGGCGCGGACTCGCGCGGCCGGCGTCCTCGACCTCGTCGTGGGCGACGACGGGACCGTGACGATCGCCGCGTCCGGCGGCCGGCCAGCACCCGCGGGCGGCCTCGACGAAATCAGCTCTGCCTTGGCGCTGCTGCGTTGTGGCGTGGAAGCCCCGACGAAACCGGTGGCGATCCCGCCGGTGGACATGGACGTCATCGGACAGATCGTACGCCCACCGGCGCGGTTGCTGTCCGAGGTCGCCTCCAAGCGACTGCTCTTCGCCGCGGGCATCCGGGCCCCGGCGGAGCGGCTGTGCGGATCGGCCAGCGACGCGGCGCGCTTCGCCGCCGAGCTCGACGGGCCGGTGGTGCTCAAGCTGGTCCGGCCCGGGCTGGAGCGCAAGAAGGAGGCCGGCGCCGTGATCACCGCTGTGAGCGGAGCCGCGACCGTCAGGCGCGCGTACCACGACCTGGCCCGGCTCGGCGGTGAGCTGGGGCCGCCCCGTCCGCTGGGCGTTCTCGTGGCCGCGACGGTCGAGGGCGGCTGTCGGCTGTGGTGCACGACGCGGCGCCACCCGGACTTCGGCCTGGTGCTGACGCTGGGGCGAGGCGACGCACCGGCCCCGGTCCCCGAGCGCGCGGTCTCGTTTCCCCTCGGTCCCGGTCACGCGCGGCGGGTCCTGGCCGGTCTGCTTCCGGACGCCGATGAGGCGGCGCTCGCGGCTTTCGACGAGGCGGTCTCTCGGCTCGGCGCGCTGCTGGAAGCCGCCGGGGACATGCTGGAGCGGATCGAGGTTCACCCGCTGGTGGTCCCGCCGGACGGCGGCGAGGCCGTCGCGCTGGACGCCGTCGCGGAGGTGTCGGAGCCCGGGCCGCAGCCGGAAAAGGCATCCTAGCGGCCGGCCGCTTGCGTCGAGGTGCGCCGGGGCGCTATTCTTGCGGGCGACCGGCGACGCGCCACACAGGAGCGAAGACGATGAGCGAAACGCGACTGCGACTGGGCGAGACACTCGTCGAGGCCGGCGTGATCACCTCCGAGACGCTCAAGCGGGCCCTGGAGCTGCAGAAGGAGCGCCAGCTCCGCCTCGGCACGATCCTGCTGCAGGAGGGTTTCGTCACAGAGTCGCAGCTGGTCCAGGCCCTGAGCCTCAAGCTCTCGATCCCCTGGGTCAGCCTGTGGCGGATCGACATCCCGGACGAGCTGCTCGACATGGTGCCGGTCAACGTGGCAGAGGAGTTCTTCCTCATCCCGATCTACATCCGCACCACCAAGGGCGGCGAGCGCGCGCTCTACGTGGCGATGAACGATCCCACGGACGACAACGCCCTGCGCTTCGTCACCGCCTCGGCGGGCATGCCCGTCAAGCCGATGGTCGCAGGCCCCTCGGACCTCTCGGCGGCGATCCGTTTCTACTACTACGGCGAAGATGATGCCTCGCCCTCGATCCCGCCGACGGCCCCGCCCGTGGTGCCGCTCACCGGAGCACTCTCCGCCGAGAGCACCGGGGCCCCGCCGCCGCCGCCGCCGTCCGCCAGGGGTCCGTCCAACCGGCCCGCCCCGCCGCCGCCGTCCGCGCCAGGACCCCAGCCCAGCGAGGAAGAGATCGAGGAAATCGACGACACCGAGCTGGAGGACGAGCCGGAGGAGTCGGAGGAGCCGGTGGAACTGGTGGAGGACGCGAAGGAGGTGGCCACGACCGAACCCGTGGGGCAGGGCAGCACCGACCCTGCGGAAGGACAGCCCGCGCCGCCGGCTCCCGACGGGGCCGTCGCCGATGCCACCGCCGATGCCGAAGCCGAGGCCAGGCAGCAGGCGGAGGACAAGGTGTTCGCGGACAAGGCCGCGGCCCAGCGGGAGGCCGAGCGCCGTCTCTTCGGCGTCGGGAGGGCCCGCCCCACCAAGGGCTTCGCGCTCACGCTGCTCGACGGTACGCAGATCTCCTTCGGCCCGGCGGTCAAGAAGAAGGCCGCCTCGCGGCTCGAGCCCGATGCGAGGCTGACCCAGGAGGACCTCCTGGCCGGGCTGAAAGCGGCTGCCCAGGGCACGGTCCTCGACGACTTCCTGCCCTCGAACCGGTGGGAAGCCTACACCGCGGCACTGCTCGGCGTGCTGATGCGCAAGCACCTGGTGTTTTTCGAGGAGTTCATGAAGGAACTCGAGGCGGTCATGGACAAGCCGAAGAAGTGAGCGAGACCCGCCCGTCGGCGTCGGCGCCGAACGCCGCCTGGATCTGAACAAGCACCCGCGTCACCTGCACGCCATGCGTGCCGTCGGCGATGTCCGTTGCGTCCCCCTCGCGGACCGCCTTGCGGAAGCCCAGACTTTCGCGGACCAACGGCTCGTCCGCGGTCACCCGCAGCTCCTCGGGGCCGTCCTCGGCCGTCTCCAGCGTCAGGCGGCCGCCCGGGAGACCGTCGTCGAGGACCACCCGGCCGCGATCCCCGGCCACCTCCGTCAGCCGCGTCCTCCGATCCGTCGCGCCGTCGAGCAGCAGCTCGGCTTCCGGGCCGCCCGGGAACTCGAGCCGGGCCCGGGCCGCGGCCGGCCACCCTGCGTTGTCGACCGCCAGCGATTCGACGTGGACCGCGGTCGGCGGTCGGCCGAGCAGCGTCAGCACCATCGCGACGTCATGGGGCCCGAACGACCACAGGACCCCGTGCTCCCCCGCCAGGTTGCAGCGGCCCGTGCGCACGGCTCGAATCCGGCGGAGCGCACCGATCCGGCCCGAGGCCACGATCCCGACGAGGGCCTCGTAGCCGGCGTGACGCAGCAGCTGGTGTCCCACCGCGAGCACACGGCCGGCCCCGGCGGCAGCGGCGCGCATCCTTTCGGCGGCCTCGATCGTCAACGCCATCGGTTTCTCGACCAGCACGTGCCGGCCCCCCGAAAGCAGGGCCTCGCCGTGGGCGGCATGATCGCCGCTCGGGGTGCAGACGACCACCGCCTCAACGTCGTCGATGATGTCCGCGATGTCCCGGGCCAGGATCGCCCGGGGAGCGGTCCGCCCCGCCCTCGCCAGGGCCGCGGGATCCGGATCGGCGACCGCCACCAGCCCGAACCCGTCCAGGCTGGAGAGGACCCGCGCCCAGTTGAGGCCCCATCGACCGGAGCCCATCAACGCAACGCGAACAGGAGCGACGGGTCGGGCATCTTGGCCTGCTGGAGAAGTCCCGCGCGACTGGCCTGTGGGATCCGTCACGGCGCGTCGGCGGCTTTCTTGGACCGCAGCAGCGCATCGAGGGCCTTGCGGTCCTCCCGCGGGATGTCGGAGAGGGGTCCCGCGTCGGCGGGCGCCGGCCCCGGGGGGGTGACTTGGGAGATCAGGTCCGGGACCTTTTCCTTGACTTCCTTGGCGACCGCATCGGCCTTCTTCTCGATTTCGCCGCCGAGGGCCCGCGCCTCGTCCGTGTGGCTGATGCCGACGAGGTGCTCGTGCAGCGTCTTGTCGCCGAATTGCACGAAGAAGACCAGGAAGGCGAGCCCGGCGAGCCCGGCCAGGAGCAGGAGGACCTTGACGAGCTTGAACATCGAACCCTAGCATATCCGCTTGCCCGCCGACTTGACAAGAAATCGCGCCGAAGTAAGCTCCGACCCGTCTTTTTCCAGGAATATCGAGATGGCTTTCGAGGACAAGCGACTCTCCTGCGTCGGCTGCGGCAAGGAATTCGTCTTCACGGCCGGCGAGCAGCAGTTCTATCAGGAACGGGGACTCGCCTCCGAGCCCAGGCGCTGCAAGGACTGCCGGGCCAGGGGCAAGGGCCGCGGGGGACGCCGCGGCTCACGGGAGGCGGGGGAGTACCGGTCACCGGCCTTCGAGAACAGCGCCCCGGATCACCAGAAAATACGCGGGCGCGGCGGGCGTGGCCAGGGTCCCCGGCCCGGGCGCGGCGAGTACCGTGGGCCGGCCTTCCACAACAAGGACGCGAGCCCCGAGGGCGAGTACCGGGCCCCGGCATTCCACGGCAGCGAGATCAAGCCCGAGGACGAGTACCGGGCGCCCGCCTTCCGCGGAGGCGAGATCAATCCGGCTGAGGAGTACCGGGCCCCGGGCTTCTCGGACAGCGACCACTCGTTCACCGACGAGCGGCCGATGTTCTCCATCGTCTGCGCCGCCTGTGGGCAGAAGGCGATGGTCCCGTTCCTGCCCGAGGAAGTGGAGCGGCCCCTCTGCGCGGAATGCTACCGGGCCGAAAAGGCCGAGGCCGTGGCCCCCGCTCCCCCCGACGAAACCTGATCCGGCGAACTAGAAGTCGACTTCGAGTGTCCCGAACCCCGGGCCGAAACCCGCCCGCCACGCCGTTTCCGTCGCCGGGCTCTCCTCGGGGTCGTCCCTGAGTACCCACCACAGGATGCTGACGGCGGCCAGAGCGGCGCCGGAGAACATCAGGACATTGGCCGTGATCGAGTGGACGCGCACGTCGTCCGCGAGGTCGTCGATCCGGGCCTGGCCCGCGTCCGGATCCGACGCGTACGCCGGGTCCGTCTGCGCGGCCTTCCAGTCGTCGTTCTCCTCGCTGGCCTGCCAGCCGAAGCCGGCCCCCGCGGCCACGAGTGCCAGCGAGAAGCCCCCGAGCAGGATCGGGCCCATGGGAAGCCGGGTGTCGGTCTCGAGCCGCGGCGAGGCGGCACCGGCACCGGGATCGAGGGCCTCCTGGGCCAGGGTCGCGCGGGACGCCAGGGCGAGGAGAAAGGCCAACATCGTCGCGGTGAGACGGCGGGAGTTTCGTTTCGTCGACATCTGACAAGACCTCCTGCCGCCGGTCTACCCCGCGTGAGGCCCGCTGGCAAGCCCCGCTCGACGGCCCTGTCGGCGGAGCACGGAACCGAGGCGCCCGGGAAAAAAAACCGTCTGGAAGACGAATTGTTCACCCAAAACCGGAAGATCGTGCATCATAATACGTGGAGACGTGTGAATCCGCACTTGGAAAAGAGTCCGAATGCAAGGAAGAAGGAAATGATGACCAAAAAACGACAGGATGTCCTGGGTATCGGCTCGGCCCTGGCCGTGGCCGTCCTGGTCTCCCTCTCGACTGCCTGGTCGGGCTGCGAGAATGGGGATACCGGGTTCTCGAGCACGGACGGCGACAGCGACGCCGACTCGGACGGCGACACCGACGCCGATTCGGACGGTGACTCGGACAGCGACACGGACACCTTCCCGCCGGAATGGGGCGACCAGGACGACGACGGCGACGGCATCCCCAACGGCGTCGAGGGCACGGGCGATCCCGACGAGGACGATTTGCCGAACTGGCAGGACGAGGACTCGGATGGCGACGGCATCCCGGATTCCGTCGAGGCCGGGCCCACGCCGGGCAACCCCGTCGACAGCGACGATGATGGGACGAAGGACTACCTCGATCTCGACTCGGACAACGACGGGTTGCCGGACAGCGAGGAGGTGGTCCTGGGGACCGATCCCACGGACCAGGACAGCGACGACGACGGGTTCTGGGACATCGTCGAGGCGGCCTACGGCTCGGATCCCAACAACGGCGGTGATGCCCCGCCCGAGGACGTGTTCTTCGTGATCCTGCCCTACGACGCGCCTGAGCACGAATTCCGCGATCTGGATTTCGGCACGAACATCAACTACGCGGACGTGATGATCATGGTCGATCTCTCGGGGTCGATGATCGGCGAGCACGACAACCTGAAGGCCGGCATCAACAACGTGGTGATCACGGGCATCAGCAACCAGATGCCCGAGGCCGCCTACGGCCTGAACAAGTTCGGGACGTGGGACGATTTCTCCAACCTGTACCAGGTGACCCAGCCCATCACCCAGGACGCGACGTCCGTGCAGAGCGCGGTCAACACCATCACGGACTGCGGCGGCGCCGACGAGGGCCACACCGAGGCCCTGTGGCAGCTCAGCACCGGCGCGGGCTACAACGCCGACGGCTACGTGATCCCCGCGGCGAACTGCACGAGCCAGCTCGGCTCCGTGGGTGGCGGGTGCTTCCGGCCCCAGGCGATGCCGATCTACATCATGTGCACCGACGAGTCGTTCCTCTCGAGCCCGCCGGGGCACTCCCGGACAGAGGCCATCTCGGAGATGAACGGCATCGGCGCCAAGTTCATCGGCATCGACTCGGGCGGCGGCGCGTCAGGCGGCGACTTCAACGCCATTTCCGCGGGCACCGGCTCGGTCAACGAGAACAACCAGCCGTTCAACTTCCAGATCAACAGCGACGGCTCCGGTCTTTCGAACACCGTGGTCGACGCCGTGATCGACCTGACCCAGAACATCCAGCTCGACGTGACCACCAGCCGCGAGAGCGTGTTCAACGCCCACGATGTCGACACCACGCTGTTCATCAAGGCCATCGTCCCGGTCACGGCGACCCCCCTCGAGAACATCGGCGGCATGGACACCACCACGTTCTACGAAGTGGACCCGGGGACCATCGTCACGTTCAACGTCGATTTCTACAACGACATCTTCGAGCCCGAGACACCGGAGTCGGTGATGTTCCAGGCCACGATCATCGTGCTGGGCGAAGGATCCCAGGTGGACTCCCGCGACGTGTTCATCATCGTGCCGGGCAAGGACTCCGAGATCGTCATTCCCGAGTAGAGGAAAACCATGCGGCGAATCGATCTGCTCATGCTTGCGGCCGTCCTCGCCTGCGGCTGCGTGCAGTCAACGACCGACCTGGGCGATGACGACGACGGGACCGGCACCGACGGGGATTCGGACGCGGACGGGGACACCGATGGGGACACCGACGGGGACACGGACTCCGATACCGACTCGGACACGGACGGTGACACCGACGCGGACGCGGATTCGGACTCGGACGGCGACACAGACACCGATGCCGACACGGACGCGGACGGTGACACGGATCTTCCAGACATCACCTGGGGCGAGACCTTCTGCCAGTTCGGCGGCTTCATGAACGACTGCGGCATGCTGGGCTGCGGCAACCCGCCGCCCTCGCTGACCGAGAACATGGTCTTCGCGACCGGGGCGGACATGGAGAACGCCATCCTCCAGATCACGGTGCCCAACCGCTCGGGCCTGGTGGCGCTGCCGTTCTCGGACATCAAGGGACGGCTGACCCACAACGGGATCACGGTCAAGTTCTACAACCGGTACGACGGTGACAACGTCGGCAGCCTGCTCACGCCCAACTACGCCTTCCCGAACACCTGGAAGATCCCGCACTTCTGGGGCACGGCCGTGGGCGGGACCTACACGCTGTACTTCGAGGATGCCGAGTATTCGATGGGTGGGTTCGACCTGATCGAGTGGTGCCTGACCTTCGTCGATCCCGCGGTCTCGAGCTACGTCACGGGCGGGTACTGGCCGAGCAGCGACGACGGCGACATCGACGACTACAACGCCACCGACGAGTACGCGGTCACCACGGTCTTCCAGCTGCACATCGAGGTCCTGGCGCGGGTGGACACGGCGGATCCGCTGCTGAACCTGAGCGTCTCCCACGCCAATCCGGCGGATCTCTCGATCAAGCTGATCACGGCGGACGGGACCGTGTTCACCGTGAAGCAGCAGGGGACCGCCACGATCCCGACGTCGTTCCCCCTCACCAACCTCTCGTCCGTCTGGCTCACGGGGCGCTACCAGCTCGAGATCACCGACCACGAGGCGGGCAACACCGGCAATCTGAACTCCTGGGACATCACGATGTAGGGACGGACCCCGCTCACGCGGCGGGGGAGGGCTCGGCGGGCGGGCTCTCGAGCCCGCTCTCGACCGCGGCGGGATCCTCGACCTCGACGTCGGCGGGCGCCGGCGCCTCGGCCACGGCGGCCGAGCGTCGGGCGCGGACGGCCTCGACCTGCTTGTCGGTCATGTCGGCGCGGCCGTAGATCGCCTTCTCCCCGGGCCGCGAGTAGTCGATCCACCAGGCGTTCCTGTCCCGGACGTCCATATGGATGAACACCGAGTTGGGATAGTAGCCGATCCCCACGTCGTCGAACGTGCGCGCGAAGGAGGCCAGGACCTTGTTGGGCACGCCCTCGACGCGGTAGTCGAGGGCCCGCGCCTTGGCGTGGAACGATTCGCGGTTCGGCTGCTTGCCGGGGCGGTAGCCGGAGATCAGCTCGATCCGCCTGCCCGGGAAGCGCTCGGCGACCTTCTGCAGCAGCAGGACGAGCCGCGGATTGAGAAGGGGCGCGTCTTCGGCGCCCGTCGGGGCGCTGAGCGACGACAGTGCCTCGACCCCGGCCGGGTTGGGTCGGCCGTCGCAGAAGCACAGGGAGACCTTCCGCGTCTCGTCGGTGCGCACCCGGTAGAGTGTCACGGCCTCCTTGTAGCAGGGGGGCGGAGGGACGATCTCGAGGGCGCGCGCGGCCCCGGGCACGAGCAGCTTCTGCCCGGCGCGAAGCGCGTCCGGGTTCTTCATCCCGTTGGCCCGGGCGAGGGCCTTCCACGGCACGCCGTAGACCTCGGCGATGCGCGAGAGGGTGACGCCCTTGGGCACGCGGAGGACCACGCCGCGCTTCGTGACCACGCCGTATTCGGTGCTCTCGGGGACGACGATCTTCTCCCCGGCCCGGATCCGGTCGGGATCCTCGATGCCGTTGGCCTCCATCAGGAGCGGCAGCGCCACGCCGTGGGCCGCGGCGATGCCGCTCAGGGAATCCCCGGCCAGGACCTCGTAGGTGGCCGGTGTCGGCGCCTCCGGGACCTCGGCAGCGCTGGACTCGGCGGGCCCCGCCGCGCGGGCGGTCGCCGTCAGCAGCCAGACGGCAGCGGCCAGGGCGAAGACAGCGATCAGTTCGGCGTAGGATTGATTTCTGTCGAATCTCATGGCGACCTCCTACTAGTAACCAATATAACCACAAAAACCTACATGTCAAAAAAAGTGGGATAGAAATCCCTGAATGGAGGGTAAACTCAATGATCTAAAATAGTTGGAGTTCAGTGAACGAGCTAGCGCCGCTTCTTCCGCTTGCGGCGGAGGGAAGGATCCAGGTCGGTATCGCCAGCCCCAGTGCTTCCGGGGCCGGAGGCGACGGCCGGCGCGAGCTGGTCGAGCTTTTCATGGGCCATTGCGCCGAACCAGCAGAACTGCTCCCGCCCCTCGCGGGCGGCCCTGCCATAGGATTCCGCCGCGCCCTCGACGTCGCCCCGGTGCCGGCGGAGATCGCCCCGAACCAGGTGGATCCAGGCGCGCAGGAACCGCTGGGTCGAGTCGGCGCCCTCCGGGATGTCCCCGGCCTTGCGCCCCGAGAGGAGATCGAACTCGATGCGCGTGAGCCGGGCCATCAGCCGCACGTCGTCGCTGCTCGCGGTGCGCTCCGCCTCGTCCACGAGGGAGCGCGTGCGGTCGTCGAGGCGGGAAAGGCCGACCCTCGCGCGGGCCGCGGCGACGAGGACCTCGGACAGGCGCGGGCCGGTATCCAGCATCGCGAGGGCCTCGGTCTCGGTCCGGGCGGGATCGCCGGTGACGAACAGCGACTTGACCAGAGCCGCCTGCAGCGCCGGTCGCTCGGACGCGGAGGCCGCGGTCAGGCCCTTTTCGAGATGGGACAGGGCGCGGGCGTGCTCGCCGATCTGGGTCAGGGCCAGCCCGATCTTGGCGTCGATGGGTGCGCTCGGCGCGAACAGCTGCAGGAACACGCTGCGCCGGGCGAGGGCTGGGACCTCGGCGGCGCGGCCCGAGGAGATCATCACCAGGGACTCCTTGTGGAAGCGCGAAAGCCGCGATCGGAGCAGGCGGGGCAGCAGCAGGTAGTACAGCGCGATCGCGACGACCACGGGGATGGCCAGCCACTTCTGCCCCAGGCGCCAGAAGAGGAACAGCAGGCCGAGGGTGATCACCGGCGCGATCAGCCCGGCGGTGGAGAGCGGGATCCGTTGCTGATCGCCCGGAGTCGGCATCCGGCGAGTATCCCAGGTCACACCGTGGACGTCCAGCGGGCCCTCGCCGCCCGGTATGGAATTCGCGTGCACTTTCCCGCGGGCTGCGGATAGAATGCCGGCCTGCCCCCATGCGAATCCGGACGAAAATCCTGCTGCTCCTCGTCTTCGGCGCGGTCGTGCCGCTCGCTGCCAGCCACCTGCTCGGCGGCCGGATGATCGCCGGCTCGATGCGCAGGCTGATCAGGGACGGACTGACCGCGACCGCGGCGCAGACCGCGGCGCGGATCGACGAGCACCTGCGCTGGACCGCGCGCCAGATCGATCTGGTTCCCGAGGCCGTGCCTTTCGAGAGCTTCTCCCGGCAGGACCTCGGCCGGGCGCTGCAGATCCCCTACCGCCAGCTGGCGGACGCCACGGTCGCGCTGCTGCTCGACGGCAACGGACGCTCCCTCACCGAGCCCTACCAACCCGACGCGGAAACCGCCCGGCTCCTCGGGCGGAAGCCCGTGACGGCCACCGATCTGGAGCGGCTGGCCGGGAACGTGCCGCTCGGCGCCGCGCTGGAATCGGACGTCGCCTTCGGCCCCGTGTACGCCTCCGAGACCGGCGAGCCGCGGATGGTGGTGGCCCGCGGGTTCCCGGTGGCCGGGAACGACGGCCGCTGGGTGCTCGCGCTGGAGCTGGATCTGACGGGCTTGTGCGGGCTCGTGCCTGCGGCCGAGGGCGCGGACCTCGCGGACGGGCAGGGGAGCCCGATCTGCAAGGCGGAGCCCCCAAGCGGGAGCGCGGTGCTGCTCGAGGTGACCGCCGAGGTGCCTCTCGCCGGGTGGCGGCTGACGGTGCGCCACCCGGAGGCCAGCGCCATGGCCCCCTTGTGGAGGTCGATGACCTGGAGCGGGATCTGGGCCGGCGTGGCGCTGCTGATCGCGGTGCTGGGGGGAGCCATCCTGGCCCGGGGAATCTCCGGCCCCCTCGCCGATCTGGAGCGGGCGGCCGGCCGGGTGGCCGCCGGCGACTACGGCCAGCGGTTGCCCGAGCAGGCGCGGGACGAGACCGGCAGGCTGGCCGTGGCGTTCAACACCATGACCGACGAGATCCGCGCCTGGAACACGGAGCTCACGGATCGTGTGGAGGAGCGGACCCGCGAGTTGCGAGAGGCGCAGCAGCAGATCGTCCAGGCCCAGAAGCTGGCCGCCGTCGGCGAGTTGGGGGCCGGCGTCGCACACGAGATCAACAACCCGCTCACGTCCGTGGTCGGCACGGCGCAACTGCTGCAGTCGGACGCCGAACCCGGAAGCGAGCTGCACGGGATGCTGGGCGATATCGTCTCGAACGCGTTCAGGGTCGCCTCCGTGGTCGAGTCGCTGTTGCGCTTCTCCCAGTCCCAGGTCGTCGAGGGGCACGGGCCGCTCGATCCCGGTACGGTCCTCGATCGCGCGACGGCGCTGTTCTCCGGGCGTCTCGAGGAGCGCGGGATCGCCGTCGAGCGCCACTACTCGGAGGGATGCGGGATCAACGGCTCGGACCAGGACCTGGAAGTCGCGTTCATCCACTTGCTGGACAACGCCGTGCGGGCGATGCCCGGGGGCGGGCGGCTGCGACTGGAGATCTCGATGGTCGAGGGCGGCGCCGTTCGCGTGGTCGTGGCCGACAACGGCGCCGGCATGGATCCCGAGGCCTGCGAGCGGGCACTGGACCCGTTCTTCACAACCGCACCCCCGGGGAGCGGCGCGCGCGGCGTGGGCCTGGCGGTCGTTCACCGGACCGTCACGGAGCATGACGGGAGGATCGTGCTGGACTCGTCTCCGGGACAGGGGACATCGGTCAGGCTTTACTTCCCGGGGGTGGGCAAGGTATCGAAGGTCTGAGGCGCGGGCGGCACTGCTCCCGAACCGGGAGCGTGGCCATGCCGAGAGGGGTGCGCACGTGAACACCGACGATCTGGCCAAACGAATGGCGATGGGGCAGCTCGACGACGACAGCTTGGCACACTTCGCCAGGCTGGCCGAAATCGGGTTGTCCGTCGCCACGGTCGTGCACGAGGCGCGACAGCCGCTTTCCGCGCTGCGGATCGCGCTTCAGCTGGCCAGCGAGCGGATCGCTGCGGGCGAGCAGGCCGAGGGGTTCCTGGCAGACGCCCTGGCCCAGTCCCGACGACTCGAGGATTTTCTCGAGCGCATCCGAGACCATCTGCAGCCCGGCGAGGGTCCGACAGAGGTCCGGATCGACGAGATGGTGGCATCGGTGCTGAAGCTCCTGGGATGGCAGCTCAAGCGCAACCGGGTGGAAATCGAAGTGCGGATCGAGGACGGGCTGCCGCCGATCCGGGCCGATCGGGCGCAACTCGAGCAGCTGCTGCAGAACCTGCTGCACAACTCCAGGGACGCCCTGGTGGAGCGCCGCGGCGGAGGCACGATCGTCGTCGAGGTGGCACGCGGCGAAGCCGACGAGGTGGTGATGCTGGTGGGCGACGACGGCGGCGGCATCCCCCGGCAGGTGGTGGGCAGGATCTTCGAGCCGTTCTTCTCGACCAAGCCCCGCGATCGGGGCACGGGCCTCGGGTTGTATATCTCCCGGAGGATCGCCCGCCGGGCCGGCGGTGATCTCGAGCTGGTGGGCGGCGACGAACTCGACTGCGTCCTGGGTGGGGCCTGCAGCACGGTCTTCCGGCTGAGGCTCCCGGTGGAGGCGCGCCACGCGGGTGTCCGTCGCGCCCTGGTGGTGGACGACGAGGAGGCGATCCGGAGGCTGCTTTCCAAGGTCGTCGAGGCCGAGGGCTTCGAATGCGTGATGGCGCCGGACGGGGAGCGGGCCATCAGCGGGGAGGACGTCTTCCACCTCGCGCCGGGGTCGGAGATGCCCGCCGCCGGGATGCCGGTCATCGTGCGCTACCGGAGTCCACGCCGCTATTTTTTGTTGTAGATGTTTGTTGTGGGTGATGCTGGCTTTTTTGTGCCTTTATGTAACGGAGAATGGTGACGATTTATGGACGATAAAAAAACGATACCGGCGGACGCTTTCCTGCTGCACCCGGAGCACCGCGCCTTTGTCTTCCAGGGCGGCGACCGCCCCCAAACGCCCAATGTGGCCCTGCGCTTGGTTTTCACCGCTGCCCTGAGCATCATCGGGGCGGCGGGGCTGGCGATCTTCGTGGCCGCCCTGCGCGACCTGGCCGCCGACCGCCCGGTCCTCGGCCTGGACCCGGCCAATCCGGCGCCCGGCCTGCTGGTGCTGCTGGTGGCGGCGGTGATCACCCTGGTCGGCCTGCCGACCGCGCTGCGCCGCGTGCGCCGGTTGGGTAAGGAGGCACGCCTGGCCCGCCGGGGAATCCTGCTGCCCGGCGAGATCGAAAGCTGCACGGGCGAAGAGGATCGGCGCGGCCACTTCCGGGTGACGGTGCGCTATCTGGTCTTTTCCCCGGTGACCGGCCTGCCCTTCGTCAAAGTGGAG
>CAYZAI010000081.1:0-5377 GCA_964476305.1 uncultured Myxococcales bacterium
ATCATCTCCACCTGCTCGTGCGGGATGATGACCTCGTTGCATTCGTCCGACTCGTGAAGGGGCGGTCGACGCCCGCGGCCAGGCATGTCCTTCCTCCAGGCATATCGCTGTGGCAGAAGAGCTTCTACGATCATGCCGTCCGCTGCGAGGAATCGCTGAAAGCGATTGCCAGGTACGTTTTCGACAACCCGGTGCGTCGGGGAATCGTCGAGAATCCTTCAGAGTACGAGCACACGGGATCGAGGGTCTGGCCGGATTGGAGGGAGTTCGCCGGACGCGGATGAACCGCGTCCCTACGCCGGAAGGGGAACCGCGGACGCGGATGAACCGCGTCCCTACCTAGTGCTGGACGATGCCCGCGGACGGGGGCCGATTGCAGATCACGCCGAAGATCCACGTGCCCTTGGCGCTGGCGAAACCCGCGGCGAAAAGCGGCACTCCGGGGCTGGCCTTGCCGTTGATGCGGACGGGCTGGCTGCCCGGGCGGACGATGTCCAGGGTCAGATCCAGCTTGGCTCCCGACCGGCCACCGACGAACAGGCGACCGGACAGCGGCGCCGGCAGGGTCAGCTCCATGGCCTTGCCCACCTCGAGATCGTACGACTTGTGTGATTCGAGCCGGAACGAATCGAACGCGGCGAAGGGCTGTCTGGTCAGGATCGAGGAGTTCTGTCCGAGCACCGCGGCGAGCGCCGGATCCACTCCCCGGCTCGCGTTCGATGCCTCGATGGTCAGCACCTCGCACCGGGTCTTTTCCGCCGCTCCGGCCGGGGTTGCGACCCCGAGCGCGATGATACCCACCAACAATGCCAGCAGTTGCGTTCTCATTTTCGGGGGACCTCGTTCACGCGCGTTTGCCTCGTCTGCGAGCAGTTACTCCCGGATCCAGGCCACGGCCATGGACTCCCCGAGGCTGTTGGTCACCTGGTACGGTTCCCACTCCTTCGCCCCCGCCACCGACACGATCTCGGAACCGGCCGCCGGCGCCCCGGCGCCCCCGCGGGCGTACACGGCGATCCCGGAGGCGCCACCGGCGGTCGGGGCGACCGGAGGGGGAGCGGACAGCAGCGGCAGCACCAGCAGCACCGCCGCCGCGGCGCCGGCCACGGCCGTGGCCGGAATCCAGAACCGGCGCTGGTGCTCGAGGAACTCGCCGAGCCACACGCCGAGGCGCTCGAGGGCGCCCGGGCGCTCCTGCCTCCGCACGCCGTCCATGACCCGGGCGGCGAAGCCGTCGAACGAGACGCCCGCGAGCTGCTCCTCGCGGGCCTGACACATCAGAGAGGAGAGGGCGCGCAGGCGCTCCACGGCGAGGCGATCCTCGTCGCAGCCGGCCAGGTGCGCCTCGACCCGACTGTGCTCGCGCTCGCCGAGCTCGTCGTCGCAGTAGCGCTGCAGCAGCTCTGGTGTCAGTCGTTCCATCCCGTGTCGCCTTCTCGCGGCCCTCCTACTTCACGATCAGCTCGCCCTGGAGGTAGTCCCCCAGCGCTCGTTGCATCTTCTGCCTCGCGTGGTGCAGCCTCGACATGATCGTCCCCTTGGAAACCCTCATCGCCTTGGCCATCTCCGAGTACGACATCCCTTCCACCTCGCGCATCAGGATCACCGCCCTGTGGTACGGGGGCAGGCGATCCACGGCGTACTGTATCTGCTCCGCGAGCTCCCTGCGGCCGATGGACTTGGCGGGGTTGGATCCGAGGTTGCTGGAGAGCAGCAGCCCGCCACCATCCAGTTCGGCCTTGTCCATGGTCCGCTCGTCGATCTCGGTGCTCGCGAACCTGTTCCTCCTCCGCAGGTGGTCGATGCAGAGGTTGACGATGATGCGGTACAGCCAGGTGTAGAAGCTCGAAGAGCCCTGGAAGTTCGCGACGTAGCGGTGGACCTTGATGAAGGTCTCCTGGGCGATGTCCATGGCATCATCGGGGCTCCTGACCATGCCCAGGGCGATGGTGTAGACCTTGCGCTGATAACGGACGACCAGTTGCTCGAACGCCGCATTGTCACCTGCCTGGCACCGGCGGACGAGGTCGAGATCAATCAGGGATTCCTCTTTCCTTTCCGCCGCCGCCTCTTCCTTGGGAATGGACATATCCCGCCGCGCTTTATTCATCGCGTGCTGATCATCCGATGCGGTTTTCCGGGGCTGGGCCGCGGGGACCGCGCTGCCTTGTTTTTTGGTCATCGCTGCGGCAAAGGTCCAATTCCGGGCCCACTCTAGCATCTGAACGGACCAGCCGCAATTCCTGCGCCCGGCAGATAGTCTGAAACCGCCACATCGAAAGATGGTATGGTTGGTTGCCCCGAGTGCGCGCTGACCTGAGGTGAGCCCATGAAGGAACGGAAGAGCCACGATGCCCTGCTCACGGTCGTCCGCTGGTCGCCGCTGCTGGTGGCGTCGCTGCTGCTGGCAACGCCGGCCTGCGAGGACGGGATCGGCCTCAAGGGAGACGACGACACCGCGGGAGACGCGGACACCGACGCGGACACCGACGCGGACGCGGACGCCGACGGCGACAGCGACGGGGACAGCGACACCGGCACGGACACGTGGGACGACGACTGGGACGACGACGGGCTGGACAACGACTGGGAGAGCGAGAACGGGCTCGACCCCAACGACCCGGACTCCGACGACGACGGCGTCTCGGACCTGGTCGAGGTGACCGCCGGTACCGATCCGCTCGACCCGGAGTCCAATCCGGCCGCCGAGGGCAACTTCTTCTTCCTGGTGCCCTACGAGGAGCCGCCCCAGCCGCTGATGCAGACGCTGGTGTTCGCCACCGACATCAACAAGGCGGACGTCTTCATCCTCGTCGACACCACCGGGTCGATGGGCGACGAGATCGACAACCTGCAGGCCGACCTCTCGTCGGTGATCATCCCCGGGGTCGCCGACCTGATCCCGGATGTCTGGTTCGGTGTCGGGCACTACGACGACTACCCGGTCTTCCCCCACGGGATGGCGCTGACCGGGGACGTGATCTTCCGGCTGATCCAGCGGATGACGGACAGCGAGACGCTGGCCCAGCAGGCGGTCAACAGCCTGCCGCTGCACGGCGGCGGCGACGGCCCCGAGGGAGCGGTGCCGGCCCTCTACGCCGTGGCCACCGGGGAGGGGCTGAGCACCTACCTGGATCCGCAGACCGCCTGCGCGGCCGGCGAGATCGGCTACCCCTGCTTCCGCGGCGGCGCGGTGCCGATCGTGCTGCTGATCACCGACGCGGCGTTCCACAATGGCCCGGGGTACACCTACCCGTACAACGCCAGCGTCCAGGGCCCGCCGCCACTCTACGCCGACGCGGTGCAGGCCCTGTGGGACATCCACGCCCGGGTGATCGCCATCCCCTCCACCTTGGGCGACGTGGACCCGATGGACCACTGCACCCAGATCGCCAGCGACACCGGCGCGATCGACGCCGACAACAACCCGCTGGTGTTCCAGATCAACGGCGACGGCACCGGGCTGAGCACTTCGGTGGTCGACGCGGTGGAGACGCTGGTGCACAACGTCCCGCTGCCGCTGCACGCCATCGCGCGCGACGACCTGGCGGACACGGTGGACGCCACGGACTTCATCGACCGCATCGAGCCGAACACCACCGGCGGCTTCGTCGACCCGCAGGACGGGGTCACGGTCTGCGTCGGGGGCCTGGAGGTCTCGGACACGGACCAGGACACGGTCCCCGACACCTTCCCGGCGGTGCTGCCCGGCACGCCGGTCTGCTTCGACATCTACGCCAGGTCCAACACCACGGTCCCCGGCGAGAGCGTGCCGATGGTCTACAAGGCGTACGTCGACGTGATGGGGGACAGCGTCACGGTGCTCGACACGCGCGAGGTGTTCTTCCTCGTCCCGCCCTCCGAGGCGTACATCCCGCCAGAGTAGTCCTGGCGCGAAGAGGGGCGACGGCGGGCGCCGCTACCGGTCCGCCCAGGGACAGTTGAGGCTCCATCCCCGCTCTGCTAGGCTTTTACGGTCGTGAACGGATTGTCGCAGAAGGCGTTGCCGGTCAACCCCGGCCGGCAGAGGCCGCCAATCCGGCTTGTGCGCTGCCGTCCGAACCGCGGACATGAGACAATCACCTGGCCCGCTCGACGGGGAAGGAGGGGGGCGCGATGAGAAGATGGCTTACGTTATCGGTGGCTGCCGCTTTGTCCTCCTTGGCTGCGACGTGCTGCGACGACACCGGCAGCGACGTCGTCGAAGACTGTTACGGCGGCGATTTCACCATCAGGGATGCCAAAGACATGGAAGAGTTGAGTCCCTTCTCCTGCATCCGGGGAGATCTCGTCGTCGAAGCTCCGGAAATCGAGGAGTTGCATCTTCCCAACCTCGAACGGGTGGACGGCATGCTGGTCGTCACGAACAACCCGGCGCTCAGGAGCCTGGACGGGCTGGACGCCCTGACTTCGGTGGCATGGTACGTGTTCATCCGCAACAACGATGCCTTGGTGAACCTGGACGGTCTGGGCGGGATCGACTGGTACATTGACCGCCTCATCGTCTCGGGCAACGGATCCCTGACGAGCCTGGACGGCCTGCACGGCCTCACCGAAGCGCAATGGACCCTGGTCGTGTCGGACAACGACTCCCTGACGAGCCTGGAAGGTCTGGATGGACTCGCATCAGTGGGACAGGGAGGGCTCGGCATCGAAGGCAACGACTCCCTGGAGAGCCTCGATGGACTCGGGGCCCTGTCCGAAATCGATGGGAGTCTGGATATCTCCGGCAACGCCAATCTGACCGACCTGGACGGACTTTGCGTCCTCACCTCGGTGGGCGGGTGGGTGAGGGTTTCCGAAAACAACGTTCTGGAGGACGTGGACGGGTTGGACGGTCTCGCTGGTATGCTCGAGATGCTGATAATAGAGGGCAATGACTCCCTGTCGAGCCTGGAGGGGCTGAGCACGGTCACATCTACGGGTGGGGATCTGGTCGTTTCGGACAACGCCGTCCTGACGAGTTTGGAAGGCCTGCGCAACATTACCTCGGTAGATGGATGGGGGGTGGACATCTCGGGCAACGACGCCCTGACGAGTCTGGAAGGCCTGCGCAACCTCGCCTACGTGCCGGGTTGGCGAGTGGATATCCACGACAACCCCTCCCTTCTGAGCATCGGCCTGGAGAGCCTCACCTATGTGGCCGCCTCCCTGCGCATTTGGGAGAATCCAGCACTCCCTCAGTGCGAAGCCTGTGCCCTGCTCGCGCAGATGGCGAATGTCCAGGAGGACTGTTTTACCTTCTATTTCAAGGACAATCTGCCTGACGGATGTTCGGACACCTGCGACAACTGGTGACGCTCCTCTTCTGCTCGCCGGGCCGGGGTGCCCCCCCGGGGGGCCGCGCGTCGGTCGGCGGGAGGGGGCAGGAGGGGGG
>CAYZAI010000081.1:5387-15171 GCA_964476305.1 uncultured Myxococcales bacterium
CTATAGACTGGAGGGATCAGCATGCGATCACTATCCTGAACGGCCGGTCCCTGAGGGTCCGCTGCAAATCGACGCGGCTACAGTTGATCTCCTGCTGGCCGAGGACGAGGGTCACCTTCTGGTTGTCTGGGTAGCCTGGGAACGGTCCACGCCGTGCTCATCGAGGATAACCCGGTGCTGGAAAACATCCAGGGACTGGGCTCGTTGGAGGACGTCGATGACGGGCTCATCGTGATGTACAACGACTCCCTCCCGACATGCGAGGCGACAGGGCTGCGCGACAGGCTGATCGACCACGGTTTCGACCGCATCGTGTGCATCGGGGACAATCTCGCAGACTCCTGCGGGGACCAGATGGACGACGAGTGCGATTGAAGCGAGGCCGAAGGACGCTTCAGAACCCGTAGCCGATGGTGAAGGAGGGGGCCACGGCCTGGAACAGCTCGCCGTCGAGCATCTCGCCGAAGAAGCCGTAGCTGCCGGCCTCGAACCTGCCGGCCCGGGCGTCGTCGTACTTGATGGTGACCGAGATATCCATGCTGCGCAGGTAGGTGATGCCCCCGGCGATGAACCCGCCCCAATTGGCCATCCACTCGAGCCCCACGGTGACGAACAGGGCCGTGATCTGGAGCTTGGTCAGGTTCTCGTGGTAGCTCATGCGGGTGACGCCGATGTCGAAGAACGGCGAGAGGTTGCGCGTCGACGCGAGCACCACGATGCTCACGGAGAGGGCCGTGCCTCGGGGCACGAACTCCTCGAGCACCGGGCCGACGCCCAGGCTGAGGCCCAGGCGCGTGAACGCCAGGTAGCGCAGGTTGAGCCCGACGCCGTAGGTCTCGCCGAGCGCTCTCAGCGCCAGGCCAACCGGGTGCTCGTCGCGCACGATCACGGACTTGCGCCAGATCGCCTTGGGGAACCGGCCCGCCGGGGCGACCTTGTTCGCCAGCACGTATCCGCGTCCGTCCGCGCCGAAGGATATCTCCAGCCAGACCCGGCCGTCGTCGGTCTCGACGTACTTCCGCGCCGCGAGGATCTCGCCGCGGTAGAGGCGGCGCACCACCGGGCTCTCCGGGTCCGGTTGCTCATGGACCAGCACGTCCTCCTCGATCACCTCCAGGCCTTCGTCGCCGGCGACCCAGGCGGTGTCTGCGAGCCCGGGGCCCGCCGCGGAAAGCAGCACGGAGGCGAGCGACAGGGTGCCGATGCACCTTCTCATCGGAGGCTCCCTTCCACGGCGGCCACGTGGCCGGCGATCCAGCGGGATACCGGCTCGGGGTGGGAGAGCTGGGGCGCATGCCCGGCGCCGTACACCACCCGCATCTCGGAGCCGGCGATGTTCTCCTTGAGCGTCACGCCGTCCGCCAGCGGGAAGACCGGGTCGCGCTCGCCCCAGACGATCAGCGTCGGCTGCCGGATGCGCCGCACCTCGCGGCGGTAGTTGCGATCGAAGCTGGAGAGGGCCGCGAGCACGGCCGGCGAGCGGGACATCACCCGCGAGGCGAAGGGACCGTCGCTCACGGCCACGTCGAACATGCTGCGGCCGCGGGTCGTGGTCACCTTGCCCGTGTTGATCCCGCCCAGGCGCTTGCTGATGCACTGCACGAACTCCTGCGGATCCTGGATGCCCGCAGAGTCCACCAGGGTCATGCTCGCCACGAACGGCTCGCGGGAGAGGGCCGCGGCCATGCAGATCTGCCCGCCCAGGGAGTGGCACACCAGGTGCACACGGGTCCGTCCCATCCGCGCGGCGATGTCCGACAGCACCGAGACGTAGTGCTCCAGCGAGTAGTCGTCGCTGTCCTGCACCGAGCCGCCGAACCCCGGGAGATCGATGGCCACGATCTCGTGGTCCGGCACCAGCGCGGCGGCCACCGGGCCGAAGTCCCCCATGCTGCCGCCGTGGCCGTGGACGAAGAACAGGACCGGGGCGTTCCCGTCGCCGGGCCCGGCCTCGACGAAGCGCACCACCGCGCCGCTGACGTGGAGCCGACGGGGCGAGGTGCCGAGCCGGTCCCACATCGCGGCCGAGCGCTCCACGGTCGTGCGCTGCAGCCAGTCCTCGGGGTCCGCCGGGGGGCTGGCCCCGCAGGCCGCCGAGGCCAGAGCGACCAGCGCGCAGGCGATTCCGAGGATGGCCCCGATGTATCCGATGCCCTGCATGCGACGATGGAGCCAAGCTAGCCCACGGCCCGTCCGCGGTCAACGCCCCCAGTTTGCCGGTTTCCGCGGGCGTCGATTGGAGTATCATGCCGGTCGTCGAAGGGAGGCAGGTGCCATGGACATCGAGCAGCGACGGCAACGCGAGATCGAGCACGGCGAGTTCCTCGCGTCCCACGGAGCCGAGGACGTCTGGAACTGGGGCTCCCCGGCCGGCCAGAGGCGGGCCCGGCGGCGCGCCGGGTTCTTCCTGGAGCACCTCGGACCCGGCACGAGGGCGCTGGAGATCGGCTGCGGGACCGGACACTTCACGCGGCTGTGCGCACCGAGCGGCGCCGAGATCACGGCCACGGACATCTCGGAGACGTTGCTCGCGGAGGCGCGGGACCGCACCGAGGCCCCGAACGTGACCTACGCCCTGGCCGACGCCCACGCCCTGGATTTCGAGGACGGCCGGTTCGACATCGTCTACGGAAGCTCGGTGCTGCACCACCTGGACGTGGACCGGGCCCTCGGCGAGATCCGCCGCGTGCTGCGCCCAGGCGGGCGGCTGGTCCTGGCCGAGCCCAACATGCTGAACCCGCAGATCTGGGCCGAACGCAACATCGGCTGGGTCCGCCGCAAGGCCGGCGCCTCGCCGGACGAGACGGCATTCGTGCGCTTCGGCATCGAGCGTCGGCTGACCCGGGTCGGCTTCGAGAGGGTGGAGGCCGTGCCTCACGAGTTCCTGCATCCGGCCACCCCCGAATCGCTGATCGAGCGCGTCAACGGGCTCGGCCGGCTCCTCGAGCGCCTGCCGCTGGTCCGCGAGATCGCCGGCTCGCTGATCATCCGCGCCGTCAGAGGCTGAGAGCCGCGCCGGTCAGTCCTCCATCAGCGGGCCGAACAGCCACAGGCCCAGCACCAGGAAGATGCCGTCGAGCACGGCCAGCCAGCGCAGGTAGGGGGCGACGTCCGCGAGGGCGCCGCCGTCCATGGCCACGGCCGTGGCCTTGGCAGCGAAGATCAGCACCGGCGCGACCAGCGGGAAGAGGATGACGCCCAGCAGCAGGTCGCGCAGGCGGGTCCGAAGCGACATCGATGCGAAGAGCGTGCCCACCGCGGCGTAGCCCAGAGTTCCGAGCAGGGCCACCGGGACCAGCGCGTGCCAGCCCGCGAGCAGCGGCGCGCGGAACATCAGGTCGACGAGGGGTACGAGGATCACCTCCACGGCGAGGAGGAAGGCCGTTACGCCCAGCACCTTGCCCAGGTACAGCCCGGCGCGCGACGCAGGCGTCAGCAGCAGCGCCGAGAACACTCCGTTCTCCCGCTCCCGGGCGAAGGTCCGGCCGAGCACCAGGGTCGCCGAGAACGAGACCGCGATCCAGAGCACCCCCGGGGCCGCGCGTCGATCCGGCACCGCGTCGATCCCGAGGGCGAAGGCCGCGATCACCACGACCAGCACCGCGAACAGGGCCGTGGAGAGCACGATCTCCCGGGAGCGGAGCTCGATCCCCAGATCCTTGAGGAAGATCCGCCAGGCCGTGCCCCATGTGCCCATGGTCAGCCGCCCTCCACGGCCGAGCGGTACAGCTCGCGCCAGTCGTCGGGCCCTGCCGGCGCCGGAACGTCCGCCGCGACGCGTCCGTCACGGAGCATCACGGCCCGACTGGCGGTCCGCGCCGCCAGCTCGGGCTCGTGGGTCACCATCACCGCGATGCCGCCCCGGGCCGCATGCTCGGCCAGGCACTCCTCGATCCGGGCCACGGCGGCGCTGTCGAGGCCGGCGGCCGGCTCGTCGAGGAGCAGCAGGGACGGAGAGTGGACCAGGGCGCGGGCCAGGGACACCCGCTGGAGCTGCCCGCGGGACAGCACCCGCGCCGGGCGGTCGGCGACGAACGCCTCGAGCCCGAGCCGCCGCTCCACGTCCGCGACGGCCCGGTCCGGGTCCGGCAGGCCGTAGAGCCCGGCAAACAGCCGCAGGTTCTCGCGGCCGGTGAGATCCGGGTAGACCAGGGGCTGGTGCGAGAGCAGGCCGATCCTCGCCCGCTCGGCCGGGTCCCCGGGGCTCGCCGGGCGGCCGTCGAAGCTGACGGTCCCGCGCGTGGGCCGGGCCGCCAGGGCCAGGATCGACAGCAGGGTCGACTTGCCAGCGCCGTTGCCGCCCATCACGGCGACGGTCTCGCCGCGGCGGGCTTCGAATGCGACGCCGAAGAGGGCCCGGATCGCGCCGAAGACCTTGGTCACCCCGGCGAGCCTCACGCTCTCCAGCCCGGCGGTCATTTCTGTCCCCCAGCGCCCCGAGTCTTCCTCCGCCTCAGCCGGGAGCCCGCGCCGAGCGCCAGGAGCAGCAGGCAGAAGACGAGGGCGGCCACGCGCCAGGCGGCTGCGGGCCCGGTGCGAAGGCCGTCCAGGCTCACTTCCAGGCGGCCGTCCTCGGGGCCCGGCCCCATCGCCACCAGCGCCGCGAGCCCGCTGGCGAGCTGGACGACATCGGCCGGTTGCAGGCCCGAGACCTGCAGTGCTGCGCCGTCCGCGGTCCAGGTGGAGACGACCCGCAACGTCCGGACCGGTAGCCCGAGCCTCTGTTCCCAGGCGATCCGCGCGTCGTCGATGGGCAGCTCGAACCTCAATTCCACGTCGAGCCCCTCGGCCGGGATCGGCCCCCGGACGACGAAGGCCCCGTCCTCGACGGCGGCCGCGGGGGGGTCGCCCTCGCGGGTCGGGACCAGCGGCGCCGCCGCACCTTCCGGAAGGGGGAAGTGGATCGGCGCGCCGCCGTAGGACGTGCCCGGGGCGGATTGCAGGGAGATCACCTCGGTGACCTCCACCCGGCCGCCCTTGCGCTCCAGCACCACGTGCAGCATCCCGATGGACAGGTCGCCCCGCGCCTCGGTGGCCTCGGGGACCGTCAGCTCGACCCGCGTGTCCGCGCCGTCCGTGAGCTCGACGGGGGACGAGGTCGCCAGCAGCCCGCCGCCGCCGCGGAAGCCGGCCACGACGTGCTCGAACCCGCCCGCGGGCACACCGAGGACCCGGGCCTCTCCCTTGGCGTCGGTCTTCATCTCCATCTGCCGCCGCTCGCCGTCCGGGGCCAGCGCCTCGACGAAGACCGAGGCGCCGCGCACCGGTTCGCCCGCGCGGCTCCGGAGCACCACCGTGATGCTCGCGCCGGCCGTCCGCGGCGCTCCCGCGTCCGCTACCCCTGCGTCCGGTCCGGGCCCGCCGTCCGCCGCTGTGGGAACCGGCGCGGCCAGGGCGGCGGCCAGCATCGCCAGCCGGGCGGAGAGAGACCCGATGCGGCGTCCGGTCATTCCCCGCCTCCGAGGCCGGCCAGGCGGCGCAGGGCGGTGTGGAGCTCGAGCAGAGCCATGGCCAGCAGCACCGCGCCCACGGTGACCAGGGCCGCGGGCAGCCCGCGCAGGAGCCAGGACGCGGCGACCGCGATCGACACGACGAGGATCCCCAGCACCGGGCGCACGAGCCGGTCGCGCAGATCCGGGCCGAGCTCGAGCCAGCCGAGCAGGGTCCGCCTGCGGACGAGGGCCCAGAGCGTTCCCAGGACCATCAGCGCGCCGCCGATCCAGATCCAGAAGACCAGCGGGTTGATCACGGCGCGAATCACGGCGCGTCCGCCGTCCTCGGCGACGTCGCCGAGCACCAGGAACAGGTCCCGGGCCGGATCGCTGTCGATCGCGACCTCGCTCGTGGGCTGGCCGGGGTGGCTGTGGTAGACGAACCGCGCCGGCGAGAACACCTCCCGGAAGCCGTCGGGGCCCCGCACGTCGATATCCGCGAACACGGCTTCGCGGGCCGCGTCCTCGTCGCCGCGCAGGCCGATCAGCCGCACCTGGTAGCCGGCCACGGCGAGCTGCTCCCCCGGGGCCAGGGACGCGCGGTTCTCCTCGGTGAAGCCCGACCCGGTGAAGCCGACGAACATCAGGATCATGCCCAGGTGGACGAGCTGCGCGCCGATCCGGCGGCCCGCTGGCCCGGTCTCGCCGCCGGCCATCACCGCCCGCCGCACCTCCAGCAGCGAGGCGGCCCCCACCGCGGCGACCAGGCCCAGGGAGGTCACCGGGGCAAAGGCCATGGCCGGACCGAGCTCCCCCCGCACGTCGCCGAGCACCGTGGCGACGAGCGCGGTGGTGAGGCCGGCCAGGGTCGGGATCACCCAGCGGGCCGGGCCGCCGCCTTCGCGGCCCCGCCAGCCGACGACCGTGCACAGCCCGAGCAGGGCCAGGATCGCGAGCCCGATGGGCACCATCCAGCGATTGAAGAAGGGCGGTTGCAGGGTCAGCTTCTCGTCCGCCAGCACCTCGGTGAACAGGGGCATCATCGTCGCCACCCAGACGAAGGTCGCGGCGCCGACGAAGAGGAGGCTGCCGAGCAGCACGAGGCCCTCGCGGGTGGCCAGGGACTCGAGGCGCGCGCGCGGGGCGAGGGAGTGCCAGCGCCGGATCAGAAGGCCGACGCCGAGGGCGCCGACGGCGATCAGCAGCACGAGCAGGTACGAGCCGGTGGTCGCGCCGGCGAAGGCGTGCACCGATTCGATGACCCCGGAGCGCGTGAGGAATGTGCCGAAGACGATGAGCACCACGGTCAGCACGGCCAGCAGCACGGTGGAGCGGCGCAGCACACCACGGCGTTCCGTGGCCAGGGCCGAGTGGACGAGGGCCGTGCCGGTCAGCCAGGGAAGGAACGCGGCGTTCTCCACGGGATCCCAGCCCCAGTAGCCGCCCCAACCCAGCACCTGGTAGGCCCAGACCATGCCCAGGACGTTGCCGATGCTCAGGAAGACCCACGCCACCAGCAGGAACGGGCGCTGGCCCGGGATCCAGGTCTCGTGGTCCGGTCGGCCGTGAGCCAGGGCGCCAAGGGCGAAGGCCATGGGCACCGAGAACCCGACGAAGCCGAGGAACAGGGTCGGCGGGTGCCACGCCATGTAGGGGTTGCGAAGCAGAGGGTTCAAGCCGACCCCGTGGCTGGCGGTGGTGCCGAGCGGGGCGAAGGGGTCGGAGTGGAACAGCACGAGCAGCAGGAAGAAGAGCTGCATCCCGCCGAGCAGGGCCATCGACACGGGGGCGGTCTCGAGGGAGCGCCGGCCGAGCCAGACCGCGGCCGCGGCCGTGAACCAGGTCTGCAGGACGGCCCAGAACGTGAGCGAGCCCTGCTGGCCGCCCCAGACCGCGGCGAGGAGCAGGCCCGGGGACATGGTGCGATCGGCGTAGGAGTGGACGTAGGCCACGCTGGTGTTGTGGGTGACCAGCAGGAAGGCCAGGACGACGAGGGCGGCGGCGGCGGCGGTGGCGGCGGCCAGGAGCAGGGCGCGGCCGGCCTCGTGGAAGCGCCGCTCCTCGCCCCGGGCCAGGTACACCGCGGTCCCGGCAGCCGAGAGCATGGCCGCGACGCAGAGCATGATCTGACCGAAGAGCGCCATCCGGTTTGTGTGTATACGGTAGCCCGCGCCCCCCGTCCAGCGAAGGGGGGAGCGATAGCCCGGGCCGCTTCTTGCGCGCTGATGGAACCGGGTTAAGCTCTCTTCGTCCGGAAACACCGAGAGCCCAGAGGAGGAGACCATGGCCATCACCCTTCCATCCCTGCCTTACGACGTCGCGGCGCTCGAGCCGCACCTTTCGAAGGAGAACCTGGAGCTGCACCACGGCAAGCATCACAACGCCTATGTGGCGAACCTGAACAAGATGATCGAGGAGGGCAAGGCCGACGGTTCCATGTCCCTCGAGGAGATCATCCTGGCCGCGCCCGAGGGCCCGGTCTTCAACAATGCCGCTCAGGTCTGGAACCACACCTTCTACTGGCGCTGCATGAAGCCCGGCGGCGGCGGCGCGCCCATCGGCGCCCTGGCGGACGCCATCGCTCGTGACTTCGGCTCCTTCGACAAGCTCAAGGAGGAGTTCGCGAAAGCCGCGGCCTCCCAGTTCGGCTCGGGCTGGGCCTGGCTCGTCGTGAAGGACGGCAGGCTCGCCGTGACGAAGACCTCGAACGCCGACCTTCCGATGAAGCACGGCCAGACCGCGCTGCTCACCTGCGACGTCTGGGAGCACGCCTACTACCCGACGCACCGGAACCTGCGTCCCAAGTATGTCGAGGCATTCCTTGCGAACCTCGTGGACTGGGACTTCGTCGCGAAGAACCTCGCCGCGGTCTAGACCTCAGTACTGCGTGGCGGTGTAGTCGGCGGGGTCGGGGAGGTTGCGGGCGTCGTAGCAGAACTTCACCGTCTGGTCGCCCTCGACCTTCTCGACGCAGTCGTACTGGGTGTCCTCGTTCCAGAGCGTGTCGAACTCGCCGGTGCGGCACACCGAATCGTCCTCGCAGGACCGCGCGCAGATCTTGCTGTCGATGGTGGCCTCGAAAACGGTGAGGGCCGTCACATCCTGGGAGAACTCGATACCCACGTAGCCCTCGGGACAACCGTCCATGGAGCCCCAGTCGCCGAACTCGGCGCTGTTGCAGATCACGGAGGCCCCTTCGCACGAGGTGGCCATCAGGCCGCAGTAGCCGTTCGCGAACCAGGTGTGGGTCGCCATGTTGCCGTCGTAGCTCTGCAGGCAGACCGTGACCCCGCCGGTGAACGACGGAACGTCGGCGCAGCCCACCAGGGTGCCGCTGCCGCCCGTGGGCATGGGAACGCCGCTGGTCAGACACCCGTCGCCCTCGCAGTGGCACGCCGAGCCGATGGTCTGGTCGTTGGTGTCCGAATCGGAATCCGTGTCGGCATCGGTGTCGGCGTCGGTATCGGCGTCGGTATCGGCGTCGGTGTCGGTGTCGGTATCGGCGTCGGTATCGGCGTCGGTATCGGCATCGGTATCGGCGTCGGTGGCCGCGCCGTCGTCGTCGTCGCCGCACTGGGCGAGCGCCAGAGCCGCAAGGAGGGCGAGGAGCGAAAGCATCAGTTTACGCATGGATTGGTCCTTTCTGTTTTTTTCAGCAGATGAGGACCGGTTTTTGTCTAGAATGGCAAGAGCTGTCAAGAACGAGGAGGACTCCCGATGCACCAGTTGATGAACATCGCCCGATTGGTTCCGCTCCTGCCTGGCGGTCTCGCGTTGCTGATCGCGGCCGGTTGCCAGGGGGCCGAAGCCGAGGGCGACGACGACGGCGAGACGGATGCGGACTCGGATTCGGACACTGACGCGGACACCGATGCCGACACCGACGCCGACACCGACGCCGACACGGACACCGACGCCGATCCCGAGGTCATCCCCATGGACTGCACGAACTGTCCGGGGATCGGCAGCACGCTCCAGCACCTGGCCTGCGCATTCGACCTCTGCGACGAGAACGTCATGATAGAGCAGTCGTACGCGACGCCGTGCAACTTCACGTACTGCACCCTCGAGGACACCTACGAGGCGGTCGAGCGCTTCGGCGCCGCCGCGAACGGGCTCGAGGCCAAGCTGAACGGGTCGTACGCGCTGGTGGCCAGCGGGCCCGCCACGGGCACGGAGCACACCGATGCCTGCGACGGGTCGTGCATGCTTCCGGATCCGTGGAGCAGCGAGGACTACTATACCTACGACGTGGTGGAGTGGCGGTTGATCCTGAAGGCGCCGGAGGAGGCCCTGGGATTCCGCTTCAAGTACGTGTTCTTCTCGGAGGAGTACGACGACTTCATCTCGAC
>CAYZAI010000082.1:0-15087 GCA_964476305.1 uncultured Myxococcales bacterium
AAGCCGGAAAGCGGCGCGGCGGACTGTCCGGAGAGCGATCGGAAGGCGATCAGGCAGCACGCTCACCAGGCCGGCGGTCTTCGAGAGCACCTCGTCGTACTCGGCGATGGCCCGGTTCTTGGCCGCCAGGGTCTGCTCGGCCTCGCGCTCCTCTGTCGCGGTGCGCTCCAGCGCGGCCACCAGCCGGCCCAGGGCTCTGGCATCGCGTTCGCACGCTCGGAGGCTTCGGAGCGTGACCACTTCTCGACGAATGCCCTTGTGTCCATGCCCCCGATGATCGGCGATCGAGCCGGACGAGGCAAGGGCTGCCCCGGCCCGGACTTGATGCGACGGCGGGTCGGGGCTAGCTTGGCCGTGGGAACATGGCGAGCCGAGAACACCGATCGCTTGCACTCGTCGCCGCGGCGGCCCTGGCCTGGGCCGTCCTCGTCGCGGCGGCGCCGGCCAGGGCAGGGGAAGGGGAGGGGGAGGCCCCCTACAGCCCCGGAGCGGCCCTGGGGCAGTCCCTGGGGTTCACCCTGGGCGGGATGGCCGCGGGCGGGCTGGTGGCCCTGCGGGACCCGCTGGTGGGCGCCACCGTGGGGACCCTGGCGCTCGCCATCGGCCCCTCGGGCGGGCACTTCTATGCCGAGCGCTGGCCCCGGGCCCTCGGCATGACCGGCGCCCGCCTGGGCCTGGGCGTCGCGTCCCTGGTGCTGCTGGTCTCTGCCGGCCGGGACGGTTGCGAAGCCTGCTGGATGCCCGGGGTCGGAGCGGGTGCCGCTGCCCTCGGCCTGGCGATCGTGGACATCGTCGACTCCCCGGATGCGGCCCGCCGGGCCAACGCCGAGGCCGCCCTCTCGCCCGCCTTGGCCCTCGCGCCCTGGATCGCGCCGGCGGGGCAGGGCGGGGGGCTCGCCCTCGCCTCGGGATTCTGAGGCCCGTCAGCGCCGGTAGCTGCTCCAGGGGCGGATCTCGAGCCGGTCGAGGGGCACGCGCTCCAGGGCCTCGCTCAGACGCTGGGCGAGCTGCAGGTTGGTGATCAGCGGCACGCCGAAGTCCACGGCGGTGCGGCGGATGACGTAGTCGTTGGCCAGCTCCTCGGCGCCGTCGTGCTTGGGGATGTTGATGACGAGGTCCACCTCCCGCCGCCGGATCACGTCCCTCGCGTTGGGCTCGCCGCCCTCCAACGGCCACGCCAGGGCCGTGGTGGCGATGCCGTGGGAGTTCAGGAAGTCGGCGGTCCCCCGGGTGGCGAGGAACCCGGTGCCGAGGGCCTCGAGCCGCCTGGCGCCGGCGAGGAAGGCGGCCTTGCTCTCGATGGGCCCGGTGGAGAGCAGCACGCGTTCGAGCGGGAAGCGGAAGCCCACGGCGAGCAGCGCCTTCAGGAACGCCTCGTCGAAGTCCCAGCCGAGGCAGGCCACCTCGCCCGTGGAGGCCATCTCCACCCCCAGGGTCGGGTCGGCGCCCTCGAGGCGCGTGAACGAGAACTGCGGCGCCTTGACCCCCACGTAGTCCAGGTCGAGGAACGAGCGCTCCGCCGGCTCCACCGGCCGGCCCATGATCACCCGCGTCGCGGCGTCGATGTAGTTCTGCCCGAGCACCTTCGAGACGAAGGGAAAGCTGCGCGAGGCGCGCAGGTTGCACTCGATGACCATCACCTGGTTGTGCTTGGCCAGGAACTGGATGTTGAACGGGCCGTTGATCGTCAGCGAGCGCGCGACCTCGACCGTGATCCGGCGGATGCGGCGCATGGTCTCGAGGTAGGTCCGCTGCGGCGGGAGCACCAGGGTGGCGTCCCCGGAGTGGACGCCGGCGTTCTCCACGTGCTCGCAGACGGCGAAGCGCACCAGCTCGCCGTCCCGGGCCACGGCGTCCACGTCGATCTCCTTGGCGTTCTCCACGAACTTGCTGACGACCACCGGGTGGTCCGGGGAGACGTCCGCGGCCTTGCCGAGGAACGCGGCGAGCTCCGTGTCGTTGCCGGCCACGGCCATCGCCGCGCCGGAGAGCACGTACGAGGGACGAACGATCACGGGGTAGCCGACCTCCGCGACGAAGGAGCGGACCGCCTCGGGGCTGGACACCTCGCGCCAGGGCGGCTGGGGCACGCCGAGGCGCTCGAGCAGGCTCGAGAACTTGTGGCGGTCCTCGGCGCAGTCGACGTCCCGGGGCGCCGTTCCCAGCACCCGGATGCCGGCGGCGTGGCAGCCCAGCGCCAGGTTGTTGGGCAGCTGGCCGCCCATCGAGAGGATCGCCCCGAGGGGGTGTTCCTTGAGGACGATCTCGCGGACCGTCTCGATAGAGATTTCGTCGAAGTACAGCCGGTCGCACTCGTCGTAGTCGGTGCTGACGGTCTCGGGATTGTGGTTGAGCATCAGCGTGCGGTAGCCCAGGCGCTTCAGGGTCTTGGCCGCGCCGACGCAGCACCAGTCGAACTCCACCGAGCTGCCGATCCGGTAGGCGCCGGGGCCGAGGATCAGCACGCTCCCTTCGTCGCCGAAGGCCACGTCGTCCCCGGTCCCGTTGTAGGTCAGGTAGAGGTAGTTCGTCGCCGCCGGGTACTCGGCCGCCAGGGTGTCGATCTGCCGGACGACCGGGTGCAGCCCGATCTCGTCGCGGCGGGCCCGCACCTCTTCCTCCGTCCCTCCGACGGCCGCCGCGATCTGCGCATCGGAGAAGCCGGAGCGCTTGGCCTCGCCCAGCAGCGCGGGCGCGAGCCCGTCGCGACCGGCGGCCCGCAGCCGCGCGGCGAGATCCACGACGGCGCCGATCCTGCCGACGAACCAGGGGTCGATGCGCGTCGCGGCGCAGATCTCGCCTGCGGGGATGCCGGCCTCGAGGGCCGCGGCCACCGCGAAGATCCTCCGCTCCGTGGGCTGGGCCAGCTCCCGCCGCAGGTCCGCGGGGACGAGGCCGTCGTTTTGAACCAGCCCCCGCGCCCCGACGCCGACCATGCGCAGCGCCTTCTGCAGCGCCTCCTCGAAGCGGCGGCCGATGGCCATCACCTCGCCCACCGACTTCATCGAGGAGCCGAGCCGCTCCGAGACGCCGCGGAACTTCTTGAGGTCCCAGCGCGGCGCCTTGACCACCACGTAGTCGAGGGCGGGCTCGAAGCAGGCGCGGGTGACGCGGGTCACCGAGTTGTCGATCTCGGTCAGGCGCAGCCCGAGGGCCAGCTTGGCGGCGACGAACGCCAGCGGGTAGCCGGTGGCCTTGGAGGCCAGCGCCGAGCTGCGCGAGAGCCGGGCGTTGATTTCGATCACGCGGTAGCCGGCCCCGCTGGGCGAGAGCGCGTACTGGATGTTGCACTCCCCGATGATGCCGAGGTGCCGGACCACGCGGATCGCCACCTCCCGCAGGCGGTGGTACTCCTCGTCGTCCAGGGTCTGGCTCGGCGCGACCACGATGCTCTCGCCCGTGTGGATGCCCATCGGGTCGAGGTTCTCCATGTTGCAGACCGTGACGCAGTTGTCCGCTCCGTCGCGGACGACCTCGTACTCGATCTCCTTCCAGCCCGCGAGGTGCTCCTCGACCAGCAGCTGCCCCGTGTGGGCGAAGGCGCGCTCCGCGAGCGCCGCGAGCTCGCCTTCGTCCACGCAGATGCCCGAGCCCAGCCCACCCAGGGCATAGGCGACCCGCGCCATGCACGGGTAGCCGATCTCGGCGGCGGCCTCGAGCGCGCCGGCGACGCTGGTCGCGGGAACGCTGCGGGGGACGTCGACGCCGATCTCCCGCAGCCGTGCGGCGAAACGCTCGCGGTCCTCGGTGTCGAGGATCGCGTCGATGGGCGCTCCGAGCACGCGCACCCCGTGGCGGGCGAGGACACCGGTGCGGTGCAGCTCCACACCGCAGTTGAGAGCGGTCTGGCCGCCGAAGCCCAGCAGGATGCCTTCCGGCCGCTCCTTCTCGATGACCCGCTCGACGAAATGCGGGGTCACCGGCAGGAAGTAGACCTCGTCCGCCAGGCCTTCCGAGGTCTGGATCGTGGCGACGTTGGGGTTGATCAGCACCGTGCGCACGCCCTCCTCGCGAAGGGCCTTGATCGCCTGGCTGCCCGAGTAGTCGAACTCCCCGGCCTCGCCGATCTTCAGGGCGGCGCTGCCCAGCACCAGGACGCTTCGGGGCCTTTCGTCCGCCGCGTCGTTCATCGCACACCTCCGGCCCCGGCCACCCGGCTCGCGAACTCGTCGAAGACCCACGCGGTATCGACCGGCCCGGGGCTCGCCTCGGGGTGGAACTGGACGCCGAAGAACGGCCGCGTGGCATGCCGGCAGCCTTCCACCGTGCCGTCGTTGGCGTTGACGAACCAGACGCGCCAGTCGCCGGGCAGGCTCTCGCCGCGCACCGCGTAGCCGTGGTTCTGCGACGTGATGTGGCAGCGGCCGGAGGATCCGCCGGGCCCGTCGCCCTGCAGCAGGCACGGCTGGTTCTGGCCGCGGTGGCCGAACTTGAGCTTGTACGTGTCGGCGCCCGCCGCGAGCGCGAGGATCTGGTGTCCCAGACAGATGCCGAGGATCGGCCGGCCCACGGCCAGAGCGCGCTCCACGTTGCGCACGGTGGCCGCGCAGGTCTTGGGATCTCCCGGACCGTTGGAGATCACCAGCCCGTCGTAGTCCTCGTTCAGGAAATAGTGATCGTGAGGCACGCGCAGCACCTCGAAGCCGCGGTCGAGCAGGGCGCGCAGGATCGCGGCCTTGCACCCGCAGTCCACCAGGACCACCCGTGGGCGGCGCTCGTCCGAAGCCGCTTCGGGCACGAGCCTGGCCGGAGCGCTCGGGCTGGCGGCGGCCACGAGGTGGGTGGCGTTGGGGTCGAAGAAGCCGATCTCCCGCTTTGGCGTCTCGAGCTTGCCCAGCATCGTGCCGCGTTCCCTGAGCCGCCGGGTCAGGGTCCGCGTGTCGATCCCGGCGATCCCGGGCACGCCTGCCTCGGCGAGCCAGTCGGCGAGGGACCGCGCGGCGCGATGGTGACTGTAGCCGCCGGCGCAGTGCTCGGCGACGACGAGGCCCGCTGCCTGCACCCGAGGCGACTCGAAGCCCACGGGCAGGCCGCGGCGGTCCTCGGAATACGCGGGAACGCCGTAGTTGCCGATCAGGGGGTAGGTCAGGACCAGGATCTGGCCGCGGTAGGAGGGGTCGGTGAGCGTCTCGGGGTAGCCCACCATCCCCGTGTTGAACACGACCTCCCCGGCGGCGGCCGTGTCGGCGCCGAACGCCACGCCTTCGAACACCGTGCCGTCCTCGAGCACGAGCCGCGCCGCTCCTGTGCCCACGATCCACCTCCTCGCGGTGAGAGCCCGTTCCCAGGCGGCGCTCCCGCTTGGCACATCTTTATCACCCGAGGTGGATTTCCTTTCATGGATGGTCGCCCACGTCAAGTCTCGGTGCAGGCCTTGGGTCGCGGTGCAAGACCCGGATCTTCGTGCTATGAACACTGGGCATGGGCGACCCGACCCAGAGACACCGGAAGCCGGCCGCCGCGGACGTCGCGTTCCTCGCGGCGCTGCTGGCCGGGCTGGCCTGCGATCCGGGCGCGGTGACGGTCGAGCTGCCGGCCTACGACCCGGCGCTGGACGCCTACGCCCTGACCCCGGTCGAGATCACGACCCTAGACGATACCGGGAAGCTGGAGGGCAGGGCGACCACGCTGGTGGGGGGCGCGGACCTGTTGCTGGACTACCAGCAGGGCTACATGAAGTGGAACGACCCGGGACACTCCGTGGCCTTCTCGGCCTTCGAATCGGACGGCGTGCTGATCCCCGAGGATTTCGACTCCCTGGCCATGGCCGCGGCCTACTACAACATCGAGATCTCGATGCTGTTCTTCGAGAGCCTGGGCCTCCCCGTCGACGACCTGCTCGTCTCGATGGAGACCTACTACTGGGCCGACTTCGAGCTCGTCGAGGCGGACGGCGAGGCCATGGAGATGACGGACAACGCGTTCTACATGTACATCTCGGAGGATGAACGGGCCTTCTTCGTCTTCCCCTACGAACAGTTCCAATGGCTGCCCATGTCGATGAACTCGGGGATCATGACCCACGAGTACACTCACGCCGTGTTCGACGCGCTCGTGGGCGATCCGACCCGTGACCTGGTGCTCACCCAGTCCGCGGCCAACTTCCTGATGGGGCTCAACGAGGGCGCTGCCGACACCATGGCCACGGCCCGCACCGGGGACGCGGACTTCATGGCCCACACCGTGCCCAAAGGCGTCTTCGTCTCCCAGTGCAACGGCGAGGCATGGAAGGAAATCGTTCGCGACGCCTCCATTCCCTGGAACTACCAGCCCAGCTTGGACGCCGCGGCGCGCTCGACGCCCACGATTTCCTTCTGTCCCTACGATATCTGCTCCTTCGTCTCGGCGCTGATGTGGTCCACGGCCGCTTCGCTGGACGATGGATATGCCGGGCAGGGCGACATCCCCTCGGAAGAGGCCCGCTCGCGTACCGCAGGCTGGATGCTCGGCGCTCTCGACACTCTGGGTCAGTCACTTCCCGTTGACTTCGAACTGTATGATTTCTTTAGTATATTGGTTTCTGTCATCGATGACGCCGCAGCCCGGCAGGCTTTCTGTGGGCTGCTCGAGGAGCGGTACTCGATGTACGCCAGCGAGGTTTCTGGATGCTGACCGCCAGGGGCTCGCGCGTCACAGGTCTCCTGCTCATGGTCGTTCTTTTCGTTTTCCCTTTCTCGGTCATTGCAGGCGAAGTCGGGCCCAAGGAGTCTGTCACCACGTGCTCTCCGTGCTGGTTCTCGGGCCTGGGTTTCTCCATCCGAGGGGGGTACGCGTTCCAGGAGTCCGCCCTGGGTCGGGACTGGTTCGACGGGGGTCTGGTCGGGCCGGAAATCCTGGGTGAGCTCTTCGTGTATGACATTCATAAAGTCATTTTATCAATTGGTTATCTAAAATTCTTTTCATCACAGTCAAAAGGGTCGGAAGAGATCTGGACGACAGCGGAATACCAGCGTGTGGACTTCGCTGCCGGCTACGATATCCAGTGGCGACTGCTCGTCGCCGGGATCCGCGTGGGCGGAGCGTGGACCATCGTGGAAACTCGGACGTCCATGGGCGAACCGGGCTGGTACGTGGAAGGCGAGGAGATCTTCTTCACCGCGCCCGAGGACCCCGAGGTTTCCGAGCACACGGGCGCGATTTTCGGCTTTCTCGCCGGTCTCGGCATCGGGCTCGCCCTCGGTGATGCCGTGTTCGGGATCGACGACCTGCTGGAGATCAGGGCCCAGGCCGACTACGTTCGGAGAGGGGAAAGAGACGATTTCACCGTCTTCGGAAGCCTCGTCTTCTGGCCGACGAGGCTTTTCATGGATACTCCCTGACAGTTGACATAATATATCTTCTGCGACAAAGCGATTCCTGATGCCGTTGCCTGTCTTCAATCGCCAGAATCGCTGTCCCTGTCCTTGCCCCCGGTCTTCAACTCATCGTATTTCTTCTTGAATTGGCCTAGCTTATCCTTGATCATCGAGCCGATTTCTCCCTCGGTCACGCCGCCATCGATCGGTTTCCACGGTTTCGGCACCTGGATCTCTTTCCGGGTCTCGACCTGCACGTCGCACGACTCGGATCCCAGCCGGCCTTTCACGGAAATGGTCACGTCGCCGGTCCTCGATCTGGTGTCCGAATCGCCGATGGAAACCGAGATGTTGGGCGAGAGGCACGCCTCGAGCCCGGTGGAGCTCTTCGCCGTGACGCCCGACACCTGCGTGGAGTTCGCCGCGACGCGAAACGAGAACCGCGCCACGGCCTCGCCGGTCAGGTTCTGCGCGCAGGCCCGGATCGGCACCTCCCTGGCCCTCAGCGCGTCGCGCACCGCCTGTCCGATCTCGTCCGCCCCGGCGACGAAGGAACAGCTTTTCGGCTTCGGCTTCGCCGTCCCGGTCCCGGTCGGGCCCTTGCCGCCGGTGGGCTGCCCGGTCTCGGGCGGCGTCTCGCCGGGGATGGCCTGCAGCGGCGCGGGCGCAGGGCCCGTTCCCGCGGCGGGCTGCCCCGGGACCGGCTGCGCCGGCGTCCAGGGAGCCGGGACCGCCTGCCTCGCGTCCGGCGTCGCGAAGACCATCGGCGCCCTGCTCCCCGGTCCTGCGCCGAAGTACCACCACGCCGCGGCCCCGCTCCCGCCGACCAGGAGCAGCGCGCCGATCGCGATGCCGGCGATCATCCCGCCCTTGCCCTTCCTCCGCGGCGCGGCGACGGCCGAAGGCGGCACGAGGAGTGCATCGACCCGATCGGCCACCTCGCGCATGCTCTGGGGCCGCTCACCTGGGCCCTTTGCGAGCATCCGCATGACGAGGCGTTCGAACCCCGCCGGCACCTGGACGGCCGGGTTGGTCCGCACGAACGGGGGCGGCTCGTCCATGAGGTGCTTCGTCAGGAGCCCCATGGGATTCTCGGACTCGAACGGCAACGCGCCGGTCAGCATCTGGTAGACGATGACGCCGGTGGAGTAGATGTCCGAACGCGCGTCGACCTTCTCGCCGCGAATCTGCTCGGGGGACATGTACTGGGGCGTGCCGAGCACCATCCCCGTCCGGGTGAGCGCCAGCCGCTGATCCGTCCCGTCACCCTCCATGATCTTCGCGATGCCGAAGTCGAGGACCTTCACGATGTCCTTCTCGCCGCCGCGCTCGAGCAGCATGACGTTCTCGGGCTTGAGGTCGCGATGCACGATGCCGCTCTCGTGGGCGTTCGCCAGCGAGCCGCAGATCTGGGCCGTGATCCGCGCCGCACGCCGCCACTCGAGCGCGCCGCCCCGCCGGATCTCGCCGTCGAGGCTGGCGCCTTCGATGAACTCCATGGCGATGTACGGCGAGCCGGCAGCGGTTTCCCCGAAATCGAAAACGGTGATCGTGTTGGGATGGTCGAGCCTGGACGCCGCGGCCGCCTCGTTCCTGAACCGCGCCAGCAGGCTCTCGTCCGTCAGGTGCGGGTGGACGACCTTGAGCGCGACCTTCCGGCCGATAGCGGTCTGCTCCGCTTCGTACACCACGCCCATCCCGCCCTCGCCCAGCTTGCGCTTGACCAGGAACCGCTCGCCGACGAACGCGCCGATCAGCGGATCCGGCAGAGCCTCAGTCTCATCGGCCACGGCGACACCTTCCTTCGCGGTCCCGAGCGTCCGCAGGACGATGTTACTGCAATCGCACTGCTGCGCCTTGCAAATTCACGATATCGGCCCCACTTCTATGGAAGGCCGCGGTTGTCCGTGGCATATATCGCCCCGGCAACGACGACCCGATGGAAGCGAACGGCAGGCACCACGCGAGCGACATGTCCGAAGACACATCCCAGGTCATCCTGGTCGGAACCGGGCCCGCGCCCCACAACGGCCACGCCCCGGTCCCGCTGCCCGTCCTGGTGGTCAAGGTGGCGCTGGTCCTCGGCGTCCTCTACCTCTTCCTGCTCTCGATCGGCCTCATGGGCGAAGGCTTCAAGGCCTGCGGCAAGGGCTTCGCCGAGGCGCTCCTGGAAACCACCTCGAACCCCTTCGTCGGGCTCTTCGCCGGGATCCTGACGACGGCCATCATCCAGAGCTCGAGCACCACAACCTCGATGGTCGTCGCCTTCGTGGCCGCGGGCACGCTGACGGTCGAGAACGCCATCCCGGTGGTCATGGGCGCGAACATCGGCACCTCGGTGACCTGCCTGCTGGTCTCCTTCGGACACATCACGCGGCGCGGCGAGTTCCAGCGGGCCTTCGCCGCCGGTACGGTCCACGACAACTTCAATCTCCTGGCGGTAATCGTTCTCTTCCCGATCGAGATGTTCACCGGCTACCTCCACAAGACGGCCACGTTCTTCGCCGAGCACCTCGCGGGCAGCGGCGGGCTGACCTTCAACAGCCCGCTCAACGCGATCACGAAACCGCTGGTGCACGCATCGTTCGACGCCATCACAGGGCTCGGCCTGTCGCCCGGGATCACGGCCGGCGCAGTCCTGGTGCTGTCCCTGGTGGTGCTCATCGCCAGCCTGTTCTTCCTGTCGAAGCTGCTCAAGTCCCTGGTGCTGCACAAGCTCGAGGTCTTCTTCGAACGCGCCCTGGGGCGCAGTGGCGTGATCGCGATCCTGATCGGCCTCGTCTTCACCTGCATCGTGCAGTCCAGCTCGGTGACGACCTCGCTGATGGTGCCCATGGCCGCGGCCGGCGTGATGCGACTCGAGCAGGTCTACCCCGTGGCCCTCGGCGCCAACGTCGGCACGACGATCACCGCCCTGCTGGCCGCCCTGGCCACGGGCCGCATCGAGGGGCTGACCATCGCCCTGGCCCACACCGTCTTCAATGTCTCCGGGATCCTCATCTTCTATCCGGTACCTGCAATGCGCAGGATACCGATGGGCATCGCCCGGCTGCTGGCGAGAATGGCCGGGAAGAACCGGCTCTGGGCCATCCTGTACGTGGCCGTCGTCTATTTCGTGATTCCGGGTATCATCGTGCTCGTCACGTGAGGCGGAGGGAAGGAAGACCATGTTCGACAAGCTGCGGCTTTTATGGGCGAGCGATGCCACGCTCAAGGAGCAATACCGGGAGTTCGGCCAGATGCTGGTCATGGCCCACGACCTCTACGTCCGGGTCATTGACCTGGCGCGCCAGGGTCGGGCATCCGGCGAGGACGAAAACGAGGTCTACCGAACCGACGTCAAGATCAACAAGGCCGAGCGCAGGATCCGGCGCCACATCGTCACCCACCTGGCCCTGAACCCGGGCCAGGACGTGCCCGGGTGCCTGGTGCTGATGAGCGTGGGCAAGGACGCCGAACGTGTCGGCGACCACTGCAAGAACCTGTTCGAGGCCTCCCAGCTCTGGGGCCGGCCGATCTCGGAGTTCGCCGCCGCGGCGACCATAGAGGGGTTCGAGACCTACGTCCGCGAGACCTTCGACCACGCCCGCCAGGCCTTCGACAAGGAGGACGACACCCTCGCCGCTGAGATCCTCCAGGACGAGGTGCGCTGGAACAAGCGCTTCGACGAGTTCTTCACCAGGCTGGCCGACATGAAGATCCCGGCCCGGGAGGCGGTGGCTGCCACCCTGCTGGTCCGGGCGCTCAAGCGGATCCAGGGCCATCTGTCCAATATCGCGTCGTCGGTGGTGATGCCCGTGCACCAGATCGACTACCGGCCCAAGCACCTGCGCGAGAAGAAGCGGCCGGTCGACGACGTGGTGGAGGACTGATACCGACGGGCGGGCCGCTCAGCGGGCTCCGAGCAGGCGATCGAGGGTGATCGCAACGGCCGAGCGGACCGAGAGGTGGTTCCAGCCCTCGGGCGATCCGATGGGATCGAGCACCGTGTCGGCGCGCTCGATCACGGCCGGCGCCAGGCCGTAGCCCGTGCCGAAGACCAGCACGTAGGGACCGGGCTCAGCCTCGAGCCGGGTCCGCAGCGCCTCGTGGGACACGGTGGCCCCGAGGCGCCGGGCAGCGGTGGCGACCAGCACGGGCCGCGCGTCGCGACCGCCGCGGATCTCGTCGAGCATCCCGTCCAGATCCCGGTTCACGCGCACCAGGTTCATCGCCTCGACGCGGTTGGGCACCCGCCGGGCACCGAATCCGTCGCGCCAGTGGTCGAGGATGCGGCTCATGAGCTCGATCTGGGCATCTATGGGCGTGACCACGTGGTAGCTCGCGCACCCGAAGGTCCGGGCGCTGCGGGCGTTGTCGTGGATGTCGAGGTTGGTCACCGCGGTGGCGACGATGTCGCCGGTCTTGTTCAGCACCGGGTGGTGCAGCAGGCCGATGTGCACTTCGGCGGTCACTTCCCGCCCTCCCCCCGCCTTCGCCGGGGCTTCGGCGGGCAAGCTGCCTCGCTCTCGGCCTCGTCCAGCAGCGCGCGGTCGTCGTCGGTGAGCTCGAGCCGCGCCAGCAGGTCGGGCCGGCGGCGCATCGTGCGCAACAGGGCCTGCCCGCGACGCCAGCGCGCCACCCGACCGTGATCGCCGGAGACCAGGACCGCCGGGACGCGAACGCCGTCCAGGACCTCGGGCCGCGTGTACTGCGGGTATTCGAGCAGGCCGGCGGCGAACGACTCCTCGCGCACCGAGTCCGAGTTGCCGAGCACCCCGGGGAGCAGCCTGGCGACAGCCTCGATCACCGCCATGGCCGCCACCTCGCCGCCGTTTAGCACGAAGTCGCCGAGCGACAGCTCCTCGTCGAACAACGGCCGGATGCGCTCGTCCACGCCCTCGTAGCGGCCGCACATCAGGATCAGGCCCTCCAGGTCGGCGAAACGGATGGCGTCGGCCTGGGTCAGCGGTCTTCCCTGGGGTGTCAACAGCACGCTGCGGAGCCTCGGCAGGGACTCCAGGGCGCCCTTGATCGGCTCGGCCTTCATCACCATCCCGGATCCGCCGCCGAAGGGGGCGTCGTCCACGGTGCGGTGCCGGTCCCGCGTGAAGCCCCTCGGGTCTGTGAAGCCGATGGACAAAAGGCCTGCCGCGCGGGCCTTGCCGAGCAGGCTGGCCTCGGCGAAGCCCGCGAAGACCTCAGGAAAGAGCGTGATGACGTGGAACGCGTACACGGTCAGCCCCTGCCCCGCCCCGCGCGGTTCCGAGGCAGATCCTCGATCTCCCGCACTTCGACCAGCCCTTCAGCCACGGACAACCGCGCGACGTAGTCCTCGACCAGCGGGATCTCGAGCTCCTCGGCACCACCCGGGTCGCCGTCGAGGGCCACGGTGACGACCTCGATCCCGCCCTGCTCGCGGCTGGCGCTGATGGAGCCCAGCCGGACACCGCCGTGGCGGACCTCGAGCCCGATCAGGTCGTCCACATAGAACTCGTCTCCCGCGGTCCGCGGCAGGGTCGAGCGCGGCACCAGCAGGCGGGCGCCCTTGAGACGGACGGCCTGGTCGCGGTCTCCGACGCCGTCGAAGGTGACCAGCGCCGTGTGGGGCCCGCGCCGGATTCCGACGATGGAATAGGAGGCGGTTCCGGTCGTGTCGTCGCCCGCCGGGCGGAGGAAGACGCGATCCACGCGCTCGAGGATGTCCGACGACGGGTAATGGAGCTGGACGCGCAGCTCGCCGCGCACGCCGTGGGGCCGGCCGATGATGGCAATCTCGACGAGGCGATCGAGGGAAGGGGCGGGCAAGGGTGCGGTTCCGGGGGCCCGGCTACTCGATGATGTCGAGCACCGCGCGCTTCTTGAGCTTGGTGGATGCGGCGCTCAAGATCGTGCGCATCGCGCGGGCCGTGCGGCCCTGCTTGCCGATGACCTTGCCGAGATCCTCACGGGCGACGCGGAGCTCGACCACCGAGGACTGCTCGCCCTCGATCTCACGCACCTCGACATTGTCAGGGCTGTCCACCAGAGCCTTGGCCATGAATTCGACCAGTTCCTTCATCGGCATGTCGCCACCTCCGGTTTCCGCATCTCGCCGGGCCGCCCCGCCGAGGTGCCCCCCTCGCGATTGGGAGTTGAAGTTTCCGCTGTCGTCAGCTCGCTGTCCTGTGCCGCCGCATCAACTCGGCCACGGTCTGCGACGGTTTGGCGCCTTTGGATATCCAGTGCTCGATGCGATCGTACTCCAGAGTGACGCGCTCCTCGCCCGGCTGCGGATGGTACGTGCCCACCTGCTCGATGAAGCGGCCGTCCCGCGGCGAGCGCTCATCCGCGACGACGACCCGGTAGTAGGGATTGTTGCGGGAACCCACCCGCGTCATGCGAACCTTGACCGCCATGTTCTAGATCTCCTTGGCTGCGATTCACTTGCGGCACCTGGCACGCCGCGGCTCGATGCCCTTCCTCAGGGCACGAAAGGTCGAAGTATCTCCAACAACAAGGAAAAGTCAAGGTGATGGGCGAACCCCGCCGCTCACTCGACGACGACATGCGGCTTGGTGGTGGTACCCGCACCCCAGAACGTGAGCCCGGCGTTCCCGACCAGGGTCCCCTCCCCGGTCCCCACGTCTACCAGCACGAACTCCTGGTCGCCGGTGAAGCCGTAGACCGCGCTGCCCCAGAACCCCAGGCCGAAGAGCTTGCAAAACCCGACCTGGCCGACGAGGGTCGCCTCGCCTGTGGCCGGGTCCACGAGCGCGAGCCAGTCCGACTCACAGCCGGCGGCGGTGTAGCCGCTCGAGCACTTGAGCGTGGCGTAGGTCACGAACTCGTCGGGACCGACCTGGATCGAGACGATGTCACCGGACGAGACGAGTTCGTTGTCGTCCGGATCGTGGTATCCGAGGTGGATGAACAGCTCGTCGATCGTCTCGCCCTCCGGGTCGATCATCACCCATTCCCCCTCCTCCACCGACGCGGCCACCAGCACTTCGGCGAAAGGCGCGTCGGGATCGGCGCCGCGTACCCGGGACAACGAGAAGAAGTGCGGGCTTCCCTCGGGAAAGACGCTCAGCACCGTACACGCGGCCGTCTCCGGGTCGACGTCGTAGAGTCCCTCTGCGGCGATGCCGACGATGGCACCGTCCCCGTCGACGGCGATATCGTAGAGCCCGCTGCCGTCCGTGCAGGGCCCGGTGAAGTCCCCGACGAGATTCAGATCGAGGCTCACCGCCGGGTCGATGCTGTAGAGCGACTGCTCCGTGTTGACGTACACCAGGCTGTCCTCGGGGGGTGTCCACGAGCCCGTGTCGGTATCCCCGTCCGTGTCGGCATCGGCATCGGTATCAGAGTCCCCGTCCGCGTCCCCGTCGGTGTCTCCGTCCGCGTCGGCATCCGTCCCGCCGCCACCGCCGCTGGAGTCGGCACAGGCCGTCAGCACCAGGGCGACCACGGACAAAGCCCCAGGCAACCAGAACCCGTCGATGATCGGTTTCGTCATTATCCGGAGCATACGCCCAAAACCCGGGAAGCAACAGGGCGTGTCTCGCCGTCCGCCCGCCTTTCTGGCATCCCCCGGCCTTTCGCGATAGCAACCGCAACAGGATGAGGTCTCCAACCCTGGCGCCGTTCCTGTTCGTGGCCGCCCTCGCGGCCTGCGGGGGGGGGCGGCTCGACGCCCACTCGCGCCCCGGCGCCGGGGAGACCGGGCTGGCGGTCTTCTACTCGGACTCCCTCGACGGCCGGCCCACAGCCAGCGGCGAGCCCTATGACAAGGGCGCCTTGTCCGCGGCCCATCGCGGCCTCCCGTTCGGCA
>CAYZAI010000083.1:0-14949 GCA_964476305.1 uncultured Myxococcales bacterium
AAAACCGGAAACGGGGTGGGGGTCGGTCAGGGCTCGCGGGAGAGCAGCTCGCGAAGGACGTGGGGCCAGTCGGCATCGGGCAGGGCCTCGGGCAGATCGCCGAGCAGGGTGCCGCCGTCCGCGAGGCTCGGGAGCGCACCCTCCGGCGTGAGCAGCATCTGCAGCTTTTCGATCTCGCCCCGGATCCATGTCGCGAGACCGTCCTCGGGCAGGGGTGCGGCCGCGGACGCCTCCTCGGGCGCCACGCGCAGCAGCCAGCCGTCGCCGGCGCCGCCCACGGCCACCACGCGCCCTGCCACGGGCACGCGGACCGCGAGCCCGCCCGGCAGCGTGAGCCCGGCGCCCTCCGCGCCCACGACGTCGCCCACCGCGGGCAGGGAGACGCCGCCCGCGCCCAACACCCGCCTGGCCAGGTCGTCGAAACCGACCTCCACCGTGCCGTCGCCGCGGCGCCGCGCCCAGGTGTGGTTGCGGAAGTAGGCCGGCCCCTCGGGCAGCGAGAGCCCGAACAGCTCCCGCGGCAGGGGCGGCGCGCCCTCGGTCGCCAGCCGGCGGACGCTGCGGGCGAGGGCCCGGACCAGCGTGACGCCGATCACCGTCGCCACCACGGCGAAGGCCCCCAGGAAGATCAGGTGACCCGGCTCGAAATGGAACTCGTACATTCCCGGCAGCATCAGGCACCTCCCCGTTTCCCGGCGAGCTCCTGCTCGCGGGGGTAGAGCGGCAGGTAGCGGTAGGACAGCGAGAAGACCAGCACGCCGTAGGCGATCATCCCCGTCCCCACGGCGACCTCCTGCCAGGTCGGCAGGTACGAGGCGAAGCCCGTGAACGACAGCTTGGGCAGCGCCAGGGTCTGGATCGTCATCACCAGCCGGTTGGTGGCCACGCCGAGGCAGGCCAGGATCGCGGCGGTGTTGACCAGCACCGTGTGGCGGCGGGCCCGGGCCGAGGTCAGCAGGAACGCCGGGACCGCGCCGAAGAGGACGATCTCGGTCAGCAACACCCAGGTACCGAAGGGCGGGTGGTCGTAGAAGACGTGGCCCGAGAACCCGAGGGCCGGCGCCGTGACGTCGAGCCAGTAGAGCGTGTCGACGCCCTTGAAAAGCACGTAGATCGCCAGCAGCCAGCCCGAGATCTTCGCCATCAGGTCGAAGGTCTCGGGACGCACCAGGCGCTTGCGGGTTAGGGCCTCGACGAGCCGGTTGACCAGCAGCAGGAACGAGGGGCCCGTGGCGATGGCCGACAGCACGAAGAGGAAAAACGTCGTCGGCCAGATGAAGAAGCCCTCGCGGAACGCGAAGGGCTGCCCCTTCAGCACGCCGTAGAGCCCGCCGAGAGAGCCCTGGTGAAAGAAGGACAGGAACGTGCCGACGATGGCGAAGACCGGCATCAGCTTGTGCAGCTCGAGTTCGAAGACCAGGAACGACGGGATGCGGGCCAGGCGCCGCTGCTTGAGGATCACGGGCACGTACTCGATGGCGAGCACGATCAGGTAGCAGGTGATACAGAACACGACCTCGGTCAGCATCGAGTGGGTGTTGGGGTGCCAGAACGAGAACCAAGAGCGCAGCGGCTGACCCACGTCCACCACGAGCACCGCCACGGCGCCGCTGTAGCAGACAAAACCGACGATCACGGCGCTCTTGATCACGTCGTCTAGGGTGTGGCGCTTCAGCACGTAGAACAGGAAGCCCGTGAAGAAGGCGCCAGCGCCCAGGGCGATCACCGTCAGGTCCAGGAAGATCCACAAGCCGAAGCCGAAGCGGTTGTCCATGCCCGTCCGGTTGAGCCCGTGGACCAGGCATTCGAACCCGGCGTAGAGGCCGACGGCGAGAACCGCGGTCCACAGGAGCATCCAGGGCGCGTACCTGCTACGCGGCGCACGACCGGGCAGCGCTTCGCTCATCTCGCGCCTCCCTTGCCGTCGATGCCGCGGGCCAGGTCTCGGACCCAGCTGCGGCTCGACAGGTAGACGACCTTGGTCTCGAGCCCGAGGGACTCGAGCATGTGGAAGGCGCGATCCGAGCGCGCCAGCCTGCCGACTTCGCTCGCCCCGTCGGCCAGATCGCCGTGTCGGATGGCCATGGCCGGGCAGGCCTCGGCACAGGCCGGCACGATATCCTCGGGGCGCGGACCGTCTCGGCCCTCCGCCGCTGCTCTGGCTGCCTCCTCCTGGCGCCGCCCGTGGCAGAGCGTGCACTTCTCGACCGTCCCGCGCTGGCGTGGCGAGACCGCGGGGTTCAGCCCCTGCTCCATGCCCGCCGGCCAGGACGGATCCCACCAATTGAACGAGCGGGCCTGGTACGGACAGGCCGCCATGCAGTAGCGGCAGCCCAGGCAGCGCTCGGGGATCTGGCTGACGATTCCGGTCAGCGGGTCCACGTCCGTCGCGTTCTGGGGGCAGACGGCGACGCAGGGCGGGTGGTTGTCGCAATGCTGGCAGGGCATCGGGATGAAGACGACGTCCGCTGGCTGTCCGAAGGCGGCCGCGGTCTCGGTGGCGCCGCCGTCGACGCGGAAGAGCTTGATCCAGCTCAGGCCGCGGTTGATCCCGGCCTCGGGTGGCGGCACCGAGACATTGTTCTCGAGAGCGCAAGCCACGGTACAGGCGCCGCAGCCCGTGCAGAGATCGAGGTCGATCACCAGCCCCCATCGTGCTCTCGTGCGCGGATGCCGTCCCATCAGCCCACCTCCAGCTCCGCGGCGATGACCCTCGCCGGGAACGAGGGCCGCGGCGGCTCCCGGGCCGTGTCGCCGAACGCACCGGGGACCGGGGCCACGGCCAGGTCCACCGCGTCGGCGGGGACCCGCGCGTCGACGGCCACCCGCACCGGCCGCCGGTCGCCGTCCGTTACCAGCGTCGCCGCCTGGCCGGATCCGAGGCCGAGGCGCCGGGCTGCGACCGGGTTGATCGTGGCCGTGTCGACGTCGGGCACGACCCCGTTCTCGCGGCAGAGCTTGGCGAGGTGCAGGGGCAGGGCGAAGCGGTCCGAGGCGATCCGGTTGCCGTGGGCCATCAGATCGGTGGCGTGGCGGGAGGCCGAGCCGGCCTTCTCGATGGTTTCCACGGCGCGGGCGTCGAGGCGCGCACCATGGAATGCGCCGACGGGGGGGGGATCGTCGACCCAGATCGCTCCGAGGTCGAGGGCTGCCACGATATCCTCGGGCCCGTTCAGCTCCGCCACCGGCCGCCGGGTACCGGCCTCCGGACCCCGCACAACGCCCCGGCCCGCGGCGTGGATCGCCCGGGCCCTTTCCAGCAGCAGCTGGGAGAATCCGTTCGTTTCCGGCCTTGTCCCCGGGAGGATCTCCGTGCCTCGCGCACGACCCAGGGCCACCACCAGATCCGAGGGCGCGATGGTACCCAGGCGCCGCCCGCCTGCGCGGGCGGCCAGGGCCAGTCGCGCGGTATTGGCGTCCAGCGGGGTCTCCACGTCCTCGTGGGCCTCGAGCCAGATCGGCGTTGGCACGGCCAGGCAACGCCCGGGCAGCGCGGCCGGTGCGAACGGGCCGAGCAGGACAAGGCGTCCCTCGGCGGGGTGGACCTTGTGCACGGCTGCTTCGAGCGCCCGCAGCCCGGTGCCGGCAGAGACATCCACCAGCAGCAGCCGCAGCGAGCCGTCCGGGATGTCTTCCATCGTCGCCGCCGCAGGAAGCTCGCGGCCGGCGAGGTTTTCAGGGAGCGGCGTCGCGGACCGGATAGCGAGGCTGCCTTCTGCCCCCAGGCCGCCGGTGAGTGCGTCGAGCCCGAGGACCGCCAGCTCGGCGGACGCGGGCAGCGGCCCGGCCACCGGGTCCACGCCGGGCACCGTCACCGCCGGGCCCTCGTCCAGGAGCAGCCGCGCCACGGCGCGCAAATCCGCCGCCGCCACGCCGGCCATCTCCGCCGCGTGCTCGACGGTCATGGCCCGGTAGGCATCGAGGACCCCGAGGGACTCCGCGAGTGCGGCCGGATCGGGTATGCCCGGGAGCAAGGGGCGAGACTCGTCGAGGATCGCGCGGCCGATGCCCAGGGCCACGGATCCCTCGGTGCCGGGCCGGATGCGCAGCCATCGGTCGGCCAGCAGGGCCGTGCGGGACGGGCGGGAATCGATCTGCACCAGCGTGGGGCGAACCGCGCGAGGTGTGCGGAGCGTGCGTGAGACCCAGCCCATCGAGCCGTGTCCCTCGAGCAGGTCGGCGCCGAAGCTGACGATGGTCCGTGCCCGGCCGAGGTCCGGCACCAGTGTGCGATCGAGATCCGGGTCTCCGAGCCCGATGGCCCGGGCAAAGCGGACGAACGGTCCCCGCTCGCCCTCGGCGGTCAGGTAGGAAGCCTCCGGGCCCAGCGACGCGAGCCAGGCGCGGAAGGCGAGGGAGTCGGTGCGCCCCGGCCGCGTATCGAGCATCGCGACCGACGCCGGGCCCCCCGCCCGCAGAGCCGACTCGAGGTCCTGCGAGACGAGTCCGACCAGCTCGGCCGGGGATATCGGGGTCGGCGCCTCGCCCGGGGTCGCGAGCAGGGCTTGCACCAGACGATACGGGTGGTGTCGCAGTTGGGACCCCGCGAGGCCCAAGGGGCAGATCGCGCCTCCGCTGTTCGGGTGGCCCGCCACCGCCCTGACCCCGAAGGGTTCCCCGCCCACGCAACGGACGTCGACGCCACAGGCCGCCGGGCAGAGCGCGCAGTGGCCGTGCGCAACGGACAGCGGCCCGCGGGGGAGTTCGGGCGTGAGCGACCAGTTCTGGGTCCAGATCGCGGCGTCGTCGAGGAGCTTCCAGGGCAGAGGCGACAGCGCGGCGCCGACCGCACCACCTCCGAGGAGCCCTAGAATCTCTCTTCTGGTCGGGCGCATCGCCATCCTTCCGTTTCCTAGCGGTGGCACGGCTGGCAGCTGTCCACGACTCCCAGCTCGCGATGGCATCCCGTGCAGTCGTCCATCTTCATCCCTTCGTGGGGTTCGCGGCCCACGCGGGCGATGTTCGTTCCCCAGATGTCCCGGCTGTAGCCCGTGATGCGATTGCGCTCGAAAGGTCGAAGCCCGTTCGAGCGGCCGTGTTCCCCGTGGCAGCGCTCGCACGGAAGCCCGGCTCGTTTCACGTGCGGGGCGTGGGGGAAGAACGCGTTGTCCGGCTGGCGCGAATAGACGTGCCAGGTGATTTCGCGCCCCTGCGCGACAAAGCTCTCCACCAGGGCGCGCTCGGCCTCGGTCTCGCCGATGGGGGCCTCGTGGCACTCGGCGCACTTGGCGATTCCGGGAATGCCTCGGAACCGCCCATCGGTGTCGAACCCGTGGCAATCGTCGCAGACCATGCCCACCGCATCGCCCGTGTGCACCGCGTGGCTGAACGCGGCGGGCTGCTCCAGGCGTTCATAGAGCATGAGCGGCAGCCCCAGCCACCCCGCGGACAGGCCTGCGGCCAGGCCGACACCGAGCGCGAGCCCCATGCGATAGGTCCTGGGGGATGGGCTGGTCACGTGAGGCACCTCGGGCGATCCGTGGAAAAGAACGTGTTGAACAAGAAGAGGAGATCCTCGATGTGGAGCTGGCTCGCCACCCCTGGCGCGAAGATGCCGCCGTCTGCGGCCAGCCTCTCGATGCTCCCCGGCAGCGGGAGCTCGCCGACGAAGCAGGAAAGCTCCTTGATCTCGGCGCGGACCCATTCGCCCGCCGCGGTTCCGTCCAGCATGTTGCACGTCGGGAAGGGCCCGCCGACATCGCCGTTGTCCGGGATGTGCTCGAAGAGCCAGCCCGTCCCGTACGGATCGTCCACCAGACGTTCCGGGTGGCTTGTCAACTCGGTGTTCACCGCCGTGACCTCCAGCCGCCTGGGGAACGAGATCGTGAGATCGACGCCGGCCACTCGCACCACGGCCATCGGCTTTCGGGCCCCGCGGGTCGAGACGAAGCCCACGCGTTCGACGCTCCCTAGCACACGAGCGAGGAAGGCGTCTATTCCCACGTGGCACGATCCGTCCGGGCCGAGGTCGAGCCAGAGGTGGTTGCACGTGTAGGCCAGGTGCCCGGGAACCGGGATGTCCTCCGCCGCGGCCCCTTGACCGGCGAGAGCGGTCCCCGGCTTGGCGCCACCGTTCAACTGCTCGAGGAACAGGTTGCAGTGGCGGTGGGCGGAGCTGTTGCACCGGCAGTGGAGTGAGTCGTTGAACGGGACGAAGACCCTGGCGGCCGAGGCGTTGCAGTGCTGCACCGTTGTGGCGTGCAGAAAAGGACAGGAGGGCTCAGGCTCGCCGCCGTTCAAGTGCGGCATGGCGAGGGGGCACTCAATCCAGCCGGAGCCCGAGCACCGCTGCCCGTCACGGTGGATCGATGCGTCGGGGACCAGCTTGCGAACCGGCGACACCGCGCAGGTATGGACCTCTGTCTCGTCCAGGAACGGGCACTTGTCGCTCATCTCGGTCTCCTTGGGAATCCCCGGTCGTTTCGGCGGCGCGCGGGATCCACGGGCAAGCGCTCCTAGCGTTCGTCCTCGGGAGCGCCGCCTTCACCCTCTTCGCCCCGCGGTTCCTGTTTCCCGGAGATGGGTGAACCGCCATCGGCCATGGTCGTGCCCAGGCCCGGCACGGCCATCGTGTAGGGGTCCAGGGCGCCAGCCATGGCCGTCGCCTGGGCGCGCTGGCGAAGACGGGCATAGGCCTCCCGGGCCACGGCACCGAGCACCAGCACTGCACACGCCAGGCACACGGCGCCGAGCGCCAAGTTGATGACCAGCAGCCAGACCTCCCCGGAGTTCGCGGTCCCGTTGCGGATAGAGCCAATGATTCCCTCGGGATCGGTGAAATCGAACATCTGGAACCTCCACTCGGTTCGTCGCGCGACTCGGGACTTCCGAGCCGGGCACGGTTCGCTTCCTGAGCAATGGGCATGCCAGCCTTTCGTCGACTCTCACTCGCATGCACAACTGCTCGTGGTGAAAGAAGAAAAACCCAATTGCCGGGAGGGCTCCACGACAGATTCATCACTGCCGTGTAGGAAGACACGACATGGCCATCCGATTTTCCTACATTTGAGGGAGAACAGATCCGGTGGGGCGAAGGGAGAGGGGGCTACCAGCCCTGGTTGCGCCCGCCGCCACCGTAACCGCCGCCGCCGCCACCACCCCGGCCGCCGCGACCGCCACCGCCGTCCCGCCGCTTGTCCTGGGCCTCATTCACGGTGATCTCCCGGCCGTCGAGCTGGGTCCCGTTCATCTCGGCGATCGCTTTGTCAGCGGCGGCCGCGTCCTCGAAGGTCACGAACCCGAAGCCGCGGGAGCGGCCCGAATCGCGATCGGTGATGACCTTGGCCTCGGTGATCTCACCGAACTTGGCAAAGGCGTCCGCGAGGTCGCGGTCGGTTGTGTTCCAGGACAGGCTGCCTACGAATAGCTTCTTCATTTCCTTCTCCGTCGGTGCGCTCAGCACCCTCGTGACAACGATCGACCACGTGTCGATCGTGCAGTAACACCCGCTGTTCTCGGGCGGTACGTTCCGTTGGTTGTTCGCAATCCCTGAAATGACATGCGTGCCGTGAATTGATGGAAACGCGTCTTCGCGGGTGCGATCGGCGGATTTTCCCCAGTGCTCCTCGGTTTCGGACGTTTGGGATCCGTCTTGCGGCTCCCGAGTTTCGCTCGTCGATTCCTGCCGACGAGAAACTCCGAACTGGTTTTTAGACACGAATGGTTACGAAAATCAAGGTTTTTTTGAACAGCGTCTGCCGATTCGAGGTATCTGCTAGTGAGGACCCAAGATGAAGACCGCTCTTCCCGCAGCACTGATCCTGTCGATTGCGCTTGCCGGCGCGGTGGCGATCGCCGGGCCGCCCTGGCAGCGGCGGGTAGGCCGGGACGTGGACGAGCGGCACAATCTTTCGTACCAGTCGGTCACGCCGGAAATCTGGCCGGCGGAGCCGGGATCGCCGGCTCCCGTCGATCCCGACCGCTTCCGAGAGGCCCTCGGACGCCTCTGCCCGCCGATGCCCCCGCAGCGCCTCGAGAAGTACGCCGCCTGGATCCTGGCGGAGTCCGCCCGGTTCGACGAGGATCCTTTCCTGCTCGGCGCCCTGGCCCACGACCGGTCCGAGTGCCGGCCCAAGACACCGGACGGCAGCGAGCTGTACGGTCTGACCCGTATCGACGTCGCCATGCACGCCTCCCACATCCGCGGCGGGGAGTACCGGTATTTCCTGATGGAGGGCGGCGAGTGGATCGGCCGCGGGCTGCCGGTGACCGAGTGGCCTTTCAACAAGTGGAAAGCGGCCAAGGCCGTGACCAACCTCTACTGGGCCGCAGCGCTCCTGCGCGTCTGGCGCGAGCAGCACGAGGACCTGGACCGGGCCCTCGGCGGCGTACCCCACCGCCACTACGTGTCCCATTGGTTCTACGGCGACGTCGTGCGCGGCATCGAGCCCGAGGACCGGGTGCTCACGGTTCGCCGTCGGCTGCTCGCCTACTACCACGGCGCTGTGCCCGAAGCGGCGGGCACGTACATGGGACGGCCGCTGGTCTCGCCCCTGGACGGCGTGCCGCGGCTGGTCATCGACTGGTTCGGCAACCCCCGCGGGCAGAGGGGTGGCCCGGGGCACCAGGGGATCGATGTCTCCGGACTGGTGGGCGAGCCCGTGCGGGCCGTGTCCGACGGGCGCGTGGTGTTCGCCGGTGCGGAGCTCCCGGAGCAGGGCAGCAAGCAGCTCACGCCCAAGGAAGCTGCGGCGATGCGCGGCCGCAAGCTGGGTCGGGCGGGCTTCTATGTCGCGGTCAACCACGGCGAGGGCTGGCGCAGCTACTACATGCACCTCGACACGATCACGGTTGCGGACAGGCAGGAGGTCAAGGCCGGGGACGTCATCGGCACGCTGGGTCGCAGCGGCACCGTGAGCTCGGGGCCGCACCTGCACCTGGAGTTCCGCGTGGGCACGGACCGCGCCGATCCCGCCGTGCCCCTGGCCGGCGTGCTGGCGAACCCCTTCGCTGGGCGGTGAGGATCCGCCGCGCCGGGAGCCTGGCCCCGTGCCACGGCATCGCGACGCGGGTCAACGCGCGGCCAGGCGGGCGGGGATTTCCGTTCTGTGTGCGGTTGGGATAGCATGCTCTTCGTGACGAAAGGGCAAGACAGCGCGGTGGAAGCCTGGCTCGAGCACCTGGCCCACGAGCGCCGGGTCGCGGCGCGCACGGTGGAGACCTACGGCCGGGCCGTGGCCGAGTTCGCGGGGTTTCTCGGTGAAGCCGGGATCGCGGGCGGGCCCGAGGGGGCCGACGCGGCCGCGGTCCGCGCCTTCCTCGCCCGGCTCTACGGGAGGAACGCGCCGTCCACCCTGGCGCGCAAGCTCGCCGCCCTCCGGAGCTTCTTCTCGTTTCTCAAGCGGCGCCGCGATGCCGTGTCGAACCCTGCGACCGAGGTGGGCACACCCCGGGTGAAGCGCGCGTTGCCCGGCTTCGTCTCGGTGGACGAGGCGGTTCGGCTGGCGGACGACGGCTGGCCGGACTCGCCCCGCGGCCTCCGCGACCACGCCATGGTCGAGTTGCTCTACGGCAGCGGGATCCGCGTCGGAGAGCTGGTCGCCCTGGATATTGCGGCCGTCGATATCCACGAGGGGATTGCGCGAATCCGCGGCAAGGGCGGCAAGGAGCGGATCGTCCCCATCGGCCGAGCGACGAAGAAGGCCATCGCGGCCTACCTGCCGATGCGGGAGCGGTTGGTGGCCCGCGGCCGGCGGCCGGAGCCCGGCGCGCTGTTCCTCGGTACCAGGGGCGGGCGGATCACGGCCCGGGCCGTGCAGCGGCTGCTTCGGCAGCGCGGCCTCGCGATCGGCACCCGCGAGTCGCTGCACCCTCACGCCTTGCGCCACTCCTGCGCCACCCACCTGCTGGACGCCGGGGCGGACCTGCGAGTGATCCAGGAACTGCTGGGCCACGCCAGCCTGTCCACGACCCAGCGCTACACCCATGTCAGCATCGACGGCCTGACCGCCGTCTTCGACCGCTCGCACCCGTTCGCGAGGCGGAGCCGGGAAGGGAAGGAGCATTGATGAACCGCGAGTCGACGAGGATCCGCAGTACGACCATCATCGCCGTGCGCCGCGAGGGCCGCGTCGTCGTTGCCGGGGACGGCCAGGTCACACTGGGCCAGACCGTGGTCAAGACCACGGCGCGCAAGGTCCGCCGCCTGGCCGGCGGCAAGGTCGTGGCCGGCTTCGCCGGGGCGAGTGCCGACGCCTTCACGCTCTTCGCCCGTCTCGAGGGCAAGCTCGAGGAGTTCAACGGCAACCTGACCCGGGCCGCGGTGGAACTGGCCAAGGACTGGCGAATGGACCGGTCCCTGAGGCGCCTCGAGGCGTTGCTGATCGCGGTCGATGCCAGGGACTCGCTGCTGGTCTCGGGCGGGGGCGATGTGATTGAGCCCGATGACGGGGTCCTGGCCATCGGCTCCGGCGGGGACCTGGCCCGGGCCGCGGCGCGGGCGCTGCTGGCCCACACGCAGCTCGACGCCGCCGAGGTGGCGCGCGAGGCGCTGCTTGTCGCCCGCTCGATCTGCATCTATACCGGAGGCGAGATCACCCTCGAGGAGATCTGAACCGCCCGCCTCGAGGAACGCCGGAGGAGAGATGACGGAAGACCCCAAGCTGCCTGTGGCGGCGACCTTCACGCCGCGCGAGATCGTCTCGGACCTGGACCGCTACGTCATCGGGCAGAACCAGGCCAAGCGCGCCGTGGCCATCGCCCTGCGCAACCGCTGGCGCCGCCGGCTGGTGCCCGACGAGCTGCGCGAGGAGATCTCGCCGAAGAACATCATCATGATCGGCCCCACCGGTGTGGGCAAGACCGAGATCGCCAGGCGGCTGGCGCGGCTGGCCCAGGCGCCGTTCGTCAAGGTCGAGGCGTCGAAGTTCACCGAGGTCGGCTACGTCGGCCGCGACGTGGACTCCATCGTGCGCGACCTGGTGGAGGCTGCGGTCAACCTGGTACGGCGCGAGGCCGAGGAGCGATATCACACCAAGGCCCGGGACCTGGCCGAGGACCGGGTGCTCGACCTCGTGGCCAGGGACGAAGGCCCCGCTGTCCCTGCCTTCGAGATCCCGGATGCGGCGTCGCAGCACCCGGACCGCGAGGAGCTGCGCCGGCGCCTCAGGCGAGGCGAGCTCGACGACCGCTACGTCGAGATCGAGGTCGCGGACACCAGCTTCCCGATGGTCGAGGTCTTCAGCGCCGCCGGGCTCGAGGACATCAATTTCAAGGACATGTTTCAGAACCTGCCGGGGTTCCGCGGCCGCAAGAAGAACCGCAAGGTTCGCGTGCCCGAGGCCCTCGAGATCTTCGCCGGGCAGGAGGCCGAGAAGCTCGTGGACATGGACGCGGTCCAGCAGGAGGGGCGCACCCGGGCCGAGCAGACCGGCATCGTCTTCATCGACGAGATTGACAAGATCGTCGGTCGCAGCCGCGGGGACCACGGCCCGGACGTGTCCCGGGAGGGTGTGCAGCGGGACCTGCTGCCCATGGTGGAAGGCTCGGTCGTCAACACCAAGTACGGACCGGTCCGCACCGACCACGTGCTGTTCATCGCCGCGGGTGCGTTCCACGTCTCGAAGCCCTCGGACATGGTGCCCGAGCTGCAAGGGAGGTTCCCGATCCGCGTCGAGCTCGAGTCCCTGGGCGCCGACGACTTCGTGCGCATTCTCACCGAGCCCCGCAACGCGCTGATCAAGCAGTACGTGGCGCTGCTTCGCACCGAGAACGTGGAGCTCGAGTTCACCGAGGACGGCATCCGCGAGGTGGCCCGGATCGCCGCCGCGGCCAACTCTTCGATGGAAAACATCGGCGCCAGGCGCCTGCACACCGTGCTCGAGAAGCTGCTCGAGGACGTGTCGTTCGCCGCGCCGGACATGGATGGCCAGCACGTCTTGATCGACGGCGCCCGGGTGCGCGAGTCCCTGTCCAAGATCCTCGAGAGCGAGGACCTCTCCCGGTTCATCCTGTGAGTCCACCTCCCTGTCCTTGCCTGTAGACGGGGCACCCCGGACTGGGGTAGCCTCCGGTCCTGTTCCACGACAGGAGAAACCGACATGAGAAAATCCGAAATCGCTCTGGTGTTCGTGTTCGGCGCGGCCGCAGCCCTCGCCGCGGCCTGCGGCGACGACGACGAGGCGCCCCCCGCGTCCCCCGCGCCCGGCGCGCCGACGGTCCCTGCCGCCGAGGCGGTCCAGCCCGCGGTTCCGGCCCCGGTCGCGACCGCGGCGCCGCGGCCCGCGGCCACCGGGCTCGACCCGGAGCGCGAGTGGGAGATCTTCGAGGCCTGCAAGAAGCGCGCGGCCGAGGAGTGCTCGGCCGAGGAACGCGATCGCACGGCCTACTACCAGGCCCGGCAGGCCGGGATCGCTTCGAGCCCGTTCAAGACCCGCGTGGACCGCGTGTTCCTGGTGGGCACCTGCGCCCGCGGAGACGACCCGGTGAAGCGCAAGGCCACCGGGGGCATTCGCGCTGTGGTCGAGGGCACCCTGACCTACACCGGCAAGGACATGCTCTACCTCGCGGACATGCGCGGGGCGGCGTTCCTGCGCTTCGGCACCAGTCGCTACGCCGAGGTCGATGCCCAGGGCCGCGCCTATACCGGCGGCTGGTACGGCCGGACCAAGATCGTGTCCCGCGTCGAGCGCGAGGTGCGGGGGGCCGATCCCTGGCTTCCGGGCCAGGAGCGTCCGTTCCACTGGGAATCCGACCCGCTGTCCGAGGCCTTCTGCGAGGCGCAGCCGGACGAGGCGAAGGTCTACATCGAGATCGTCACCCGCGGGATCCGCGGCGGGCGCAAGGACTTCCCCCTGGCCCTCGTCAACATCGCCTGGGAGGAGGTCCTGGGCATGAGCCTCAAGCAGCAGGTGCAGGTCGTCATCAAGCAGAAGACCGAGACGCTGCTCGAGCCGGCGGACGCCCACTACGGCTGCCAGGACCGGATCCTGGTCACCCGGCTGACCGGCAAGACCGAGTGGCTCAAGCGCACCCAGGTGGTGCAGCCCGAGGACCTCGTCCGCGCCCCGGCGGCCGCCTTCCCTGTCCAGGCCAGCACCACGGGCTGGAAGGTCAAGGTGATCGGCATCTCGGGCGCCAAGGAGTTCGGCGGCTACGCGCCCAAGGGCGAGGACCAGTTCCTGGCGGTGGTCAACGTCGAACTGGCCAACACCGGGGCCGAGGCCGCGTCGCTCAAGGGACTCGCCGTCAGGCTCGAGACCGCGCCGGGCCGCTGGCAGAGGTCGGTGACCAAGGCCGTGGGCCAGATCGACACTGCTTCCGAGGTCGAGGCCGGCGGCTCCCTGGCGGGCAAGCTGGTCTTCCCGCGCCAGCGCTTCGAGCGCCCATTCCGGCTCGAGGTCAAGACTCCCGACAAGGAGTCCGTCCTGCTCGACGTGCTGTCCTACGACCTCGGTCCGGAGCGCACGCCCAAGTAGCGCCGGGCCTCCTGACATTCGTCATTCCGCCCAGCCACCGGCCTCTGGCAGATTCCAGGCTTCTGACCGCGATCGCTGCAAGGCCGGCCCGGCGCGACGGCGATCCGGGAAACCGAGGAAGGAGGTCCGCGTGCTTAGCTACGAGCTCACCGAGGAACAGAGGATCCTGCGCGACACGGTGCGGGAGTTCGCCGAGAACGAGATCGCACCGGTGGCCCGGGAACTCGACGAGAAGGAGCAGTTCTCGGTCGAGCTGACGAGGAAGATGGGCGAGCTGGGCCTGCTGGGGATGTTCGTCCCCGAGCAGTACGGCGGCACCGAGATGGGCTACGTGGCCTACATCATCGCCGTCGAGGAGATCGCCCGGGTGGACGGATCACAGGCCGCCACCATCGCCGCGGGCAACTCGCTGGGCATCGGCCCGATCAACTACTTCGGCTCCGAGGAGCAGAAGCGCGAGTACCTGCCGCGGCTCTGCACCGGCGAGGCGCTGGCGGGCTTCGGCCTGACCGAGCCCGACGCCGGCTCCGACGCGGGCGGCTCCAAGACCAGTGCCGAGCTGTTGCCCGATGGCAACTGGAAGCTGAACGGGTCCAAGATCTTCATCACCAACTCGGCCAACCCGCTGAGCCTGGTGACCACGGTCCAGGCGGTGACCGGGAAGAAGGACGGTCGCAAGGAGTACACCTGCTTCCTGGTGCCCCACGGCATCAAGGGCTTCGAGGCCCGCGAGATGCACGGCAAGCTGATGTGGCGGTCCTCCAATACCGCCGAGCTGTACTTCGATGACGTGATCCTCCCGCCGACGGCGGTCCTCGGCAAGCGCGGCGCCGGCTTCCACCAGATGCTGTCGACCCTCGACGGCGGGCGGCTGTCGATCGCGGCGATGGGCCTCGGCGGCGCCCAGGGGGCCTTCGAGAAAGCGCTGGCGTACTCGCAGGAGCGCAAGCAGTTCGGCAAGCCGATCTGCAAGAACCAGGCGATCGCCTTCAAGCTCGCGGACATGGCCACGCGGATCGAGGCCGCCCGCAACATGCTGTACAAGGCCTGCTGGCTGCGCGAGCAGCACCAGCCCTTTGAAAAGCTGGCCGCGATGTCCAAGCTCTACTGCTCCGAGATCTTCAAGTTCGTCGCCACCGAGGCGGTGCAGATCCACGGCGGCTACGGGCTGATGAAGGAGTACGACGTGGAGCGCTTCTTCCGCGATCAGAAGCTGCTCGAGATCGGCGAGGGAACCTCCGAGGTCCAGCGCATCGTGATCTCCCGCCACATCGGCTGCTGAAATCGATCACCGGCCGGCGGTCAAACGCGTTCCTCACTAGTCAAGGCAGAAAATAGCGGGCTAGCACCTGGCCGTGCCTTCCACTGTGCTCATGCGCATTCGGGCGGTTTCCGGATTGCTCAGCGATATCGGTTTGATCCATTCAGTCCCTATGCAGTTCGATGCAGTTCGGAGAAGACCGTCAAGGATGGCGTGACTCGCGCCTCACGGCTCGCGGGGGTTGACGCGGCTCTGGGGGCGCCAGGGCAGGGG
>CAYZAI010000084.1:0-14876 GCA_964476305.1 uncultured Myxococcales bacterium
GTAAAACCGGCGTCAGGGAAATAGCCTTCTTTCGGCTCTTCAACATGTTGCACGTTTTCAGGTTTCTGGAAGAGCTCTGCTCTCTTTTCCAAATAGAATTGACCCCAGGGACTTTCCTTTTTCTCTATTTCTCGCATTTCCTTTTCTCACTATTGCAAGAATCACCTGTTCCCATTTCAGACCATAGCCTTTACAGACGGGAAATTACTGATATTGGTGTGCGGGAAAAACATCGCGGCAGCATATTCTTCCATGAATCTGCCGTGGCTGCTGAAATCTATATATGTAATGCTTCGTGCGATCTTTTTCGCCTCTTCGCGCTTTTCACCGGACAAAAGGGCGAGGTACGCACCAGATATGGAGCTGTTTCCCAAGTATTTGAATTTGCTGCGGTCGATATCCGGCAGAAGTCCTATCGTTACGGATTTCTCGATGTCAAGGAATCTCCCGAACCCGCCTCCGATCAGGATCCTGTCCACCATTGAAAAATCCATACCGGCCTCGCCGAGCAGAACGGAGAACCCGGCGTAGATGGCTCCCTTCGCGCGTTTAATATTGTCTATGTCCGCTTCGGTAAAAACGATATCCTCCCCTATCAGAGTTTCCTTGGCTAAAGCCACGATGTATTCTCTGCCGTAATCGAACTGTCTTATCCGCGGATGATCGCCGTCGAGGTTGATACTGCCGTTTCTGTCCATGATTTTAGTCCGGAGCATTTCCGAAAGAAGATCGATCATGCCGGAGCCGCACAGGCCCCTCGGGCGGCCGTCTCCGATGACGGAGAACGAAGACGCAAGCGTCGAGGGATCAATCCTCACCTTTTCTATAGCGCCCTCCTCCGCTCGCATGCCCCACCTTACTCCTCCGCCTTCGAACGCCGGGCCGGCCGAACAGGATGCCGCCATCATCCAATCGCAGTTTCCCAGCACAATCTCACCGTTGGTGCCGACATCAATGAAAAGCGTCAGCGGTTGTTCCTTGTACAAACCAGAAAAAAGGACGCCGGCAACGATATCGCCACCGATGTAGCTCGCGGGACTCGGCATTACGAACACCGCAGCGTCCGGGTTGGCCTGAAGTCCGAGTTCCCCGGCCTTCAGGATTGGAAAGGCGGAAACGGTGGGAATGTAAGGCTCTCTTCGGATATTGCGGGCACAGATTTCCAAAAACAGATGCATCATCGTGGTGTTGCCGGAAACCACAACATTTTCGATCCGGCCGGGTTCCGCGCCCGCGGCATCGAGGGCTTCGGCGATCAATCCGTTGATCGTAGCGAGCGCCATCTCGCTCAACTTTTTCACACCGTTCTTCTCTGCGCAGATTATGCGGTTTATCACATCATCACCACATGCCGCCTGGCCGTTATGGCCTGACGTGGCGCTGAGGATTCCGCCGTTCGACATATCGACAAGGTAGGAGACGATAGAAGTTGTTCCGATGTCTATCGCAAGTCCGAGAGAGCCGGTGCCCGACACACCGGTCTCAACATTGACTACCTCTCTGACGCATCCGTTTTTCAAGATCGAAGCTGTTACCTTCCAATCCCCGTCGCGCACTGCGGCACCAAGCTTGCGGACGACGCCCAGCCCCGCGATCAGATCGACGGTCTCGACCCCAGCTTTCCCAAGTGCGTGACGAAGGCGATCAAGGTCGCTTGCGCTGTCCTGCAAAGTAGGCGGTTTGAGTTCGAGCGACACTTTGGTGACCATAGGGTCAATATCCGTGACAAGCCCGGAGAGCCGCGCAGTGGCGGTTTTGCCCATACCGGCAACCTTCATCTTTTTCTCGATTGACTCATCCGGAATCCGCGCATCCACCTCGCCGTGAACGGTGGTTCCGCAGCCCAGAACATACCCTCGCTCCTTCTCACTGTCACTGAGCAAAGGCGTCGGCTTGGTCTCGACTTCGCCGCGTTCCACCACCAGTTTGCATTTCCCACACGCGCCCTGGCCGTTGCATGACGCATTCAGATAAACGCCCGCTTCACGGGAGGCCTCCAGCAACGTGGCGCCGTCCACCACCTGTGTCTCTTTCTGAGACGGCTTGAAGACGACTTTCCACTTCTTTTTGCCTTCCCCCTTTTCCGCCGCGGCGCTGCCCCACTTTTCCACGGAGTGGGACACGAACCAGATCGGACATGAAGTCCTGAACTTGCAGTGAATGTCCGGGCTCATGCACTTGGCACATTCCTCGCACAAATACACGTTGTTCTTCATGCACATGAAGTTTGTTTCCCGGTCCGGATGATTCCTGCATCTGCCCATCTCTGTCTCCTCTTTCGTTATCCTTTCATTGACGACCGGAGTCAACGCCCGCCGGGCGCACCGGCGCAGCGCGGCAGTGGCGCCACCGGAAGCGGCGAAACCGGCCCCGCCACCCGATTGATAGGGGCTGACCGGGTGTTCGCGCTCTCCTTGATGGCGGATCGGGGGTCCGTCTAAGCCCCTGACAGCGACCGCCGGGTTGTGGTAGCCTGCGGCCCGGCATGGGAACCATCGTCCAGAAGTACGGCGGCAGCTCGGTGGCGGACGTGGAACGCATCGCGAAGGTGGCGCGAAAGGTCTGCGACTGCCGAGAGGCCGGCAACGAAGTGGTCGTCGTCGTCTCGGCCATGGGCCGGACCACCAACGAGCTCACGACCCTGGCCCAGCGCCTCGATCCCGACCCGCCGCGGCGGGAGCTGGACATGCTGCTCACCGCGGGCGAGCGCATCACCTCGGCTTTGCTGTCGATAGCGATCCAGCGCCTGGGGCACGAGGCGATCTCGCTCACGGGCTCCCAGTGCGGGATCATCACCAACGATCGTCACTCCGATGCCCGCATCATCGAGGTCCGCCCCGTGCGCGTCGAGGACGAGCTGGCCCGCGGCCGGATCGTGATCGTCGCCGGCTTCCAGGGCGTGAGCTACAAGCGCGAGATCACGACCCTGGGGCGAGGCGGCTCGGACACGACCGCCGTGGCCCTGGCCGCGGCCCTCGGCGCGGAACGGTGCGAGATCTACTCCGACGTGGACGGCGTCTACTCCGCGGACCCCAACGAGCTGGCCGGGGCACGCCACCTTCCCGAAGTCTCCTACGAGGAGATGCAGGAGATGGCCGTGGCCGGGGCCAAGGTGCTCAAGGCCCAGGCCGTGGAGTTCGCCAAGCGCGCCGGGATCGCGGTCTACGCCCGGGCGGCCTTCACCCCGGGCCGCGAGACCGTGATCCGCCGCAACGAGGCGGTGGAAGTCCACGGGGTGCGGGCCGTGGTCACGGAGCGGAAGGTGGCGCTGGTGAGCTTCCTCGGCGCGGCGGTGACCGAGCGGTTCCTGGCGATCCTCGAGGCGGCGGAGCGGAGCTTCACCCCGATCAAGGAGCTGCGCTTCCAATGTCACGAGCAGCAGGTCTCCTGGGCCCGGGGCTCGTTCGTGGTCTCCACCTCCGGGCTGCCGGACTGGGGGCGCACGCGGACGGCCCTGCGCGAGGCCGGCGGCGACGAGCTCGAAATCCTCGAGGGCCTGTGCGCCGTGTCGCTGATAGGCGTCGGGATCAACCGCGACACCCGAAACGTGACCCGAGCCACGCGGATCATGCGCGAGCTGGGCGCGCCGCTCCATGGTCTGGCGACCTCTGGGTTCCGCATATCCTTCGTAACGCGGGAGGAGCATCTCGCCGCAGCCAGCCGCGCGCTCCACGACGCTTTCGTCGATGAGGGCGAGGGCCGCGCACTCGACGCGGAGGAGTGAGGGAGGGACGCCAGCCATGCCACCGCAGACCGTGCTGATCGTCGACGACGAGAAGAACATCCGGCGCACCCTCGGGCTGGTGCTGGAGAGCGAGGGCTACACGGTTCACGCCGTCAGCACCGCCGAGGAGGGCCTGGCGCAGCTCGACGGCGGCGGCATCGACCTGGTGATCCTCGATATCAAGCTGCCCGGTTTGAGCGGGGCCGAGGCCCTGCGCCGCATCCGCTCGGGCGCTGCCGACACGCGAGACGTGCCGGTGATCATGATCTCGGGCCACGCCTCCCTGGCCGAGGCCGTCGACGCGGTCAAGCACGGAGCCACCGACTTCTTCGAGAAGCCCCTCGACCGCGACGCGATCCTGATACGCGTGGCCAACTGCCTCAAGCAGCAGCGCCTGGCCCGCGAGGTGTCGGCGTTTCGCGCCGCGGTGGACGAGCGCCACGAGCTGCTCGGTGAGTCGGAGGTCATGCGCGAGCTCCTGCGCCAGATCGAGAAGGTCGCACCCACCCGCAGCCGCGTGTTGATCACAGGCGAGTCGGGTACGGGCAAGGAGCTGGTCGCCCGAGCCCTGCACCAGCTCTCGCCCCGGGCCGCGGCGCCGTTCGTCAAGGTGAACTGCGCCGCGATCCCTTCCGAACTGATCGAGAGCGAGCTGTTCGGCTACGAGCGCGGCGCCTTCACCGGCGCCCACGGCCGAAAGGCCGGGCAGTTCGAGCTGGCGGACACGGGGACGCTGTTCCTCGACGAGATCGGCGACATGAGCCTTTCGGCCCAGGCCAAGGTGCTGCGCGCCCTCCAGTCGGGGGAGATATCGCGAGTGGGAGGTCAACAGACCGTCAGCGTCGACGTGCGCGTGGTGGCGGCCACCAACCGCGATCTCGAGGCCCAGGTCAAGGCCGGGGCGTTCCGCGAGGATCTGTTCTTCCGGCTCAACGTGGTGCCGCTCCGGGCCCCGCCGCTGCGCGACCGTCCCGGGGACGTTCCGCTGCTGCTGCTCACCTTCGTCGAGCGCTTCTGCAAGGAGAACGGCCTGCGGGTGAAAGCGGTGGACGACGAGGTCCTCCGGCGGCTTTCGACCTACCCGTGGCCGGGCAACGTGCGCGAGCTGAAGAACGTCGCCGAGCGGCTGGTGATCATGGGAGGCGAGCGGATCGGCATGGAAGACCTGCCCGAGATCGTTTCCGGCTCGGCTCCTGCACCCGCGGCCATCACATTCGAAGGGGCCCGCCCCAGTCTGCGCGACTTTCGCGATGCCACCGAGCGCCGCTTCGTGCTCGAGACCCTCGAGGAGAACGACTGGAACATTTCGCGCACGGCCCAGGTCCTGGGTATCGAGCGCACGAACCTGCACAAGAAGATCAAGGCGCTGGGGCTGTCCAGGGGCGCTCCGGACTGACGCCGCCGGCCAGGGCCGGCGCAAAGCGGGAGGTCTTAAGATGTCCGAAAAGAAGGTGCTCGAAACCATCGGGGGATACCGCGAGGCGGCCATCGCGCTGGAGCGGGAGATCGTGGCGATACCGGCCCTCAGCCCGGATTACGACGCCCCGCCCGAGCACACCGGCGAGGCGCGAAAGGTCGCGTTCCTGGAGGCGCACCTGCGCTCCCTGGGCATTACCGACATCTCGCGCGTCGACGCTCCGGACCCTCGTGTACCGGGCGGTGTGCGGCCGAGCCTGATCGCGCGGGTCCCGGGACGCGACCGGAGCCGCGCCACCTGGGTCATGGCCCACACCGACGTGGTGCCCGCGGGCGATCTCTCCAAGTGGACGGGCGATCCCTGGACGCTCAGGGTTGAGGGTGACAAGCTCATCGGCCGGGGCGTGGAGGACAACCATCAAGGTCTGGTCGCCGCCGTGCTGGCCGCCCGGGCGCTGGTCGAGACCGGTACCGTGCCGCCAAGGGACTTCGCGATGCTGCTGGTCGCCGACGAGGAGTGCGGCTCGAAGTTCGGCATCGGCCACGTGGTCGAGGCCAAGAACCCCTTCGGCGTGGACGATATCATCATCGTCCCGGACGGTGGGGCGGCGGACGGCAGCGAGATCGAGGTCGCCGAGAAGGGGATCATGTGGTGCCGGTTCACCGTCACGGGCAGGCAGTGCCACGCTTCGATGCCCGACAAGGGGGTCAACGCGATGCGTGCCGGCGCGCATCTCGTGGTGCGGCTCGACGCCCTGGCCGACCTGTTCCCCGACGGGGACCCGGTTTTCGAGCCGCCGCGCAGCACGTTCACGCCGACCAAGAAGGAGGCCAACGTCAGCGCGATCAACATCATGCCCGGCGAGGACGTGTTCTTCCTCGACTGCCGGGTGCTGCCGCGCTACCCGCTGGATCGGGTCGAGGCCGAGATCCGCAAGATCATGGCCTCCGTCGAGCAGGACTTCGGCGTGAAGGTCGAGCTCTCCTTCGAGCAGCGCGAGGCGGCGGCCCCGCCCACGCCGGTGGACGCCCGGGTGGTGGGCCTGGTGGCCGCGGCCGTACGCGAGATTTACGGGGTCGAGGCCAAGCCTGTCGGCATCGGTGGCGGCACTGTGGCAGCCTTCCTGCGGCGCAAGGGCCTGCCCTGCGTGGTCTGGTCGAAGATGGACGAGACCATGCATGGGCCGGACGAGAACGCCGACGTACGCAACATCCTGGGGGACGCCAAGGTCATCGCCCACGTGGCCCTGGCCGAGTAGACCGGGGGGGAGAGAAGAATGACCGGAAGACTGACCTTCGACGACGTCGCGGACACGAGCCTGCCGTTCGACCGCGACTTCTTCCACAGGCTGCCCAAGGTGGACCTGCACGTGCATCTGGACGGCTCGCTGCGGCTGCCAACGATGCTCGAGCTGGCAGAACGGGACGGCGTGGACCTCGGCGCGACGGACGAGGAGGGCCTGCGGACCCTGATCAGCCCCGGGGCGCGCCATTCCAGCCTCGAGAAGTACCTCGAGGCCTTCGACATCACGCTCAAGGTGCTGCAGACGGATCACGCACTGTACCGAGCCGCCTACGAACTGGCCGAGGACGCGGCCGCCGAGAACGTCGAGTACATCGAGGTGCGCTACTGCCCGATCCTCCACACGAGGCGCAAGCTCTCCACGGCGGCGATCCTCGAGTCGGTGCTGGCGGGCCTGCGCGACGCCCAGAAGACCTTCGGCATCCACTCGGGGGTGATCGTCAGCGGCATCCGCAACATCTCGCCGGAGGTCAGCCTGCGGCTGGCCGAGCTGGCCGTGGCATTCAAGAACCGCGGGGTCGTGGGCTTCGACCTGGCGGGCAGCGAGTACAACTACCCGGCCAAGGACCACCTCGAGGCCTTCACCCTGATCCTCTCGAACAACGTCAATGTCACGATCCACGCCGGCGAGGGTTACGGCCCGGAGTCGATCCACCAGGCCCTGCACTACTGTGGCGCGCACCGCATCGGCCACGGGACGCGGCTGCGAGAGGCCGGGGATCTGCTGAACTACGTCAACGATCACCGCATCCCGCTCGAGATCTGCCTCTCGAGCAACGTGCAGACCGGTACCGTCGGCGGCATCGACGAGCACCCGTTCCGCTTCTTCCACGACCTGGGCCTGCGAGTGACCCTCAACACCGACAACCGGCTGATCACCGACACGACCATGACCGACGAGTACGTGCTGGCCCACGAGCACTTCGACCTGAGCCCGCGGGACGTGCTCGACCTGGTGATGAGCGGCGTCAAGTCCGCGTTCATCCCTTACGAGTACAAGCGCGACCTCATCAAGAGCACCAAGGCCCGGGTCAAGGACCAGTGCGCCGCGTTCGGCAGGTCGCTGGCCGGCAAGGCCGATGCCTGACCGCGGCGCCGCCGGAAGCTACGAGCGCATCGCCGAGCAGCTGGCAGGGCTGTTCGTCCCCGGGCTCGATCTGACCGCGCGGATGGCCACGGCCGCGGCCCTGCTGCACCACAAGCGGCCGCGGTTCTTCTGGACCGGGTTTTACCGTCTGGTGGATGGCGAGCTGGTGGTGGGGCCCTACCAGGGCGTGCTGGCTTGCGCGATCCTGAGGCCACGGGGCAGCGGTGTGTGCTGGGCCGCGGTGCAGCGCGGCGAGACCGTGATCGTGCCCGACGTCCACGCGTTTGCCGGACACATCGCCTGCGATTCGCGGGCGCGCTCCGAGATCGTCGTGCCGCTCAAGGACGCCTCCGGCGCGGTCTTCGCCGTGCTCGACGTGGACAGCGCCGAGCCCGGCGCGTTCGACGAGTCCGACGCCCGCGGCCTCGAGGCGGTCGTCGAGCTGATCCTCGGGCGGGGACGCTGAAGCGGCATGTGGATGGTCGCGCTCCAGTCCGGCTCCAACGGCAACTGCATCTACGTGGAGGCCGGCGGCGTGCGCTTGGTCATCGACGCCGGGATCAGCGGCCGCCTGGCCGCGGAGCGTCTGGCCGCGTGCGGGCTGGACGCCCACGGGGCCGACGGCCTGCTGGTCAGCCACGACCACATCGACCACTCCCGGACCGCCGGCGTGTTCCACCGCAAGTTCGGCGTGCCCGTGTTCGCCACCGCGAAGACCCTCGTCGCCGCGTCGCGCCACACCAATCTGGGCCGCGTCGAGCGGGTCGAGCGCTTCGCCGCGGGCGACCGCCTGCGCTTCGGCCCGGTCACGGTGGAGACCGTTCCCACGGCCCACGACGGCGTGGACGGTGTGGGCTTCGTCATCGAGCACGCCGGCCGGCGGCTGGGGGTGCTGACCGATCTCGGCCACGTCTTCGACGGCCTGGCCGATGTGGTGAGCTCCCTGGACGGCGCGTTGATCGAGAGCAACTACGATCCGGGCATGCTGGCCGCGGGACCCTACCCGGCCTTCCTCAAGCGGCGAATCGCAGGGCCCGCCGGGCACCTGTCGAACCCCGAGGCCGCCGCGCTCGTCGCCGGAGCCGCCGCGAGGGGACGCCTCGGCTGGGCGTGCCTGGGTCACCTGTCCGAGGAGAACAACACGCCCGGGCTGGCGCTGGAGACCGCTCGCAAGGCCGTCGGCCCCGGGTTCCCCCTGCATCTGGCCGGCCGCCACGGTCCGTCGCCGGCCATCGAGGTCCGGCCGGGGGACCGGGGCGAGGGAACTTATTGACACGATTGAAGAAAGTTGAAAGTATCCCGAGACTGATTCTCGGATGACGGAGAGCAAGTGTTTTCACTGCTGATCAGACGTGACGGCCTCATCGATCCTCCGGCCATGGGCCCGGTGGATGCGCACTGTCACATCCTGCCCGGGCTGGATGACGGGCCCCGGGACGATCGGGGAGCCCTCGCCATCGCCAGGCTCCTGGTCGAGATGGGCGTGACGAAGGTCGTTGCCACGCCCCACGTGATATCCGACGTGTACCCGAACTCGACCGAGCGCATCGTCGAAGCCGCGGAACGGCTTCGCAAGCTGCTCTTCTCTTCCGGGATCACCATCGAGGTCGTGGCGGGAGCCGAGTACTATGCCGAGGCGACGCTCCTCTCGCTGGTCGATCGCCGGGACCTGCTGTCCTTCGGCGACGAGCGGTACGTCCTGTTCGAGTCGCCGGTCGAGCAACAACCGATGGTCCTCGAGGAGATCGGGTTCCGCCTGCTCTCGGCGGGGTACACGCCACTGCTTGCGCACGTCGAGCGGTACCGTTTCCTGCAGCGGGATCGCTCGGTGGTCGAGCACCTGCGCCGTCTCGGCTTCAGGTTCCAGGTCAACCACCCCTCGTTCCACCTCCCCCGGACGAGCCAACGGGGGGAGATGGCCCGGTGGCTCTATCTCCGCGGGTTCGTCGATGTCCTCGGGACCGACATGCACCGCGCCACATCCTGGGAGCAGCTCTACCGTTCCACGTCGGAGAGACGTGCGCACCCGGATTCGAGGTCCGATCGATAGAAACGACGGACCGGGGATGAGCCTATGTCCAGGTTGTCCTTCGTACCCATCTGGAGTGTCGTCCTCGTCGCGACCGGCTGCGGATCCGGCGGACCCGACACGTCGGGCAACCTCGACGTGGAATACACCGGGTGGGACGACGACCTGCCCGAGGCGGGCAACCCGGAAGCCAACTGCCCGGTGCCGGACGATGCGATGGAGAAGGACGCGAGCTCGCCGGATCGCGTGATCGGCGACGGCACGCCCCAGAGTTGCACCAGCGCTGCCGTGGTGGAGGCCATCGCCGAGGGCGGCGTGATCACCTTCGACTGCGGGCCGGATCCGATGACCGTCGTGCTCGAGGAGACGGCCAGGATCTTCAACGACACCGGACCCGAGATCGTCATCGACGGCGGCTCCAAGATCACGCTGAGCGGTGGCGGCGAGCGCCGCATCCTCTACATGAACACTTGCGATCCGGATCTGGTGTGGACAACCGACCACTGCGACGACCAGGACCATCCGCGGCTCACGGTGCAGAACCTGACCTTCGTCGACGGCGACTCGAGCGACGAAGGCGACAATGACGGCGGCGGCGCGATCTGGGCCCGGGGCGGGCGACTCTTCGTGATCAACTGCCGCTTCTTTCGCAACACCTGCGCCGACACCGGGCCCGACGTGGGCGGCGCCGGCATCCGGGCCTTCGATCAACACGGCGATGCGCCGCTCCACGTCGTCCACTCCACGTTCGGAGGCGCGGGGGACCAGGGCAACGTCTGCTCCAACGGCGGTGCGGTGAGCAGCATCGGCGTGTCATGGACGATCCTGAACTCGGTGCTCTCGGACAACCGCGCGGTCGGCGACGGCGGCAACCCGGCAGCGGACGGCACTCCCGGCGGCGGCAGCGGTGGCGCGATCTACAACGACGGCAACACCATGACGCTGTCCCTGTGCGGCGCGCTGATCGAGCGCAACGAGGTCAACGCCTACGGCGCGGCGATCTTCTTCGTCAGCAACAACCACGACGGCACGCTTCGCATCGAGGACTCGGCTATCCGCGACAACGTCAACCACGGCGGCAGTACGTGGGAGATCCTCCCGGGCATCTCCGGGCACGAGGACACCACCGTGATCGTCGACGACGACTCGATCATTGAGTGACGAGAGGCCGACAGTTGCGACACCCCTTCATCGGCAGGACATCCGAGGTCCTGGCCTCGGCATTCCTGGGCGCGAAGCTCCTCGGGCGCCGGACGCCGTTGTTGGTGGCCTGGGCCGTCACCGGCGCCTGCAACCGCCGCTGCTCTTACTGCCGCAGGTGGAAGCCCGCGGGCGACGAACTGTCCACCCTCCAGATTGCCGGGGTCGTCGACGCCCTGGCACGACGCGGCTGCGCCAGCATTTCGCTCACCGGCGGAGAGCCCCTGACACGGAAGGACATCGGCGAGATCATCGACCTCATCCACGCTCGGGGCATCAAGACAAAGCTCAATTCCAACGGCGCGCTGGTCCCGGGAAGAATCGGCGAGCTGCGGACGCTCGACACCCTCTGCCTGAGCCTGGATGGCCCTGAGCCGGTGCACGACGCCATCCGCGGCCGGGGATCCTTCGGGGAGGTTCTGGCGGCGGCACGAGCGGCCCGTGAGCGGGGCATCCACCTCACCTTCACCTCGGTGATCTCCAGCGCCAACCCCGAAGCGCAGGGTTTCGTCCTCGACACCGCTCGCGGCCTCGGCGCGTCGGTGCTGTTTCAACCCGCCACGCCAAGGCTTCGGGGGGACCCTGCCGGGAACCCCCTGACGCCGCCCGCGGACGTGCTCGCTCGGGCCGTTGCCTTCCTGGTGGAGCGCAAGCGCGGGGGGGAACGTGCCGTGGGCAACTCCTTCGCCGGCCTGCGGCACCTGGCGGCCTTCCCCGAACCGCGGATGCTGCGCTGCGCCAGCGGCTTTCTCAGCTGCCGGATCGATCCCGGAGGCGAGGTGCGGCACTGCGGCCAGGCGCGGGAGGGTTTCGCGTCGCGAGGCTGCCTCGAGGTCGGCTTCGACGCAGCCTTCGACAACCTGCAACCGATGACCTGCGGCGACTGCTGGTGCGCGGGACGGGTCGAGCTCAACCTGGCGTTCGGCCTGAGCCCGAGCGCCATAGCCAACCAGCTGGCCCGATGAGGCGGGAGATGGACGCCGGAAAGAAGCTCGATGCCATGGTCAGGCTGCTGGCGTTGCGGCTCCTCGGCCGGAACAGGCCGCTGGTGGTTACCTGGCCGATCACCGATCGCTGCAACTTCTCGTGCAGCTCCTGCGAGCGCTGGCGGCGCGGTTCTGCCGAGCTCGACACGGAGGAAGCGCTGTCCGTGATCGACCAGCTGGCCAGGCTGGGCACGCTGAGCATCTCCCTGTCCGGCGGCGAGCCCCTGTTGCGGGAGGATCTCGGCGAGCTTGTGGGCCGTGCACGGTGCCTGGGGATGACAGTGGTCGTGACCACCAACGGCAGCCTCGTGTCCGGGCGCCTCCACGATCTTGCCGGTGTGAGAATGGTCAAGCTGAGCCTCGATGGCGACCGGGAGGTCCACGACCGTCTGCGGGGAGACGGTTCCTTTGATCTGGTGCTCAAGGCGGCGCGGGCGCTTCGGGCCGCGGGCCGCCGTTTCGTCTTCAACACGGTGCTGAGCGCCGCCAACCTCGATTCGCCCGGGAGCGTGATCCGCCTCGCCGAGGAGTTCGGGACCCGGGTCCGCTTCACCACGATCAACACGGCCCATGCCTCGGCGCAGGCCATCGCGGCCCTCGAGCCGGCGTGCCCGGAGGCCCACGGCCGGGCCATCGACCGCATCGCCGAAGCCCGGCGGGCCGGACGCCCGGTGGCCAACTCCCTGGCCGGACTGCGCTACCTGCGCACCTGGCCCGTGGGACGGCGGGAGTTTCCCTGTTTCGCGGGCAGGGCGCTGGCTCATCTCGCTCCGGGCGGCCAGCTCTACCCCTGCATCTTCATGGAGGGGCGGCTGCCCGGCCGGGATGTGCGCGAGCTCGGGGTCGATGCGGCCTTCGCAGGCCTGGCCAATCCCGCTTGCGGCCGGTGCTGGTGTGGCGGGACCATGGAGCTCAACCTGCTACTCGGGCTGCACCCGCTCGCCGTCGCCAACCTGCGGCGGCTCGTCTGAGGAGCGGATGCCTCGATCCACCTTCAAGGCCGCCAACCTGCTCCCGCCCTTGCTCGGCGCCGGGCTGCTCGTCGCCCTCGGCGCGAGGGTATTGTCCGGGGACAACATCGGCGATCTCGCCACGGCCCTCGGAACGGTGCGCTTCGCCTGGAGCCTCTGCGCCGCGCTGCTCGTCGCCACGGTCTTCGGCGTGCTGCTCGGTGCGTACAAGTGGCGGCTGATCTTCTCGTTCAGCCGCATCGCCGGGATAGGCTTCGGCGAGTGTCTCGAGCTGTGGCTGGCATGCGGCGCCTTCGATCTGATCGCCCCGGCCGGTAGCGCCAAGCTCCTGGCCGCGGTACGGCTGGAACGGGCCCGCGGAATCCCGTTCTCGAAGACGGCTTCGACCCTGGTGATCAAGAAGTACCTGAACCTGCTGGCCGTGTTGCTGGTCGTCGTGGCCGCAGGCGGCTTCCACCTCCTCTCCCGGGGCGCGGAACCGCTCCACGTCACGGTGACCGCGGTGGCCGCAGCGGCGGCTCTGGTCCTGGTGATGGGCCGGCCTCTGGCACGGGTCGTCGGCGCGAGACTCTCGCCCCGGGGCCGCGTCGGTGCCGTCCTCGGCAACCTGGCCATGGGGTTCTCCATCCCCTCGGGCAAGAGCGCTGTGCTGCTCGCTCTCTCCGTCGTCACCCAGTTGGCAAAGATAAGTTGCGCCTGGCTCGTTTTCTCGGGCCTCGGGCTGCCTGTGTCCGCCGCGACCCTGGCGCTTCTCTATCCGATGGTGGCGACCCTGTCCGCTCTGCCGCTGACCCCGGCGGGCGTGGGCGTGCGCGAGGCGCTGGTGGTCGCGCTCTTCTCCACGGCCGCGGACGGACACCTGCTGCTGGTCGGGGGCCTGACACTCTCGCTGATCGAGACCGTGCTGCCGGCCCTGGCGGGCATCGTGGTGCTCCAGGTCCGCGGCCGCGAGCTTCTCTCCCGGCGGGCGCCCTGAAGCCTTTGCGCCGATCCGGCGACCCGTGGCATCCTCGGTCGGAGGTTCGGGGAGTGGACGATACATCCCAGCAGGCCGCACCGATGCGATTGGACCGGATCCCGGCGATGGATCTTGCGTTGCTGGCCGGCCTGGCCGCTTTCCACGTGGGCCTGCACCTGGCGTTCCCGCGGACCGACTTCTCGATCCATCCCGACTTCTTCGTCGAGGTGGGAGAGCGCCACCACGACTGGGGGTTCTCCAACGAAACGCCCTACGGCCCGGCGCTGGTACTGCTGGCCCGGGCCGCACCTTGGAGCGCGGAGTTCTCTGTCCGCGTGCTGCCGTTGCTCCTGGGCGCGTGCAGCATTTTCCTCGCGGGCCTGTTGGCCCGGGAGCTGGGCGCGGGCCGGTTCGGCCGCCTGCTGTCCGCCTTCGCCCTGGCCGCGTCGTTCTACGTGGTGAGGGTGGGCGCAACCATGCACTCGGCCAACGTCGAGCTGCTGCTTTGGATCGCGTGCGCACTGCTCGTCGCACGGATCCTGAGGGGAGGCTCGGCACGGCTGTGGCTGGCGGTGGGAGTCATGTGCGGCATCGGCCTGGTCAACAAGCAGACGATGTCGCTTTTCGTCATCGGCCTTGGCGCGGGTCTGCTCGCGACCCCGGCGCGACGCCACCTGCGCAGTGGCTGGCTCTGGATCGGGTGTGCCCTCGGGCTCGTGCTGGTGATGCCCTACCTTCTATGGCAGGCGAGGAACGGCTGGCCGGTGTTCCAGCACGCCATCGACGTGCGCTCCGGCCCGTGGGGCGGCACCGGCCCCCTGGGCCGTTTCGCCGAGCAGCTGTGGGCCTTGAACATCGCCAACCTGCCCCTGTTGCTGGCGGGGCTCTTCTTCTTTTTTCACGCGCCACGGGGCCGGGTTTTCCGGCCGCTGGGCTTCGTCTTCGCCGCGACCATCGCGATCGTGGCCGCTGCCGGAGGAAAGAGCAGCTACGGCCTGCCGGCGTACGTGCTGCTCCTGGCCGCCGGCGCGCGGATGTTCGAACTCTGGCTCGCGGCTCCGATCCGCCGGCGCCTGCGCTGGCTGGTGCCGATTCCCGTGGCCGTGCTCGACATCGCACTGCTGCCGGTGTTGTACCCGATGCTGCCGCCGCGGTCCACGGAGGCCTACCTGGAGGCGATGCTGCCCTTCGCTGACAGACCG
>CAYZAI010000085.1:0-14789 GCA_964476305.1 uncultured Myxococcales bacterium
GCCATGAACTCCTTGGCGAAGACCTTGCTGCCCTCGAGTTGCGCCGCGCCCGCCGTGGGTCCGAAGGCGCGGATCCCCGCCGCGGCCAGGCGGTCCACCAGACCTCCCGCCAGGGGAGCCTCGGGGCCGACGACCACCAGATCCGCCCGCTCGCGCACGGCCAGGTCGAACTGCCCTTCCACATCGTCGGCGTCGATCGGCACGAGACGGGCCAGGTCGCCCATGCCCCCGTTCCCCGGCGCGACGATGACCTCGCCGACGAGCGGGCTCGCCTGGATCTTCCAGGCCAGGGCGTGCTCGCGCCCCCCTCCGCCCACCACAACGACCTTCACCGCGAACCTCGGCGGGCTCCGGACGTCGCGTCGAAGAGAGGCAGGATCTCGCCGATGGCCGTGTCGTAGGCCGCGGTGTGGCGGAAGGCCTTGACCGCCAGCTCGAAGCGCAGCCGCAGCGGTACCCCACCGTCCCGGGCCAGGTGCCACAGGACGCTCTCGTAGTCGGAGGGATCGCAGACCACACAGACCCGCTCGAAGTTCTTGGCCGCGGCACGGAGCAGGCAGGGTCCGCCGATGTCGATCTGCTCGACCAGGCCGGGCAGCGGCACCCCGGGGTCGGCCGCGGTCTGCTGGAACGGGTAGAGGTTTACGACCACCAGATCGATGAGGTCCGCGCCGATGCGGTGGAGGTCCGCGAGGTGGGCCTCGGTGTTGCGGGCCAGGATCCCGCCGTGGATGATCGGGTGCAGCGTCTTGACCCGGCCGTCCATCACCTCGGGGGCGCCGGTGTGGTCCGAGACCCGGGTCACCGGGACGCCCGCGCCGACCAGGGCGCGCTCGGTGCCGCCGGTGGAGAGGAGGCCGAAGCCGAGGTCGACGAGGCCGCGGCCGACGGACTCGATGCCGCGCTTGTCCGAGACGCTGAGCAGGGCGAGCTTGCGATCGTTCATCGGTTTTCTCCGTGAGGTGAGAGGAAACCTGTGACGACGTTCAACAGGTTCCTCAGTGTGGTCAGGGTGGCATCGCGCGGGAGCGGATCATCGGGCTCGTCGTAGGCCTCGTAGCGGAACTGGACCGCGAAGGCATTCAGCTCCACGAGATCCCAGAAACGCTGGATGTCCGCGCCGCCCTCCTCGAGCGTTCGAAGCAGGTAGCTCAGATCGTGAGTCAGCGGGTATTCCCGGTTCAGCACGGCGAGCCAGGATTTGAGGGCCTTTTCCGCCGCCTGCTGGGCGTGGAAACCGAAGATCTCGTCCGGGAAGGCCGAGGGATCACCCATGTGCAGAAGGGCGTTCAAGTCCTTTTCGGCCATGTCGAGAAGCCGTCCGGCTTCTTCAGCTCCGCTCATAGACGACCTCCCCCTCCCGCAGTGCCCGCCCCAGGACGTGGTTGAGCGACGCGCCCCACTGCCGCACCTCGTCGCGGCTGAAGAGCAGGATGTCCTTCGGCACGGGGAACCGTGCAAGCGCACGCCACAGAAGGCCCAACTCCCGCCTGCGGCTCCTGCCGACTCCGAAACCCCGTGGAACCACGACCAGCAGATCCACGTCCGAATCTTCCTGCGCTTCGCCGCGAGCCCTCGAACCGAAGAGGACGACCCGGTCCGGGTGGGAGACCGGGACGATCGCTTCGACCATCTCGCGAACCATTTGCGAATCCGTCATGTTCCCGCTCGATTCGTCCATCACTGTCACCATTGACAGACTACGCGAATCGGGCGGTTTTTGCCAGAGCCAACCGGTCAGATCCAGCCCCGCAGGCCGATCAGCGGCCCCTGGAAGACGACGTCGCCGATGGCCAGCACGTCCCAGCCGGCGAAGATCTCGAAGCCGAAACGCGTTATCCCGAGGTGCCCCCGGCCGTGGACCACGAAGGCCCAGCCCAGGTTGCCGAGGTCGATGCTGGCCGACAGCACCACCGGGTTTGCCGGGAACGCGTCGAAGCCGTAGGTGAAGTTGAAGCCCGCGTTCCACCCCGCGTCGTCCGTCATCAGCCGGACTCCCGCCCCGGAGTACATCTCGATCGCCTCGGCCTGGGCGAAGCGCCAGATCAGGTTGGCGTCGCCCAGCACCAGCCAGTCGGCCCCTTCGACGGTCTCCTCGGTGATCCAGGTCCAGCCGGTCTCGAGGCCCAGCCGGAAGGACGTGGAGACCATGCCGTAGGCCGCGGGCTTGTACAGATCATCGAGATCGTGGCCGTACTCCGCCGAGAGCGCCAGGGACAGGGGGCTGACTCCCGCCGGCGTCGGCGCCTCGTCCGGCGGCTCCGGCGTGATGAGCAGATCTCCCTCGGGCGTGGTCTCCGGGGGCGGCGGCGGGATCCAGGGCGGCCTGGTGAAGACCATGTGGCCGCGCTTGCCGCCCATGTACGGCGGCCCGCCGAACCAGCCGTCCCTGGGATCCGGTCCCTCGACGAGCACGTGCGGCAGGTAGAACAGGGCGCCCAGGGTGTAGCCGACGAGCACGCCCATGCCATCCTGCTCGCAGTCGGGATCGTCCGGCGGGCAGGCGCTGCCCGAGGTGTAGTCCTCGACGGAGCTTCCGTCGCCGTCGTAGGGCGTCTGGGCGGCCTGGTCCTGTCGCGGCTCGGACGTCGAGGGGGGTGTGCGCACCTCGTCCCTGGCCTTGTCGAGCTTGCCCCCGGCCAGGACCGGCGCGGGCAGGAACAGGGCGATGAGGGCCGCGGTCCGGATCGCCCGGCGCGGCGCGATCATCGGCACGCCGTCCCCCGGACCAGCGCCAGGGCGCGCTCGTGGAAGGCCCGGCGCAGCAGGCGGGCCGTCGGCCCCGGTGCGCCGCTGCCGATGGCGGTCCTGTCCACCTCGATGACGGGCTGGACCTCCCGCAGGGTCGAGGTCAGCATCACCTCGTCCGCGGCGAGCAGATCCGCGAGCGGCAGGTGCCGCTCCTCGCAGGGGATGCCGAGCTCCCGCGCCAGCGCCAGCAGCAACCCGCGGGTCACGCCGGACAGGATGCCGACCTCGAGGGGCGGCGTCAGCAGGATTCCGTCCTTCCAGGCGAAGACGTTGGAGGACGTCGCCTCGGTGACGCGGCCCTGTCCGTCGAGCATCATCGCGTCGAACCAGCCCCCCTGGCGGGCCTCGCCGAGGGCGAGGACCGAGTTCAGGTAGTTGCCGCTCTTGATCGCCGGGTCGAGGGAGCAGGGCGACGTGCGGAGGATGCTCGGCACCATCACGCGTACCCCTCGCTCGTAGGTCCAGTCCGGGAAGGGCTCGTACTGCTTGACGACGATCGCGACCAGGGGCCTGGCGGCGGTGGTGGGATCGAGGGTCAGCGGGCCGCTCCCGCGGGTGACGATCACCCGGCAGTAGCTCTCCAGGTTGCCCGCGGCGCGGAGTGTGCGGCTGATGGCGGTGGCCAGCGCTGCGCGGTCGGGCAGATCGATTCGCAGGCGCTGCGCGGAGCCCTCCAGCCGGTCGAGGTGGGACTCGAGGGCGAAGATCCGGCCCTCGTAGGTGCGCAGCACTTCGTAGACCGAGTCGCCGTAGAGGAAGCCTCGGTCCAGGACGGGAACGCGCGCCTCCTCCGGCGCGCTGAGCACGCCGTCGATTTCGACCAGCGTCGTCACCGCTCCACTCTGCCGCCGCGAGCGTCACGCCGTGCGCGGAGCGCCTCGGACAGGGCCAGCAGCAGCGGCATCACCAGCATCGCCGCGGCCAGGCAGCAGCCGATGCCCACGATGGCGAGGATGCCGATGGACCTGAGGCCCGCGTGGTCGACCATCGTCATCCCGACGAAGCCGACCCCGGTGGTGGCCGCGGACACGACGATGGCAACGCCAGTGGTACCGAGCACGTAGCGCAGGGAGCCCGGGCCGTGCTCGACGTAGGCGTGGTAGAGGTGGACCGACGAGTCGATGCCGATGCCAAGGAGCGTCGGCAGCACCAGCATGTTGTAGATGCCGAGCTTGAGGCCCAAGAGCCCCATCACCCCCGCGGTCCAGAGCACGCCGACCAGAAGCGGCAGGAACACGAGCAGCGCCTTCCTGGGCGAGCGCAGATCGACCAGCAGGATCACCAGCACCACGAGCGCCGCCACCCCGGTCATCAGCACGCCGTCGCGCTTCACGGCGCGGACGACCTCCACGAAGACGAACCCGGTGGCCGCGGGGTGGACGACGCCCTGCCCGGGGACATCGATCGCGCCGAACTCCTCGTAGAACGTCTCCATCTCGTTCACGAGCCACTCGTTGACGCGGGGATAGAGGTAGACGATGCGGCCGAGCGTGCCGTCCTTCTCGCGGAACTTGCCCTTGACCCAGTCCGGCAGGTCGTCGATGCCGAAGGCCCCGGCCTCGGTCCAGCCGTCGATCTCCTCGAGGCGCTTGCGGGCGTCGGGCTTCAGCTTCTTGAGGCGCAGGGCCTCATCGACGTACCCGCCGAGCTCCGCGAGGAGCGCGAGCTTCTCGGGCTGGTCATCTGGAACGAACGAGAAGACCGAGAACACCCGCTTGAGGGTTCCCTTGCCCGCGGTGTCCGCGTCCACCACATCCTCGAGGTGCCGGGACAGGTCGCGGGCCGCGTCCGGGCTGGGCATCACCGCCACCACCGGAGAGGAGCCCTGGCCCATGGTCTTGCCGTACTTGATGGTGGTCGAGACGTTCCGGCCCCGCAGGTTGCGGAAGTTGTGCTCGAACTCGATACCGACGAGCTCGACCGCGCCGAGCCCGGCGAGCACCGCCAGCATGCTCAGGGCCAGCCCGAGGGTCGCGGGCCGGGCGCCGAGCGGCCGGGGGGCGATGGCCGCGCCATCGCGGTTGCGCCAGGGCTTCGGCACCGAGACGCGCTCCATCAGGACCGCCAGGGCGGGAAGCAGCAGCATGTAGACCAGCAGGCTCAGGGCGATGCCGAAGGAGGCGATGATACCGAACTCCTGGAACCCCTTGAAATCCGCCAGGATCAGCACGGCCATGCCGCCGATCGTGGTCAGCCCGGCGGCGAGGATCGCCCGCCCCGTGCGGATCACGGACGAGGCCAGCGCGTCCTCGAGGCTTCGACCGCGGGCCCGCTCGTCGAGGTAGCGCACGGACATGTGCACGCCGAAGTCGATGCCCAGGCCCAGCAGCACGGCGAAGATCAGCGCCGTGGTCATGTTGAGCCGTCCGAGGGTCAGCGCGGTCAGCGCCACGGTCCAGATCACCGCCACCACCAGCGGCACGAAGATCAGCGCGACGGTGCGCACCCGCCGGAAGAAGATCACGACCAGGCCGAGGATCAGCCCGAGCGAGATGCCGAGAGACGAGAAGATGTCGCCGACCACGGTCTGGTACTCGCGGTAGCGGTTGCGGTAGGCGCCGGCCACCTCCACGCGCATCTTGGGGTTGCGCCTCGGGTTCGCCTCCTCGATCAGCCGCTCGGCCTTCTCGACCAGTCCGCGGCCGAAGGTCATGTCCGTCGAGGGCCGCACCGGTCGGGCGACCACCGAAGTGAGGGTCCCGTCGCCGTTCGCCAGGCGGTCCGTGAGGTCCAGCCCCGCGATGTCCGGCCGACCGGCTCCGGCCGGGCCACCCTCGCCCGCGGCGCGGGTATCGAACACCCCCGAGGCGCCGCGATCGGCCAGCCGGCGCCGATAGCGGTCCATGACGTCGTCGAAGGAGATGTCCGGCGGCTGTTCGTCGTCCAGTGAGACGTAGAACGGGTTGGCGATCTTCTTCTCGTAATCGACGCGCTCCCGGCCGCGATTCACGATGTCGCGCAGGTCCGGTGTGTCCAGGTACAGCAGGCGGTGGGCGCGGAAGAACGACTTGTCCTCGCGGGTCGAGACCCAGTCCAGCTCGGGCAGGGCCTCGAGCCGCTTCGCGATCTCGTCGGCGAAGGCCAGGTTGTCAGCGGGCACCGGCGATTCGATGGCGATGATCAGGTGATCGGTCGACCCGACGAGATCCGAGATCCGCCGGGACTCGATGACGCAGGGCAGATCGTCCGGGAGCAGGGTCGTGAAGTTCGTGTCGAGGGACAGGGGCCGGAAGACCGCGAGCCAGACCGCCGCGACGGCGGTGACGAGCGCGAAGCCCGCCGCCACCACCCACGGACGGGAGATCACGAAGCGCAGAAAAAGTCGCAGCAGCCGTTCCATTTGCCTAGAAGACCCAGGAGGTTTCGAGGGCTACCCCGAAGCGGCGCCCCACGCCGCAGGGCTGGGTGGCGTCCTTTTCGGAGGGCTTGAGGTCCGTGCAGAGGAACGGGCGGGGCGCGTCCCCCGTTGTCTCGATGCTGAACGTGAGAGACAGCTCGAGGTGCTCGAGCAGCGTGTACGAGATGCCCGGGACGAGGCCGAAGGACGCCAGGGAGGAGTCGACCGCGTTGCCGAGGTAGATCGCCGGTTGCAGCGCGAGCTGGACCCCCAGCGTGTCATCGAGGAAGCGGTACTGGGCGCCGAGGTTCGGGATCAGGAATACGTTGAACGCCGACAGCTTCTGGAGGTTCTCCTGGAGCACCGACTCCGAGTCGACGTATTCCTCGTACTGCGAGTAGGAGAGCATGTTCATGGAGAAGGCCAGATCGCCGTAAAGGGTCAGGTGCCGCGCCGGGGCCAGGCTGAAGACGATGCCCGGCTCGACGCCCCAGAGCTTCCCGTCCAGCGTCCGGTATTCGCGGCGGATGCTGTTCGAGCTGGTGGGCAGGAACAGGACCGGGGCGCCGATGCCGCTGTCGAACCGCTCGCCGGTGTGGGTCGGGAAGGTCACACGGGCAGCCAGCCCGATGCGCAGCAGCTCCGACCGGTACAGCAGCGCCTTCAGGTCGAGCGAGAGGAAGCCCAGGGCCGCGCCCGAGTACGACGCGTCGTTGTAGAGGTAGGTGTTCTCGGGCAGGGTGTCGGCGTCGATGTACTCGCCATCTGCGTCCCCGGCGCCGGCGTCCGCCCACATCCACGCCTGGGTGTGCTCGAGCTTCTCGACCGTGAGCACCTCGAAGGCCAGACCGATCTCGAGGAACTCCCAGGGGGCCCACGTCCCGTCGAGCAGCAGTGAGAAGTCGGTGGACTGGAAGTCGTTCATGCCCGTGATATCCAAGCCCGACAGCCCCCCCGAGGCGCGGGTGTTGGTGATCCCCGATGTCGCGAGACCGAGCTGCAGGCCTACCCGGCTGCGGGCCAGGGTGTCGCGCGGGCTGCCGATTGCCCCGTCGTAGCCGAGGGCCGCCATGAACCCGTGGTGGACGGCCTCCTCCTGCCCCGTGTCGATGACCTCCTCCTCGTCCACCGTGGGGCGGCCGAGGGGGCTGTCGAAGTCCGCGGCCGCGCCTGGGCCGCGGGCCTGTCCGTCGAGATATCCCGGCGGCAGCTCGTTGCCCTTCTCGTCGTAGACCTTGGCCTGGGGCGGTTGGGCCGGTGCCGCGCCGGGGGTCGGCTGGCCGGGCTGGGGCTGTGCGGGTGCCGGGCCGACCGGCACACCGGCGGCCTGGGCGATGGAACGGGCCGCGGTGCGGACGCGGTCGTCGGTATCCTTCTCGGCGATGAAAATCAGAGTCGGCAGGCTCTCGGGTTCCTTGCGCTTGCCGAGGATCTGCACGGCCTCGTAGCGGATGCGCGGCTCGGGATCGTAGCGCGCGGCCTCGGCGATCCACTTCTGGATGTTCGCGCCGGGCTCCCGGGCCAGGCGGTTCAGGGCGGCCAGTCGCGCGCCCTTGTCCGAGGAGCGAAGGTTGACGACGGCCTGCTCCAAGGTCCAACCCCGGGAGTCTGGGATGTTCACCTGGTCGTCGGCGGGTGGTCCCGGCGGCTGGCCCTGGGCCGCGGCTGGCGTTGCGGCGAGCAGGAGCGGGAGAAGCGTCGATATCGCCACGGCCGTGAACCGCGGCATGCTGTTCGATGGACGCTGTATCGGCATCTTGTCTCCTCGGTTTCGGGTCACTATACAGGATGCCCGGTGAGGTGGAAGCGCTGAAAAGGAATCATCCCCTCCCGGCCAACCGCGCGGCCAGGAGATCGAGGCCGGCGTCGAGGCGGTCCCCGGCCTGGAGCCAGGAGAGGCGGAGCGTGCCGGGCAGCTCGAAGAGGCGCCCGGGCACCACCAGCACGCCGTCCCGATCGTGCAGCGCCTCGGCGAAGGCCAGGTCGTCGATCCCGGCGGGCAGCTCCACGCAAGCGAAGCCCGGGCCGTCCGGCCGGGTCCAGGACACACCCGGCGTCTCATCAAAGAAACGCCGTACCCGGGGGACCCCGGCGGCGGATATCCGGCGCGCCTCGGCGCGAAGCCCCTCCGCCCGGCCGACGAAGGCGAGCCCCCACGACGCCGCGGGGTGGCAGGGTGCGCTGATGGAGAACCGGGCCTCCCGCAGCAACGCCGCGGTGGCGGGGGCCGCCGCGATCCAGCCGATCCGCGCCCAGTAGGCACCGAGCAGCTTGGACAGGCTGGACACGACCGCGATGTTGGGCGCCGCGCCGAGGTAGGTCGGCGCGTTCGTGAACCCGCGGTAGACCTCGTTGACCAGCACCATCGCTCCCCGCGCCCCGGCGAGCCGGGCGATCTCGAGCACGTCGTCGCGTGCGGAGAGGACGCCGCTGGGGTTGTGGGGCTCGGTCAGCATCACCAGCGACGTGCGATCGCCGATCAGTGCGGCGGCGCGCCCGGGATCGAGGCGGAAGCCCTCGCCAGGCAGGCGCGGGAGCCGACGCACCGGTCCCAGCCGCTCGGCCTGGCGCAGCAGCGGCTCGTAGATCGGCTGCTCCGCCAGGATCTCGCTTCCGACGGGGGCGAGGGTCAACAGAGAAAGCAGCGTCCCGCCCGTCGCGCCGGAGGTGAAGACGATCTCCCCGGGGGAGGTCCCCTGCCAGCTGGCGAGAGCGGTCTCCAGCGCCGCGACCGCCTCTCCCATCGGGACGGCCGGCGGGGTCAGATCGGCGGGCTCGGTCTGCGCGACGCCGCTGGCATGGAGGTTCACCGCGCCGTCGTTCCGGAAGGCGCGCGGCAGGTACCAGTGCAGATAGTCGGTGGGTGCGAAGCTCATGGCCCGCAGCCTAGCACGACCGCCGCGCCCGCGGCGAGGGTCCGTTGTGCCCGTACCGGACTTGTGCCTGCTCCACCCGGCGAAGCAGCACTCGCGCCTGCTCGAACAGTCGCCTGCGGACGAAGAGGGTCGTCGCAGCGAACCCGAGCGCGTTCCCCCGGGAGCCGATGCGCAGCAGCCTTGTCAGGTCGCTTGGATCGGCGCGGTTGAGCCCGACCGCGAGCTCCAACGCCTGACGCTGGAGCTGCATCGGAGCGAAGGACCCGTGCCGGAAGTGCATGCCCAGACTGCTCGGGAGCAGGTGGTTGCAGGTCGCGGCCGAGCTCTCCTCGAGCCACCAGCCCTCGGTCACGTCCCCGGCGGCGAGCATCTCGTCGTAGAGGGACGTGCTCGGATAGATCCGAAGGACCCGGATGTCGTACGCCGAGCACGCCATCCGCTTCAGGTGCCCGAGCGCGCGCGAGAGACGCTCCGGCGTATCGTGAGGCAGGCCGACCATGATGAGCGCCCCGATCTGCATCCCGAGCCCGCCTGCCCGACGGACGGCGTCCGCAAACGGCTGCTCGACATTGTGGTGCTTGCTCACCGCGGCGCAGTTGTCGTCGTCCAGAGACTCGACGCCGACGGCCATGCCCAGGCAGCCGGACGCCGCCAGCTCTTCCAGAAGCGCCGCGTCGCAGAACTGGTCGACGGTGACCATGGTGACGAAGCGCCGTCGCTTCCGGCGAAGCAGCGCCAACAGCTCGGCGCGGTACTCCGGGTCCGCCAGGAGGTTGTCGTCGGTGAACTGCAGGAACGAGCCGGGGTGAAGCTCGCTCAGCTGGTCGATCTCGCGCTCGAGCACGTGAAGCGGCTTGGTGCGGTACGGTCCCATGTGGCGCGAGCTCACGCAGAACGAGCACCGGCGCGTGCAGCCCCTGGTGGCGAACAGCGATGCCGGCGTGAGGTACTTCCGATCCCCGAAGAAGCGGTAGTCGACCGGCGACATCACGACCGGCGGCGTCGGCGTTCCGGCGTAGCGCTCCTCGAGCTCACCGGCCAGGAGATCGGCGCAGACTCCTGGCCAGATGGTCTCCGCTTCCCCGGTCACGATCGCGTCCGCGTGCAGGCTCGCTTCGTCCGGGCAGACGGTGACGTGGATGCCGCCGAGGATGACCTTCTTGCCGCTCGCGCGGAGCATGTCGGCGTGTCGATAGACCGCCCTGGCGTTCTGGGTCGAAACCGAGAACGCGAACACGTCCCCCTCGAACCGGACCCGGTCGGCCTGCTCGTCGATCAGCGATGTCTCGATGGTCCTCGGCGTGGCGGCGTGCAGCAGGGCCAGCGGCACCGGGGGCTGCGTGATGTATGCGGTCGAGTCGAACCGCTGCAGCTCCTGCATGATGTTGACGAACGCGAGTCTCATGGGTTTCGCACGCGGTATGCCACGATTCCCTTCACCCTCCTAGCGACGGATGCCTCGGACTCCCTTGCCGGGGGGCTTCGCAACGTGAGAACATGGTCCCATGACGCGGGAGAAGACAGCCGGTGCGAATTCCGACGACTCGTGCAGCGATGCCGGCGACGAGTTGCTCGATGCGGTCTACGAGTTCGACGCTACCGGCCGCTTCACCTACTGCAATGTGTCCGCGAAGGCGATCTTCGGGTACCGACCGGACGAGGACGTGAGCGCCCTGCGCCTGCAGGACACGATCGTCGCCGAGGATCGCGCCGTGTCGACCCGGGACATCGAGCGCATCTTCGCCGGCGAGGCGGTGCGCGGCGAGCGCAGGTTCGTCCGCAGGAACGGGGAGCAGTTCTGGGGCGAAGTGCACTCCGGGCCCGTCACCCGGGACGGCCGCGTCGTGGGAGTGCGCGGCGTGCTGAGGGACATCACCGACCGCAAGGTGGCCGAGGAGCGGCTGCGGGAGAGCGAGCTGCGCTTCAGGACCCTGTTCGACCTGTCGCCGCAGCCCATCGCCGTGACCGAGCTGGAGACGGGGCGGCTGCTCGACGTGAACCGCAGCTTCTGCGAGTTCGGGGGATTCTCGAAGGACGAGGTCATCGGCCGCACGACCCTCGAGATCGGCATCCTGCCGCCGGAGCAGCGCGAGCGGTTCGCCGAGAAGATGAAGACCACAGGAGAGGTTCACGGGATGCCCATGCGGTTCACCAGCGGGAGCGGCTCGCGGTTCGACACGCTGATGTTCGCCAGGAGAGTCACCCTGGCCCGGCAACAGGTCATCCTGACGGTCGTTCTGGATCTCACGGAGCAGCGCAGCCTGGAAGCCCGGCTGGTGCAGGCACAGAAGATGGAGGCCGTCGGCACGCTCGCCGGGGGCGTCGCACACGACTTCAACAACATCCTCACGGTCGTGGGCGGGCTGGCGTCGCTCGGGCACAGGCAGGTGGACTCCGGGCACCCCGTGTCGGACCTGCTCGCCCGCATCGAAGAGCAGGTGCAGAGCGCGGCGACACTTACCAGACAGCTCCTGGCCTACGCGCGGACCGGCAGGTACGAGGTCGCAGCGACCGACATGAAGGAGGTCGTGCAGCGCTCCTCGGAAATGTTCGCCCGCACGCACAAGGAGATCTCGCTGCTGGTGGACTGCGCGTCCGAGGCCTGCTGGGCCGCGGTCGATCGGTCCCAACTCGAGCACGCGCTGCTCAACCTCTACGTCAACTCCTCGCAGGCCATGCCCGGTGGCGGGCGCCTGCGGGTGGCCACGCGGAACGTCGCGCTCGATGAGGCCGCGGCGCGGTCGCGCGGGCTGCCCGCCGGGCGATACGTGGTCGTCACGGTCGAGGACTCGGGCACGGGCATGGACGAGGCCACACGGAGCAGGATCTTCGAACCCTTCTTCACGACCAAGGAGATGGGGCGCGGGACCGGTCTCGGGCTGGCGTCGGTCTACGGCATCGTCCAGGGCCACGGCGGGTCCATCGATGTGTGGAGCGAACCGGGCGCGGGCACGCGGTTCGACATCCACCTCCCCGCTTCGGAGGCGGGGACCGGCGCCGACAAGGCCGAGCCGCACGCTCCGCGGCCGGGCCGGGGGCTCGTGCTGCTGGTCGACGACGAGGAGGCGGTCGCCGCCGTGACCCGGTCCATGCTGCAGGAACTCGGATACGAGGTCCTCGTGGCGCACAGCGGGCCCGAGGCCGTCAACCTGTTCGGGAGCCGCTCGCGAGCCGTGGACATGGTCCTCCTGGACATGGTGATGCCCGGCATGAGCGGGGCCGCCGTCTTCGATGAGCTGCGCCGCATCCGTCACGACGTGACGGTGCTGCTCTTCAGCGGCTACGGGATGGAAGGCGAGACCTCGGCGATCCTGAGGAAGGGATGCAAGGGCGTCCTGCACAAGCCGTTCACGATGCACGAGCTGGCGGAGCGCGTCGCGTCCACTCTGGCGGACGCAGGGAAGTAGGAGCGGGTGCCCGCCTGGGCTCGGTGACAAACGCGCGGTTGACGCGGGGGAGGGGCAGGCTCTACCATTTCGCCGAGCATGGGACAGACCGCGGAACCGATGATCGCCAGGCAGCGGTACCGGCTGGGGCGGGGCAGCATCCGGCTGGCCGTGTGCCTGTGCTGCGGCCTCACTGGCGCGGCGATCCTCGTCGCGGTCGTGGGGATCCACATGGACGCCCTGGCGATCCACCGCCCGCTCGACCATACCGCGGCCTTCCTGGCGCTGGTGGCGCTGGTGGTGCTCGCCTCGCTGGTGATGCTGCTGGTCAAGCGCCGCTTCGCCGGGTGGCTCACCATCACCGACGACGGCCTGCAGGTCGAGCTGGGCCGCTCGGTTCGCTTCGTGCCGTGGGCCAAGATCCGTTCCGTGGCCCACGGCTACCGCACCATCATCCACGATGATCGGGCGGCCCGCGTCCAGTCGCGGACCGATTCCGAGGATTCGGGCATGCTCACTGTCGAGGCAGTCGGCCGGGAGTCGGCGCAGGAGACTTTGGCGTTCACCTCGGACCCGTGGACCATCGTCATCGTCGTGGATGGGCAGGACACTCCCGTGGTGCTGCTCGCCGGCGCGCTCTACGACCACGAGCGGGCCTTCAAGGCCGTGCTCAAGTCCATCGAGATCAAGCTCTCCCACCGCATGGGCTGAAACGGCCGGTCCGCTCAGTCGCCGTAGGGGTTGTCCGCGGCCGGCGGTGGCCCCTTTTCGGCGGCCTCCTCGATCCGCTTCCTGCGGCGCCTCCGCGGCTCCTCCCTGTCCGAATTGTCCGTGTCCTCCCTCCCGCCGCGCCGGTAGCCGTCGTCCTTCACCGGCCGCAGCGGTGTCCCGGCGTCCGCCTGGGGGGCGACCGCGGCCGGGCCGCCCGTGTCCGCGGCAGATTCCGGGTTTCCGGCGTCCAGCAGCTGCTCCAGGTCGGGCAGCGGCCCGGGCGACGGGACGACCGACGCCTCGCGGGAGCGCGGCGGGTCGGAAGCGAGGACCGGCGCGCGGGAATCCGGCCGGTCGAAACTGGCGAAGAGCCGGTAGTTGAACCACAGCGAGAATCCGAGCGCGAGCAGGGCCACCACGGCCAGCACCTGCCACGCCCGGGACACGAGGCGTTCGTCCCGCGGCCCTGGCGCCAGGATCGCGCCGCGTGGCCCGGGAAACGCCGGGTCGGGGAGCGTTGGCGGGGCCGAGGGCGGGAGGCTCGGGACCTTGACCGTGGAATCGGCGGACGGCTCTGGCGGCACGGGCGTCTCGACGCGGACCGGCTCTGGCGACACGGGCGTCTCGACGCGGAGCAGCTCGGGCGGAACGGAGGTGTCCGCTGGCGGGGACGGTGGCGTGCTCGTCCGCCGGGGTGGCGGCGGTGGCGGCGGCAGGCTCTCCTGCGGCGGCCTGCTCGGCCGCGGCACCGGCGGCGCGCTCGGGCGGGGCGGCGGCTTCGACGGTGAGGGCGGAACCGGCGTCCACCGGAGCTTCACGCCGTCCCTCGGTTCGGTGGCGGCCGGTGGAGCGATGAACGGCATCGGCAGATTGCTGGTGCGGGTTCCGCCCGGAATCTCGCCTCCGTCCGCGTCCTCGGAGGGTGCGGTCGCGGGGCTGACGATCATGCGGGCGGCCCGCGTGAGTCCGGCCTCGATATCCGTCAAGGCTCCGATCTGCTCGGCCAGGAAGGAGAAGTCCAAGCTGGAGGGGACCACGGTCGCCCCGTGGATGGCGTCGAGACGTTCCAGGAAACCGCGCGCCCAGGTCGTCACCGTGGGCAGCCCGTAGACGGCGCCGGCTCCCACCAGGCCTCGAGCGATGCGTTCGAGGCCCTCGGTGGGCCAGCCTCCGGCGGGTGGCCCGCCCGCGGCCGCGAGGCGCTCGAGGCGCTCCAGCTCACGGCGGAAGCCTTCGTACTTCTTGTCGAAGGTCTCGAGGAAGCCGAGCTGTCGTCGAGCAACGGCTGGATTGTCGGCGATGGTGTCGGTCATGTCTTTCCTCTCTGGTCCGCCCCGAAGTTATGACTTTACGGGCCGCCGGGCAAGAACCCCTGGCGGAACCCCGTGCGGACCGCGGGCCGTGCCTGTTCTTCCGGCCCGCCCGGGGCTAGAATGCCCCGATGCGCCATCGCCGTCACACGACCGTCGCCTCCGCACCGCTCCTGCTCGCCATGCTCGCGGGCGGCGGGGCCGGGGCCGATCCCGCGGGTCCGATCGTCGTGATGATCCTCGGCGAGGAGCAGGAAACGGCGGCCGCTCCGGTGATCACGGCCATCGTGGCCCAGCTCAGCGATCTGTCGGTGGAACTCCGCACCGAGCGGGTGCCGGTGCTGCCCGGCTCCCTGCGGGAGCAGATCGAGATCGCCGAACGCGCGGGCGGCGCCCCGGGGATCGCCTGCGTCTTCTG
>CAYZAI010000086.1:0-14619 GCA_964476305.1 uncultured Myxococcales bacterium
TTCTCGAGTCGGGAGCAAAGCTCTCCGACCGGCGCGCAGGGGCACCGCAACCCGGGCGCCGGCCTTTCCCACCTCGAAGCCGCCCTTGCACGACCGATGCGCGAGGCACCGCGACACGGGTGTCGGCCTTTCCGATCTCGAAGCCACCCTTGTACGACCGGGGCGCAGGCCACCGCGACAGGGGTGCGACCCCACCGCGACATGCGATCAGGCCACCGCGACATGCGATCCGGGTCTTCACGACTTTTTTTTGAACTCGGATCCCCGATTTCGGCTACTAATAGCCCATCTGCTTGATCAAGAGCGGGCCAAAGCCCGCCACGGAGGGGACGATGCGTATTCCGATGTGTTATCCGGGCCTGTCGATGCTGCTCGCGACGACGCTGTTGCTGGGCGCCTGCGCCAACAGCGCGGACAGCGAGGACGACGACGACGACGGCGCCACCGATGCGGACAGCGACGCCGACACCGACAGCGACGCGGACACCGACGCGGACGCCGACGCGGACTCGGACTCGGACAGCGACACCGACGCGGACACCGACAGCGACACCGACTCGTCCACCGAGGGCTACGACTGCGCCACGGCCATCGAGATCCCGGACGATCCGGCGGTGTACCTGTTCTCGGACAACTGGACCCACTTCCAGCAGGACACCTTCGACAGCAGCCAGTCGGGCTGCTCGGACAGCGACGGCCACACCGCATGGTTCCTGCTCAGCGTGCCCGCCGAGGAGTACCTGAAGGTCGAGAAGACCAACGGCGCCACCGTGGGCTTCAACATCGTCGACGAATGCGATGCCACGTCGTGCATCGCCTCGGCAACCAACAAGCTGACCTGGTTCAACGAGTCGACCGCGCCGCGCGAGATCTACGTCGTCGCCGAGTCGGACTTCGCCATCAGCCAGGGCGCCATGGACTTCACGTTCGACCGCTACGTCAAGCAGGGGGACACCTGCGAGGGCGGCTACCTGATGTCCGGACCCTACCCGCAGACCGTGGTGCTCGACGGCAACGATTTCGAGGTGGATCCGATGCCCACGGGCTGTGGCTCGGGCTACACGACCGACTCCGCGGACGTCTGGTTCCGCGTCCCGGTGCCCCCGGCCACGCTGCTGACGTTCACGGCTTCGAGCGCCGGCTACTACGGCTGGTACTACGGCTACTCCCTCGACTGCGCCAGCTGCGTCCTCAACCAATACGCCTATGAGGCGACCAGCTTCGAGTACAAGAACACCACCGGTGCCACCGAGTACGTCTTCGCCTTCATCCAGGACGACTACGGCTACGACGACTGGAAGGCCCTCGGCGGGCCATACACCGGCGTCGCGACCATGACCCCGCTGCCCGACGGCGATGCCTGCGCCGTGGCCATCGACGTCGACGAGACCGACCTGCCCCAGACCTGGAGCAGCACGAACCCGCTGTTCGTCCACTCCTGCCCGGCCGGGATCTGCCCCGGGACCTCGGGCCCGGACGTCTGGCACGTGATCGACGTGCCCGCGGGCCAGGTGCTCAAGGTGACCAAGACCGCCGGGCCGGCCGCGTTCTTCGCCGCGGTGACCAGCTGCACCGCCACCGAGGCGATCTATTTCTCGACGAACCCCGAGGTGCTGGTCTGGCAGAACCCCACGGCCGAGACCCAGACCGTGTACGCGGTCGCCGGCGCGGTCAGCTCGGCGAGCATCGCGACCCTGGAGCTGGTCTTCGACATCGAGGAGCCTTCCCCGGGGGACTTCTGCGGCTCCGCGATCCCGGTGACCGCGGGCGACACCGAGCCCAAGACCGGCGACTGGGCCGACTTCGGCGACTATTTCTGGGGCGGGCCGGGCTGCGGCGCTGCCTCGGGCCCCGACGCCTGGTACGCGGTGGAGGTGCCCTCGGGCGAGAAGCTCCACATCACCGAGACCACGGCCTCGGACACCACGATCCAGATCAAGGCGGACTGCACGAGCGACGCCTGCGTGACCAGCGGCCTGGCCGAGGTCGCGCACTACGTGAACACGACCTTCGATGTTCAGGTCGTCTACGTGGCGATCGAGGCCGCGCTGGCGAGCCCGCCGCAGGCCGGCTACAGCGTGACCTTCAGCTGGGAGGTGCCCCCGGTGGGCGATCTCTGCGTCGATCCGATCATCATCGGTGCGGCGGTGGACACCTGGCTCGGCTCCTGGTCCGCCTTCATGAACAGCTCCACCTTCCAGGAGGAGAACGGCTGCTGGCCCGCCGCCGGCCGCGATGCCTGGTTCGACGTGGCGGTCCCGGCCGGCGAGCGCCTCACGATCTTCCAGAACTCGGCCATCCCCGCGGCGGTCCACGTCGTGGACGACTGCGGCGACGATACGCCCTGCTCGTCCAGCGGGATCGACGAGGCGACCTGGTACAACACCGGCGCCGACCCGGCCTCGGCCCGCGTGGGCGTGGAGGCCCTGTCCGCGGCGGTCGTCGGCGGGCCGATCGATCTCGAGTTCGTCCGTGAGCCCATCTCCGACGGCGACGCGTGCGGCACGGCCTTCGCGGTGGCACCCGGCGACCTGCCCTTCGAGGCCTCGGCCGATCTCTGGGAGTACGGCACGGCCTGGCCGGGCAACACCGGCTGCCCCGTCGCGGATGGCGCGGACGTCTGGTGGTCCGTCGACGTCCCGCCGGACCAGGTCGTGTTCTTCGAGGAGACCTCCTCCACCGACACCACGCTGTACCTTGCGCTGGACTGCCCGGTGGCGACGTGCGTGGCCGGCGCGGACGAGCCCGAGAAGGTCAACTGGTACAATGCCACCGGCGAGGCGGCCACGGTCTTCGCGGTGGCCCGCGCCACCAGCGCCGCGGACAACGGCGCGGTGATCGACGTGGCCCTCGGCGTGGGCGACGCGACCGCCGGCGACTTCTGCTCGAACGCCATCGCGGTCGAATCCACGAGCCTGCCGTTCACGTGGGCCGGCAACCTCACGTCGTTCACCGACGGCTTCAGCGGCCTGGCGGGCAATGGGTGCGTCCCGGTGACCGGCGGCGCCGAGGTCTGGTTCGAGGTCCCGGTGCCCGCCGGACACTGGCTCACGGCGTGCAACAACAGCGCCACGGCCACGGCGATCCAGATCCTCGGCAGCTGCGTCAGCCAGGCCTGCCTCGACTCGAGCAGCGGAACGATCTTCTGGCAGAACGGGGGTGGCGACACCACGGCGTACGTCGTCGTCGAGGGGGCCGGCGTGCTCAGCGGCACCCTGGACGTCGCGATCGACGTGCTGGACGTCCCCCCCACCCTGTTCGGGCCGGACACCTACGGCTACTGGGGCGCCACGGACGACGACGTCTCGGCCTGCCCGGACATCTCGTCCACGGGCACGCTGCTCAGCATGTGGTACGGCGAGAACACCTCGGTCAACCTGGGTGGCAACTTCACCTTCTACGGCCAGAGCTACTCCAGCGCGTACGTGGCCTGGGACGGGGAGATCTCGTTCGGCTCGCCGAACGACTACTCCGGCGGCTGGCTGCCGATCCCCACGAACGACACCTGGGTGGCCATGCCGTTCATCGCGCCCTACTGGAGCTACATGGATCCCGAGGCGCCGGGTGCCGAGGGGATCTACCACCACTCGTGGACAGAGGGTTCCAAGAGCTACTTCGGCGTGCAGTGGAAGATCCCGGCCGAGTGGGGGCTCACGAACTACGACATCAGGCTGGTGCTGGAGCTGGGCAGCGGGATGATCCACTTCTGCTACGTCGACACCACGACCGGTGCCAGCTACTACGACTACGGCGTCTACGCGGCGTCCGGGATCCAGCAGAGCAACACGGCCGGCCTGCAGTACTCCTATGACCAGGCCATCCTGACCGAGGGGCTGCACGTCTGGTTCGTCTCGCCGGACTGAGCCGCGAGGTCGGACGGTCCCGGGTCCCTCACATCCATCCCTTCCGCTTGAAGTAGATCACCATGCCGAGCGCGATGGCCCCCATGATCCCCAGGGCACCGAGGTAGCCGAAGGACCAGCCCAGCTCGGGCATGTTGAAGGCCGAGGCCGAGGTGTCGAAGTTCATCCCGTAGATCCCCGCGACGAAGGAGAGGGGGATGAAGATGGTGGCGATGATGGTGAGCACCTTCATCACCTCGTTCATGCGAGCGCTCATGGACGACACGTAGAGATCCGTGAGGCCGGCCAGGATGTCCCGGTAGCTCTCGATCGAGTCGATGATCTGGATCGCATGGTCGTAGAGATCCCGCAGGTAGGCGTCGATGGCGCCGGACACGAACGGGCTCTCCTCCCGCTCGAGAGCGGCGACGAGCTCGCGCAGCGGCCAGACCGATCGCCGCAGGGAGACCAGCTCCCGTTTGAGCGCGTGAATCGACCCGAGAGCGCCCCGGTCGGCGTCCTGGATGAGACGTTCCTCGAGGGCCTCCACCTGGTCGCCGATGTCCTCGAGGACGAAGAAGCAGTTGTCGGTGACGGCGTCGACGAGGGCGAAGGCCAGGTAGTCCGGGCCCATCTTCCGGATGCGTCCCTTGCCTTCGCGGATCCTGGCCAGGACCGGGGCGAAGAGATCCCCTGCCCTCTCCTGGAACGAGATGACGAACCTCTCGCCGAGGATCAGGCTCACCTGCTCCACGTCGATGCCCTCCCCGCCCGGGTTGCGCGCGATCGCCTTGAGGGTGAGGAAGACGTGCGTGTCGAAGAACTCGACTTTCGGCCGCTGACCGGTGTTCAGGATGTCCTCGAGGACCAGGCGATGGACGCCGAAGCGATCCCCGATCCGCTCGAGCGTGCCGATATCGTGGAGCCCGGTGACGCTCAGCCAGGTCACGGTGGGCGCCGACGCGAATGGAAACGCCTCGTCGATGCCAGCGATCTCCCTCTCGACGCACCTGCCCTCGTCGTACTCGACCAGGGTCAGGCCCACACGCTCCTCCTTCTGCTCGCCGATGTGGATGAGGGTCCCGGGCGCCAGGCCCCGGGTAGCCCGGACCGATCTCCTTCTGGCTCTCGTCTTCATCGCTGTTCTCCTTTTGCCGCATTCTACCCAATCCCGGCGATCCTTGACAGGGTCGCGGGAGCATTCCCCGACCGGCCCCGGAATGGACGGCCCGCCCGCCGAAGCGTAGACTGCGGTGCGTGCGGTCAACCGTGGTTCTTCTTCTCGCGCTGCTCGCCGCCCTGTCGATCACCACGTGCGGGGCGCGCGGGCCCCTGCCCGGCTCGGAGCAGCCGGTGAACTTCGCCTACCGCCTGGCCGATGGGCCGTCCGAGAACCTGGCCGGGCTGCGCGGCCGGCCGCTGGTGCTGGTATTGCTCCGCGTCTCCGAGCTGACCAGCGAGCTGTACCTGCGCGAGGTGGTCCGCGCCTACGAGCGGGTCGCCGGGAAGACGCGATTCCTGGTGCTCAGCATCGAACCCACCGAAGAGGTGCTGCTCGGCGAGTTCGCCGAGTTCAACGAGCTGCCCTTCCCCATCGGCCTCGCCGAGTGGTCCGTGGCCACCGGTGAGAGCGGCCTGGGCAGCATCCCGGTGACGCCGACCACGTACTTCGTCGATCCCTCCGGGCGGGTGGTCGCGGTGGCGCCCGGTGCGCTGCCCGCGGACCACATCGAGGCCGAGATCCGCAGGCGCCGCTGGCAGTGACGGGCACATTTCCGACATCGACCTCCCGGGGTTGACAGCCCGCCCTCGGGGACTATCTTGCGCCCAGCGAAACGAGGTCCGCGATGCCGATCTACGAGTACGCCTGCGCCGAGTGCGGCCACGAGTTCGAGCTGATCCAGAAGATCACCGACGCGCCGCGCCGCAAGTGCCCCGCCTGCGGCCGGCTCAAGGCCCGGCGTGCGGTCTCCCACACCAGCTTCGTCCTCAAGGGCGCCGGGTGGTACGCGACCGAGTACGGCAACCGCAAGGCCGCGAAGAGCATCAAGGCCGACAAGGCCGACAAGGCCGACGCCCCGGCGGCGGCGGAGACGCCCGCTCCCGCGAAGAAAGAGCCCGCCCCCCAGGCCGCCGGCTCCTGAGATCGAAGCCCTCACCCCCGCCCCTCTCCCGCTCGCGGGAGAGGGGAGAGAGCACGCAAAGGACCGCTGAAGGGTGAGGGCAGTCTACAGATCCGCCAGGTACCCGAACTGGGCGCGGAACTCCTCCGCGGCGCAGTCGGCCACCCGCGCCAGCCGCGACAGGCGCTTCCCCTCCTGGAAGTCCGAGCGCTCGAGCCGGATCATGTAGTTGCGGCACATCTGGTAGTAGGGGTTCTCGATATCGACCAGCCGCGTGGCGATCCGCCCGGTCTCGGCATCGATCACCTGGTCGAGCCGGATGATGTAGGGGCCGCCGTCGCGGATGGCGATCATCGCGTTGGTCCCGCCGTTGAGCAGGTAGCTCACGGCCGAGTAGCCGAGGTTCTGGGTGTACTCGAGGTCGAAGCTGTTGGCGGGCTGGGAACGGAGCTCGTAGCCGATGTTCTTGTTGACGATCATGCAGTCGATGCCGCGGGCCTTCAGCCTCCTTCGCACCTCGTCCTTCACGATCTGGGCGAGAGAGACCTCCGCGTAGCGGATGTTCCCGTGGTCGTCGACCTCGACGCTGTCGAGCCCGCGCAGGTCGTCCTTCTCGATGGACTCGATCAACCCCTCGGAGAGCACGGCGACGCCGTAGTCGCGCCCGAGCAGGCGGCGCTTGATGATCGCACCCTCGAGGATGTCGCAGACGCTCGCCAGGCGCACCGGCCGGCCGTGGAACTCCTCGGCGATGATCGTCAGCGTTGCCCCGGCCGCATTGCCGATGCCCAGGGCCAGGTGGCCGGCCTTGCGACCCATGGTCACGACGAAATACCAGCGCGTGGAGGTGAAGGCGTCCTCCATGATGTTCTTCACGATATCGGCGCCGAACTCGCGGGCGGTCTGGTAGCCGAAGGTCAGCATCTGTCCCGGCAGCGGCAGATCGTTGTCGATGGTCTTGGGCACGTGCACGACCTGTATCTGGTCGCCGGCCTTCTTCGCGATCTGCATCGCGGTGAAAGCCGTGTCGTCGCCGCCGATGCTCACCAGGTAATCGACCTCGAGCTCGGTCAGCACGCCGAGAACCCTCTCCATCGCCTTGGGGTCGGTCGTGGGGTTTGTCCTCGAGGTGCGCAGGATGGACCCGCCGCGGAAGTGGATGCGGGAGACCTTGTCGATGGTCAGGCGCTCGACCTGATTCGAAGAGCCCTTGGCCAGCCACTTGTAGCCGTCGTAGATGCCGATCACGCGCATCCCCTGGTTGATGGCCTCGATGGTCACCGAGCGGATCACGCCGTTGATGCCCGGCGCCGGTCCGCCGCCCACCAGGATCGCCAGGGTCTTGTGGGACTGCCGCGTGTGCGGCGCAATGGAGTCGGTGCTGCTGCTGTCGCCGTTCTCGGCCATGGGTCTTTCCTCGCCTTCAGACGCGCCTTGGGCGCCCGGGCATTATGGCGATCCGGCGTTCGCGGCGCAAGAAGGTTGAGGGGTTGAGGGGATCCGTCGGCGGTCTCAGTCCACCAGGCGATCGGCGATGATGGCGGCGAGATCGGCCATGGCCGGGGTCCAGTCCTCGTTGCAGATCGAGTAGACGTAGCCCCCGGACTGGAAGCCCTGGGCCAAGTCCACGAAGCGCCGGCCGGGCCGGGCCTTGGTTACCTCGACGTCGCCCTCCACCCGGTTGCACGCGGGCTTGAAGAACCAGGTCAGACCGCTCGCCGTCTCCTCCTGGATCGCCACCTTCTCCATGTCGGGGTGGTCCAGGCACGACGGGATGTCCGATCCGATCCCCTGGCAGGCGTCGACCCTTGGCACGCCCACGATGGCGCCGAAGACCACGCCCGACACCCGGCCCTGTTTGGCCCCGATCAGCGCATTATAGAAGTGGGTCGTGCTGAAGAGGTACCCCTCGTTGGCGTCGAGGTTGCACGCGATGTTGACCTTCTTGTCAGCCATGTTCTGGATCTCGGGCACCAGGAACAGCGCTTTGTTCTCGATGGAACAGTCTTCCTCGTCGGTGATCACGATCACAGCCAGCAGCGCGTCCTCGCGGATGAACTCGGCCTGGTCGCCGCGGTTCAGGGCCACGGCCGTGGACTGGAGCTGCTGCTCGAAGCCGCAGCCGCTCGTGCCCAGGCTGGACAGGCAGGCAACCTGCATCGGCAGCTGCCCGTTGGGGTCGGCCTGGGTGGTCTCGGCCCAGTCCTCTGAAATGTCCGGGCAGGCCTGGCTGGTGCCGTCGCCGTTCGGGGCCTGGCACACGCCGATGCCGGTATCCCCATCGATGAGGCCACAGGTCCAGTTGGTGGGGCACTGGACGGCGGACGAGTCGCAGGGAATGGCGTCGGGCTGCAGATTGATGGTCGTGCCGCTGCCGTAGACCTGGAACTGGCCGTGGTCGCCGATGTTGGAGCAGCCCTGGGGCAGGCTCCCGGGCCAGCCGTCGCCGTCCGTGTAGGGGTTGCCGCCCCAGGAAAAGCCCATGTCCGTGCTGATCACGGCCACGCGCACGTCGTCCGCCGCGGGCCACAGGGATCCGGGCAGGGGCGCCACCAGCGAGTTGACCAGGCTGAACACCGAGGTGGCAAAGATCGCCTGCTCCTCGGCCATGGAGCCCGAGTTGTCCACGACCAGCAGAACGTCCACCGCGGCCCAGGGGAAGTCGTCCAGGGTGCCGGTGCCCGTGTCCGTCCCGCCGTCGCCGTCGTCGTCATCGTCGATCTCGGTGGTGCGGTCGCAGGCGGCCAGCGCGGCCACGAGGACGAACGCCAGCGTGGCTCCAGAAATCGTCTTGCAGGTCTTCATCTCGTGCTCCTTTCGATCCGTCGTCCCTTGCGGTCTCATGGACTGTGTTGCCCGGGGGGACCCGAACCTTCCGCCTTGCCCTCCATCTGCTCCAGCAGGCGACGCGCCGCCCCCGCGGCGTGGTGCCCCGCGTACCTGTCCAGGACCTGCTCGAGCAGGGTCCGGGCCTGCTCTGTCTGGCCCAGGGCCGCATGGGAGCGGGCGGCGCGGACCATGGCATCGGGAGCGAGCGCGTCCCCGCCCGATCCACCGAGAACTTCGCCGAACAACCGGGCCGCGGCCACGTGATCGCCGAGCCTGTCCTGCAGGATCACGCCGGCCTTGTAGCGGGCCAGGTCGGCCTCGGAACCGGTGGCGTGATCGATCAGCTCCAGGTACGCGGCCACCGCGTCCGAGTACCGCCCCGACTTGCGCCGGCAGTCGGCCAGCAGCGACCAGGCGGCCGTATCGGCCGGGCGCGCCTTCAGGTATTCCTCGAGGCGGCCCTCGGCCTCGATGAAGAGCCCGCTTGCCACGAGCCCGCGCAGCTCTCCCAGTCCTCCGCTCCCGCCGTCATCGAAGGCGGCGCTCGCCGCGGGCGCGGCGCTTCCCGTGATAGCCGGCTCGCCCGCGCTGCCAACCGTCGCGACGCCCTCGTCGTCCCGACCCGCCGGTCCGGGCCGTTTCCTGTCGAACAGATCGAGCATCCGCGCGATCTCATCGACTCGAAGTTCCTCCACGAGCGCCGCTCCCTCTCCTGTAAAGCCGAGCTTCCGGCCTCCCGTCACGCTCCAGGCGGCGCCGTCTTTGCCGGACACCTTCACCGTGCCCTCGGCCACCTCGATGCCGGCCGTGCGCCCGTCCCAGGAGACGGAGAGAACCGTTCCCACGACCAGGATCTCGAGCCCCCCGGCCGTAATCATGAACGCTTCCCCGGCCTTCAGCGGATCCACGTCGAGCGCGATCCGCCCCTGTACCAGCGTGATCTCCGTTCCGGCCGTGGACTCCCTCCCGATCGTGATCCTGGCGCCCGGCTCCAGGACCAGGCGCGCCGGCCCCACCCGGGCGGTCGCGCCTTCGCCGGCCGGCGCGGTGATGGCCCTCGCCGCGGGCCTCCCGGGTCCGACTCCGGGATCCTCCGCGCCCCTGGGCTCCGGTCCGCTCGCAAACCAGACCGCCGCCGCCGCGACTGCGACCGACGCCGCGGCGGCAGCCCAGGCCGCCACGCGGTACCCGGCCCGCCGCGAGGGTGCCGGCGCCTCGTACCGCGCCGTCCGCGCGCGCTCGACCAGCGCCCGCCGCTCGTCCGCGGTCACGGGACGCGCGGCCGCGCTCTCCCTCGCGCCGCTCGCCAGCGCCGCGGCCAGCGCGCGCCAGTCTTCCACCTGACGGCGACAATCGTCGCAGACCTCGAGGTGCCCCTCGAACGCGGTCCGTCCCGCCGGGTCCAGCCCCCGGGCGAGGTACGTTTCCAGGTCGTTGCAGCAGCTCATGCCTTGCCTCTCCGGTTTTCTTCCTCAAGAGATTCCTCGGCCAGTTCCCGCGAGAGCCTCCTTCGCGCCCGGTGGAATCGCGTCCACACGGTGCGCGGGCTGATTCCCAGCACCCTCCCGATCTCCGCTCCGCTCATCTCCTCCACCGCGTGGAGCCACACGACCTCCCGCTGCTCCGGAGAAAGCCGCGTCAGCGCCGCGAGAGCGCTCTCCCGGGCCGCGACGCTGCGCTCCGGGGAGACACTGCCCTGCCGCGAGACGCCGGCGCACGCGGCGCCGTGACGCTCGCGGAGCCGGCCGCGGGTCCGCTTTCCGCGGCGAAGGTGCCTGACCTTGCGGATCGCGATGGCGTAGAGCCAAGTGGAGAAGCGCGCCTCCCTCCGGAACGACGCCGCGGAACCGAAGACCGCAAGAAAGATTTCCTGCAGCAGCTCCTCGCGCTCGGCGGGGTCGATGTCCGGAGCCAGGCCGGCCAGCGCGGCCCGAACGAACGGTCCATGGCGCTCGTAGAGGTCGCCCAGGGCGTCCGGATCCCCGCCCGCGAGCCGCGCCACCAGCGCCTCGTCGGATTCCTCGCGTTCCACGACCCTCGGCTTCCCGTCCACGCGGTCGCCTCCCGGGCAGTTGGTTGCGCAGGAACCCTTCATCCTTCCGCGTCCCCTGTCGCGATCGCGATCACAGGATCAGCAGCGCCCCCAGCGACGCCCCCCACTCGAAGAGCGGCGCCCGCTCGACGCCCTCTCCGGAAATGCGCTCGAACCGCTCGACAATCAGGTTGACCCCGGCGCCGCCACTCGCAACGAATCGAAGGGATCGCGTGATCCCGAAGGACAGGGCCAGCCCCAGGTCGAAGCGCCCGTTCGCGTACCAGATCTCGAAGTCCTCCCGATTCTCGAGAGCCATCCGATACCACGAGAACGGAACCGAGATACGGAGGAACGGTGCCAGGCGCGCGATGCCCACACGCCACACCGGCCCCGCCTCCAGGCGCGGCTCGATTCTCGCGGCGACGCGCATCTCGCCGTCCCGGCCGGCGCGCGCTTCCGCCAGACCGAAGACACCGGCCGCGACGAAAAAGCTTTCCTCGATCTCGAGCTCCAGCGCGGCTCCGCCTCCGAGCAGCGCGGCAGGGGTGTCGCTGTCGATCCCCCCTCCGCTGTCGATGGCGGCCCTGATTCCCCAGGTGATCGGGGACGCGACAGGATCGTCGTCCTCTTCGGGCTCCGGGGTCCCGGCGTCGACGGCAGGCCCGTCCTCCGCGGCCGGAGCGGCGGGAGGCCCGGCGTCGTTCGTCTCCTCGACGGGAACCCCCTCCGCCTGGAGCAGCTCCCACACTGCCGTCGCCAGCATCGCCTCGGGGCTGGGCGCGGCGTCGGCGTCGGCCGATCTCGTGAGAGCCTCGCGGCCATCCCGAAGGACAAGGCGGACCTCCAGCTCTCCGCCCCCGGCGGCGCAGACCCAGACCGTCGCCTCCGCCCCCGCGCGCCCGGCTGCCGCCGCGGCCTCGGCGATCTGCCCGGACGGCGCCAGCGCTTCGAAGCCCCGGTCCGCCATCGGGGTGACCACGACGGAGATGGTGTCCAGCTGCAATTGGAGCTCGGTGATCAGGCGCTGCTCACGCGCCGCTCCCTCGGGATCGCCCTGCCCGGCCACCAGGAGCACCTGCAGCCTGCGCGGCCCGGTCGCGTCCCGGGCGGCGAGGGGTGAGGCCAGCAGCGCTGTCCCCAGCAGCGCCACGGCCAACCGCGCCGGGTGACCTTTCATCCTTCGATACATCTCTTTCGGACCGCTTCGACGGTCGAGCCCAGACTACCACTGTTCGCAGGCCGTGAACCCCTCAGCCGTTCTCGAGGCGGGCGGGATTCTGGCCGGCGGCCACGGCCCGGGCGGCGCGCTCGGTGAGCGTCCAGGGCGGGCGCACCGCCGCCATCCCGCGCCGCCAGTCGAGAAAGCGCAGGGGTCCACGCTCCTGGGGCTCGAGCTTGCGCTCCGGCTCGCGCATCACGTCGAAGTACTTGACCAGGCTGGCTGTCGTGGGCCCGAACCCCTTCTCGAAGAGGTATACGCTCGTCTGCTCCAGTACCTCCCCCGCCGTCTGGAAGCGGGCCGCCGGATCCCGCTCGACCATGCGCGTCACGATCTCCGAGAAGGCCGGGCTCAGGCCCTCCACCACCTCGTGGGGTGGCACCAAGGGCTTCTCGACCGAGAGCATCACCTCGGTCACGGTGCCGATGACACTCTTGAGCACCGCGGGCCTGACGTTGGGGTTGAACCCCGTGGCCAGCTCGTACGCCACCAGGCCGAGGGCGTAGAGATCGGAGCGGGCGTCGGCCAGGTCGCCGACCAGGACCTCCGGCGCCATGTAGGGCACCTTGCCCGCGATCTGGCGCTGGCCGTCCCGGTCGCCAATGACCACGGCCACGCCGAAATCCGAGAGCTTGACGAACCCGCGGCGCTCGTCGAGCAGGATATTGCCCGGCGAGATGTCCCGATGCACGAGGCCCACAACCCCGCCGCCGAAGTCGAAGGTGTGGGCGTACTCGAGGGCCCGCAGCACCATGAACAGCACGAAACCCACGATCTGTTCGGGGACGCGGACCGCCATGTGGCCGGCCCCATAGACCGCCTCGCCGTCCAGCCCGATCAGGCGCCGCAGGCCGTCGACGTCCATCCCCTCGACGAAGGCCATCGCCACGAAGAAGCGGCCGTCCTGGTCGCGCCCGGAATCGACGAAGGGGACGATGTTGTCGTGGCTGAGCAGCGACATCCGCAGGGCTTCGACGTCGAGAGCCGCAGCGCCTCCCGTGTCGGTCAGGAACTTGACCGCCACCTTCTGGACGTGTCCCCCGGCGCTCAGGCGTTCCGCCTTCCAGACCTCCCCCATGCCTCCCCGCCCGAGCCGCTCGATGAGCCGGTACTCGGAACCCGACTCGAACCGGCTGCCGGTTTCGAAGGGGCCTGGCCTGGTGGTGTGCTCCTGTGGCTGCATCTGGTCTCCTGTGTTCCGTCGATCCCGGACTCCCGCCGCCGCCCGGGGGCCGCCGTCGCTACTCGGCCTGGTCACCCTCGCCTCCGGTCTCCTCGCCGCCAGCACCTTCCGCGGTTGGAGGGACCTCGGTCGGTTCCTCCGCTGGCGCATCCTCTGCCTCCGCCGCCTCCTCCTCCTGGGCGGGAGCCTCTTCCGTCTCCGCCTCCTCCTCATCTTGGGCTGGCGCCTCCTCTGCCTCCTCCTCCGCTTCCTCCGTCGCCTCCGGCTCGTTCCCCGGCTTCGGCGATCCACCGGAATCGTCCACCTCGCGGATCGGTTCTGGCTCGGGTCGCGGCGGGGGCGAGAGGTCCGGGGTCTCCCCTGGCTCAGCCTGGCCAACGAGATCCCTTTCGCCGATACCAACGGGCCCGGACGGCAGGTTCCCTGCCGCGGCTGCGCCTCGCTTGGGCTTGACCCCGCGCTTGCGATCCGCCCCGCGCTTCGAGGCCTTCTGGGCCTGCTCCCCGGGCGCCAGCTTGGACGGCGTGAAGCGGCTCTGACCCACACGTCCGCGGTAGCGGAAGCCCCAGTATCCGTCTTCGCGGTGGGCCAGCTTGAAGTCGCGGCTGAACTGGTCGATGTTCGAGACCAGCATCTTGGCCTTCTCGCTCTTGGCAAGGTAGCCATCCAGGAACCGGAACATCAGGTAGAGGTCGAACCGGCTCTGCTTGATCGGATCGCCCAGGGTGACGGTGCCCTTGACCTGGAAATCGAGGTCGTTCGATTTCGTCTCGAAGGTCTCGAACTTCACCAGGCCCTGCGTTACCGGTGCGCGGCAGTCGATCGACGCCACCGATACGGGATCGACCGTCATCGGCATGCCGCCCACGTCGATCTCGGGTTTCCCCGCGCCGAGAACGACGTCGGCCATCCGCATCACGAACTCGCCCTCCGCGTCGGCGAAGCTGCCGGTCTCGGAAGTCAGCCGCATGTCGATATCAACCGTCCCGGCGAGGGGCAAAGGCAACATGGCGCGCAGCTCCTGCAGCTGTGCGAGGTCGATGTCGTGGGCCTCGACCGTGAGAAGCAATTCGCCATCGGCCTCCGGTTCGTCGTCGTCCGCCTGCTCCTCGGCCGTCTCATCCGCCCCGGGTTCCGCCGCCTGCGGCTGGGCGGTCAGCCCCGCCTTCACGCCACGCACACCCCGCCGGTCCCTGCCCCGCGGACCCCGCGCCGGCTGCTCGGGTTCGCTGTCCGGTCTCGGGCCGGCATAGGCGAAACGGACATCGCCCCCCAGCCCGTCGAAGGCCACGCTGATGTCGAGTTCGTCGAAGACCAGCGCCAGAAGCCCGAGGTTCACGACCACCTCGTCGAACAGGTAGGCCGGCTTGACCTTCTTCCCTTCGCCG